>JAVEYA010000023.1:0-27757 GCA_034003745.1 Clostridia bacterium
TCTGGAGGGAATCTTTCTTTCCCTGGCCTGACTTGTTCCATCTTCTCCCCCGGAAGCGCCTTAATATACCGCAAGGCTGTTTTATAAGAGGGAGTGAAGACGAAGGAAACATTAGGAGATATAATATGTTTATTTTTTGCCTGCCCGCTATTCTGACGCGTTTTCTCCAGGATTATGACAATTATGTGAAAGCCTTTCCGGACAGGAAGAAACCCGCAGTCTATACAATTGTTAACTGCGGTTTCCCGGAACCGGAAAATAATACGGAAGCTGTGCGCGTTATCCGCTGTTTTGGCCAAAGGATTGGCGCGGAGTTCCGCTCCGGCGTACTAATCGGCGGCGGTGGCATGCTGACGGAGGCTTTGGATTCGCCGATGGTGAAGAAAGTGATTGCGGATATCAGCCGGGCGATTACCCGGATGAAGGAGGAAATCACGAGCGGTCAGGGGGGAGCGTCGGAAGATGTCCTGACTAAGGTAAGGGTCCCACGCCTTCTCTATTTCTTTATGGGCGGCATGGGCTGGCGCATGGCGGCCAAGAAATACGGCCTGAAAAAGAAGGAACTGTACGCCCGACCGTATATGCCTTCGTCCATTTAATCCGGTAATGCCGGAGGAGGCGCCTGGTGGATATCAAGATACACAATCTGGGCGGATATGTCGTGAACAACTACCTGCTGGAAACGCCGCAAGGCCTTATCGCCATCGACACCGGCGTTACATGGACCACCGGGAACTGATACGGCCAAAATAAGAAATAGTATTAATATTTTTAAAAAAATATTTTCCGCGAATTGACTCATGACAGGGTGTCATATTATAATATAAATATGACACCCTGTCATATTTTGCGCTAACCTGAGTAGAATAAGACACGGAAGGAGAATGGGGATGAAAGCATGGCTGCAGCGTTTTATGTACGGACGTTATGGACAGGACGATCTTAGCCGCTTCCTCACTGTTTTGGCCCTGATATTTGGCGCTATAGCGCTATGGATGAAGTGGCAGCTTTTGAATTCTTTGGCGGTCGTCTTATTGTTCTTTTGTCTCTTCCGTGTATTTTCCCGCAATGCGGAAAAACGCAGGCGGGAAAACCTTTCCTTCCTTCGTCTAAAAAATAAGATCGTCCGTTCATTGAACCAACGAAAATTGCGCTTCAGTCAAAGGAAAACCCACCGCTTCTACACCTGTCCTTCCTGTCGGCAACAATTGCGTGTGCCCAGAGGAAAAGGAAGTATCGTCGTCCGTTGTCCCAAGTGCCGGACGTCCTTTGGGGAAAAAACCTGAAACGGGGTAAAAAGCATGCCTACCAAGACCTTTTTTAATTTGCCGGAAGAAAAACGGAATAAGCTGCTGGAAGCCATTCATGAAGAATTTTCCCGCGTATCCTTTGAGGAAGTATCCATCAATCAGATTATCAGGATGGCCGGGATTCCCCGCGGCAGCTTCTATCAATATTTTGAGGATAAAAAGGATATGCTGCGCTATCTGCTGAGCGATTACCAGGAGATGCTGAAAGGGCACGCCTTAGTGAGCCTGGAGCGAAATGGGGGCGATTTATTTCAGATGTTCCTCGATATTTTTGATTTCACTTATGGATATGTCACGGAGGAGAAGAACAACGCCTTTTTCAAAAATCTCTTTGCGGATATTTCGGTGAATGCCGAGTTTTTGCGCCACCGGGCCCATAAGGCCGGCCAAAATACTTTCGGTGAATTTATCGGTGAACTGCTTCCTTATATTGATATGGATGCGCTGGATATCCGCAATGAAGATGATTTCGGCAATATGCTGGGCGTCTTATTACCCCTGACCGGAGAAGCCTTTACTACAGCTTTCTTTGATATATCCGGCTATGCGCAGATCCGTTTGCGTTACACCCAGCGGCTGGAGCTATTGAAAAGGGGCTTCTTGAAAGCAAAAGGGGCCAAGACATAAATGTGAGGGGATTCAGGAAGTCATCTGGGCTGTCCGGGATATGATCTATCAGAAGGGAGAGTTGCAATGAAGAAAAATTTAAAGATAAAAATTAAGGAAGCGCTATCCTCTGTACTGCCCATAACGGCAATCGTGCTTTTTTTAAGTGTGACGGTAGTTCCTATGCCGATCGGAACTATTCTGCTGTTTATGACAGGCGCCGTGCTGCTGATTGTAGGAATGGGTTTGTTTTCCCTGGGCGCGGATGTAGCCATGCTCCCCATGGGGGAAGGAATCGGCACTGAGCTTACCAAATCACAAAAGGTTGGTTTCGTAACCGCTGTAGCCTTTATTCTGGGCTTACTGATTACCATCGCCGAACCGGATCTGCAGGTTTTGGCCCATCAGGTGCCTACGATTCCCGATATGGTATTGATTATTACAGTGGCGCTGGGTGTGGGGATTTTCCTGGCGATTGCCGCGCTGCGTACATTTTTTAAGATTCATCTTACGCATGTGTTCATTTTTTTCTATGCCCTTGTTTTCATTCTGGCTGTCTTCGCTCCCGGAGATTTCGTCTCCATGGCTTTTGACAGCGGCGGGGTCACTACGGGTCCGATTACCGTTCCTTTTATTATGGCGCTGGGTGTGGGCCTGGCTTCCATCCGTAGCGGCAAGGGGGCTCAGGACGACAGTTTCGGCTTGGTGGGCATTGCCAGTATTGGCCCTATTTTAACGGTGCTGGTCTTGGGCATATGGTATAATCCTTCCATAGCGGATTACACTGCCGCTGTTATTCCGGATGTGCTTACAACCAAAGACGTTGCGCAGCAGTTCGGCGCAGGCATTCTTGTTTACTTTAGAGAGGTCTGCGTGGCGCTTATTCCCATTGTCTTGTTTTTTATTGTTTTTCAATTGATTTCGAAAAGATTTAAAAAGCGCCAGTTAATCAAGATCGGGGTGGGGCTGGTTTATACGCTGGGCGGGCTGGTCCTCTTTCTGACCGGGGTAAACATCGGTTTTCTCCCCACAGGCCACTATATCGGCGCGGAGATCACCGCTTCCCCATATGCGTGGCTGCTCCTTCCGCTAAGTATGGTGATCGGTTATTTTATTGTTGCCGCGGAACCGGCTGTACATGTTCTGAACAAACAAGTAGAGGGTGTCTCACACGGAGCCATCCCCTATAAATCCATGCAGCGGAGCCTGGCTATCGGTATGGCCGCTGCTTTGGCCCTGGCCATGGTCCGTGTGTTGACCGGCATATCGATCTTTTGGTTTTTGATTCCGGGATATTTGGCTGCGCTCATTCTGAGCTTTTTCGTGCCGAAGATTTTTATGGGGATTGCCTTTGACAGCGGCGGCGTTGTCAGCGGACCGATGACCGCTACTTTTCTGCTGCCCTTTGCCATAGGGGCGTGCGGAAGTGCGGGGGGCAATATCATGACGGATGCTTTCGGCATTGTCGCCATGGTTGCTATGATGCCGCTGATCAGCATCCAGCTGATGGGCCTGATGTATGACAGGAAAATGAAGGCCGCTGCTGCAGAGACTGATGTCAGCCAACTGGAGACGGAAGATGTCATTGTCGATTACGAGGAGGGAAAAGCCGATGCATAAGGACATAAACCGGGGCATTATCAAACTCTTGGTGACCATTGTGGACCGGGGAAACGGGCCGAAAATCGCGGAAATCTATAAGCAGGAACATCTGTATTTTCATTTTCTCTGCTTCGGATTGGGTACGGCCAGTTCGGAGATACTCGACTATCTGGGCATTGGAGAAACGGAGAAGGATGTGGTGATTACCCTGACGCCGCATGGCAAAATACCGGCGCTGCTCGCGCTTGTTTCCGAGAAAATGAAACTGAAAAAACCCGGTCATGGAATTGCTTTTACCCTGCCGATATCAGGGATCGGTAACATTATGTCCCAATTATTAACACAGGAGGAACGCACAAATATGGAAAATGAAATCAGTAAAATGGAAGCCACTGCGAAATATACGTTGATCCTGGCAATTGTTAACCGTGGCTATGACGATATGGTTATGGCTGCCGCCAAAGAAGCGGGAGCGACGGGGGGGACCCTGCTCGACGCCAGGGGGATGGGATATGAAAATGCGGAAAAATTTCTGGGTATTTCCATCCAAGCGGAAAAGACCATCCTGTTCATTCTTTGTAACAAAGCGGATAAACATGCGATTATGCAGGCGATCAATCAGTCCGCCGGGATAAAGACCGAAGCAAGAGGCATCATCCTGTCTTTGGCTGTGGAGGATGTCCTCGGCCTCCGCAGCCCGGGATAAGTACAAACTTAAGTGGGAATATTTAGCCGTAAATTTGAATAAGTTAGCTAAGAAATAACAAACTCTTGACAAATTAGCTAATATATAAGTATAATTTTAATATATAGCTAAATTAAATGGGAGGGTCTGTTATGAGAGTGCCGTCGACGGATGTCCAGAATAATTTCGGCAAATACCTGAAGTTTGTGGAGGTAAACGAAGAAATCATCATTACCAAAAACGGCAAAGATGTGGCCAGGATAGTGCCCTGTGAAGGCCCGGACGCCGGCCTTATCGCCGAAGGGGCCATGGAATACCAGACCCGGGCGGGCTGGGTGACCTATGAGGAATTTCTGGAACTGACGGAGGCTTCCGAGCAGCGCTTTGAGCTGATTGACGGCGTCGTTTACAATCTTGCGGCGCCTTCTTATGATCACCAAATCGCAATTCATGAAATTCACGGTACATTCTATAACTGGTTTAAAAATAAAAAATGCGTTCCCCTGACTTCGCCCTTTGATGTCACGTTGATGAAGGCGGCGGATAACATTTGTGTCGTCCAGCCGGACATCATCGTAATCTGTGACCGGGATAACATGGACAAAAAGGGCAAGTACAAAGGAGTCCCCACCCTGGTGGTGGAAGTGCTTTCACCTTCCACCCGCAGCAAGGATATACTAAAGAAAACGGATCTGTACAGACAGTGCGGAGTCCGGGAGTACTGGATGGTTGACCCTAAAAATAAACAGGTGCTGGTGTATACGCTCGATAATAATGAGATAGCCAACAGTATCGTATTTCAGCAAGGGGTCCACGAGTATGCGGAGTCAGCCTGTTTCACCGGTCTGAAGGTGGCGCTGAAGGACGTATTTTTATAATATTTGCGAACGAATTACGAAATTGTGGCTGTTCAAAAAAGCAGTATTTTTATACAATAATCAGGAGAGGAATTGTCCAAACGTGAGGTGAACAGTCAAAATGCGCCCTGAACCGATTGAATTTGATAAAAACAGACCGGTCCGGGTGTGCGTAGCGAGCGGCAATCGTTATCCTTACCATTGGCACACCGCGCTGGAGATTATCCAGGTGCTGGAGGGCAAGGTCAACATCGGCCTGGGCGATGACGAACTGGTACTCACAGCGGGTGATATCGCTATTGCAAACATGGAGGAGCTTCACCGTCTGACGGGCGATGGGGCAGACAAAATCCTGTTTATTCAGATTGATGAAAAATTTTGTCGTCGTGTTCTGCCGCGGCATTATCTTTTTATATATTGCTGCTCGCCTTACCATGAATCCCGGGCGCCGGCAAAGTATCAGGCTCTGAAGGAATATATCACCCGCCTGGCGGCTTTATACGGAACAGGCCCAGGCCCGGGTTCATCTGATATTGCTGCTGTGGAGAAGCTGCTGCAGGAAATGCTGACTTATCTTGCTTATCATTTTGACCTCCTGCGCTGGGGTTACGGTACCCAGGCTTTTGACGAGAAGCGCGTTACCCGGCTGCGCTGCCTGGCTAAGCATACGACCAGCGACCCTGAGGTGCAGAGGGGCCTGAAGGATCTGGCCGCTGAATTAGGCGTCAGTCTCCAGCACCTATCCAGTGATATCAGCGAACGGTTCGGCATGACTTTTCAGGAACTATTGTGTTACGGCCGCTGTGAGCGGGCGGCCAGGCTGCTCTTAGGCAGCGACAGACGCGTTGTGGATATCGCGGAGGAGTGCGGCTTTTCCGATGCCAAATACCTGATAAAATATTTTAAGCGAACCTTCCATTGCACCCCCTCGGAATTCCGTAAAAACCATAAATAGGGCCAAAGGGAGAAAACCCACGGGAAGGTGGGTTTATTTTTTTTGCTTTTTTTAAGGAAAAAAATTTAAAAAAGCTTAAAAGTGTCAATGCGCGGCGCCGGCAAATTAAGTACAGTAGGAGCAATGAGAAAAATGGAAGGAGATGTCGGATGTATCCGGAAATTATCGAATTTTCTCCGGGAAGGCCGGTCCAAGCACATCTGCGCTGCATAGTGGAATATCCCTATCATTGGCACGATGCGCTGGAAATCATTATTGCCCTGGAGGGGCAGGCGGAAGTGACCCTGTGCGGTGAAACGCATCTGCTGAAAGAACAGGATATTGCTGTAGTCAATATTAATGAGCCGCATCGCATAGAAGGCGGAACAGATAATAACTGCCTGTTGTCCGTACTGATCGACCCGGACTTTTGCAGAAGCGTTCATCCTGATTTTGACCAGATCATCTTTCATTGCTGCTCCACTTATCATGAGCAGCAGGCTCCGGAAAAATACCGCCAGCTGAAAGGCTGCCTGGCGCGTCTGGTCAGCGGACTCAGACAGCAAGATACGTCCCCGCTGTTTTATGAAATCAATGTCGTCAACTATTTGACGGAACTGCTGGCCCGCCTGACCGGCGGCTTCGACTATCTGCGCTATGGCGCAGGCGTCAAACCTTTTAAAGAAAAGCAAGTGCAGCGCAACAGGTATGTTTTTGAACGCCTGCGCGCTGAGCCGGGTTTACGGCATGGGGTCAGTGAACTGGCCCGGGAGAATGATATTTCTTTGCAGCACTTCTCCTATGATATCAAGGAGAAATTCGGCCTCACCTTCCGGGAACTGGTGGCCTGCGGCCGTTGCATGACGGCTGTCCGGCTGCTGCTGGGCACCGGTAAAATGGTCGGGGAGATTGCTGCGGAATGCGGATTCTCACACCGAAAATATCTGATTAAGGCCTTCAAGCAGTTTTACGGCTGTACGCCTTTCGAATTCCGCAAACGCCATCAGGCCAATGCGGAGATGCTAGCCGTACGGACACGCTATCAGGAGATCCCTTTTTTTCCGAAGAAACTTGCCTAATGATAAGGAGATGATAAGAATGAAGAAGAAGTTGCGTAAAATAACAGCTTTATTTCTGACCTTTTGCCTGATGGCGGGGCTGCTGGCAGTGGTTCCGCCCGCGCCGGCCTATGGGATTGACGCGCCCTGGGTTGGGGATGGCGATTCGGACAGCCCATACATAATTGCTTCGGTGACAGACCTGGTGTATCTCAGTGACCCGGCATACAGTGCGTATTGGGATGCATACTTCCAGCAGACGGCAGCGGACATTGACCTGACGGACATTGCCTGGACGCCCATTGGGGATTCCAGCACTCCCTTTACCGGCACCTATGACGGCGGCGGCAATACCATATCCAACCTGACCATCAACGACAGCACGCTGGAGTATGTGGGGCTGTTCGGTCAGGTAGGCAGCGGCGCGAATCTGATGAATATCAAGCTGGAAGGCGCCAGCGTCAGTTCAACCAAAGATTTTGCATTTGTTGTAGGCGCGCTAGCTGGCTATAACATGGGAAACGTCAGCGAATGCAGCAGCGATGGCACTGTAACCGGAGGGGGCTACGCAAGAGTAGGCGGTCTGATCGGTTATAACTATGGAGGGACGATCAGCCAGTGCAGCAGCGATGGTACCGTAACCGGAGAGGGCGAAAGCATAGGTGGTCTGGTCGGTAAAAACGTTGAAGGGACGATCAGCCAGTGCAGCAGCAGCGGCACTGTAATCGGAGGGAACACCTCAACCACAGGCGGTTTGGCTGGATTGAATGAAGGACACATTACGGGCGGTACAAGCAGTGCCGATGTGATTGGCGGAAACGGTTCCATTGGCGGCTTGGTCGGCTGCCACTGGCGGACTTCATCGAGTTTGGCCAGCATCCGTGAAAGCCGCAGTACCGGAAACGTCAGCGTCGGAGAGTACGCAGGCGCAGGCGGTCTGGTTGGCTACCGCTATAATTCGGTTGCATCTTCTATATCGGACATGACCGACAACAGCAGCACCGGCCTTGTAACGGGCGGCAGCAGCGCAACTTTAGGCGGATTGATTGGTTCTGACTATGATATATCTGGAACCGCATCCATTTACACCCTTGACGGCATAGTGATAACCAGCACAGACCACAAAACAGAGTATACCGTGGGCGAAGCACTGGATATCACCGGACTAGTGGTCACAGGTGAGTATATCGGTAACAACACCGCCGTCCTGCCCATCACCACGGCGCACATCAGCGGCTTTAACAGCAGCGCACCGGCAACAGGTCAGGAGCTGACCGTCACTTATGGCCTCAAGACAGCCATCTTCACTGTGGATATAAGCTGGCCGGGCGACGGCAGCGGTACGGAGACAGACCCCTATAAGGTGGCGACGCCACAGCAGCTTAATGCGGTACGGTATTATCTGAATGACAATACCGTCCACTTTGAGCAGACCGCGGATATCGATCTGTCGGGTTATGCCAACTGGATACCCATCGGGGATACCACCACCCAGTTCAAAGGAACCTACGACGGCGGCGGGTATATCATATCCAACCTGACTATTGATTCTGACGCAACTTATGTCGGCTTGTTCGGGGATGTGGGCGGCACCGGCGTATTAACCCGGATCGCACTGGAGGATGCCGACGTCAGGTCAACGGCAGCTACATTTGGAAAGGTCGGCATCTTGACCGGCCACAACGCAGGAAGCATTTCGTACAGCTACAGCACCGGCACGGTACAAGCAAACGGAGCCGGCGCCGATGTCGGGGGCCTGGTCGCTTTGAATGAGCAAGGTTCCATCAGCAACTGCTACAGCACCGCCGATGTGGTATCGAACGGAACCAGCTCCAGTGCCGGTGGCCTGATCGGATTTAATGAAGCCGATACTACTCCCGTCCGCAACTGCTACAGCGCAGGGAATGTCAGTGGAGCAAGCGCAAACAAGGGCGGCCTGATCGGTGATGGAAATTATCCCGTCGAGGGTAGCTATTATGACGCCGATGCTTCGGGACAAAGCGATACAGGCAGGGGCGAACCCCAAAGCATCGCGGATATGAAGAAACAGTCCACCTTTATCGGCTGGGATTTTGATACCGTCTGGAAAATCATAGAGAATAATTCCTATCCCAAGCTGCAATGGCAGTCCTGGACGTCGGACGAACGGATTGCCGGTGATGCGGCTGCGATCACATGGAGCGGCATCAAGGGGAGCAACAGCGCAGAAAACAACATCACGACCAACCTTACGCTGTCGTTGACCGGCACACACGGCTCGACGATTACATGGAGCTCCGCTCCCTCCGGATATATCTCCGGCACGGGCGCGGTTACACCACCCACGGATGCGGACAAGACCGTCACCCTGACGGCCACAGTCAGTTATGCCGGCGGCACGGCTCAGACAAAGTCATTCACCCTAACCGTGAAAATGTTCAGCACATCGTCCGGCGGTGATGACACCGGCAGCGGCGATAGTTCACCTACCGCGCCGCAGACCCCACCCCCTATTACCCAGGGGCAAGGGTCCACACCTGCCGTAATTACCTCGGCAGGTATCAATAAAACCATAGTTACGGACGCGGCCGGCAAGACTACCGAGACCTTCACCATCCAAAGCACAGCCGCAACACAAATAAGCCAGGCCAGGCAGGAAGGCAAGACCTCTGTCCAGTTCAATCTGGCCAGTTCCCAGACTGCCGTCACGGACGTCCATATTCCTGCTGATGTTCTGGAAAGCGCCACCGGGCTGAACGTCATCGTCGGCACCCCCAACGCCACGCTGGAACTGCCTGCCGCCCTGATAGACGCCCTGACCGCGGCAGGGAAAGGCCTGCAGCTCACTGTAGAGCGGGGTGGGGAAATGGCTGATCCCGAAGGCGGGGTCGTCCTGGGACAGACTACAGAGATCACCACCGACATTACAGGTACGACACAGGTGACCATTCCTCTGGAAGGAATTACAATTCCTACCGACCCGGCGGAAAGAGAAGCCTTCTTAAACAGTCTTGCTGTCTTCACCTACCACAGTGACGGTGAAACCGAACTCATTACCGCCGAAATCATCTATGACGCGAGCGGCAACCCGGTCAGCATAACCTTCCCGGTGGATAAATTCAGCACCTTTGCCGTCGTTAAGCTAAGCAAGCGGACGGTGAACCTCACCATTGGCAGCGTGGCGGGGAGTCTCAACGGTTTGACCGTCGGCCTGGATGCCCCGGCTTTCGTCGATTCCCGGTCCAACCGGACGCTGGTTCCTTTGCGCTTCATCGGCGAAGCCTTGGGGGCGAAAGTGGAGTGGCATGCGGCCACCTGTCAGGTCACCGTGATCGATGGCAGCAACCAAATCATCCTCACCCTCGATTCTGAGACAGCTTTAGTCAACGGGAAGAAGTTCCAACTGGACGCCGCTCCGGTGATTACCCCGCCCGGACGGACCTTCCTGCCCCTGCGCTTCATCGGCGAGAGTCTGGGAGCTCGGGTAGACTATAACGCGGCTACTCAACGGATTACGATTATCCGGGAATATAAAGAATAAGATTCTTCGCATAGCTCAAAATGACAAAGCTAATTAAAAAGCAGGCTGCGAGTAAGATTCGTAGCCTGTTAATTTTTTTGAAAAAATGTAAAAAAGTTTTTATGCATAGAAGGAAATCATCTATGCGCATAGAATATAGTGGTATAAAGTGGAGTAAAGTGGTACAATGTGGAGTACAGTGGTTCGGATGGAGGTGAGGCAGATTGTTTACCGGCGAATACCAGCACGGAGTAGATGAAAAAGGCCGTTTGATTGTCCCGGCCAAGTTCCGGGAAGTCCTGGGCGATTTGTTTATGATCACCAAGGGACTGGACAACTGTCTCTTTGTCTACCCGCAGTCGGAATGGTCCATCCTGGAAAATAAACTGAAGAATCTGCCCTTCACCAATAAAGACGCCCGCGCCTTTGCCCGCTTCTTCTTCTCCGGCGCAGGGGAATGCGAGACGGACAAGCAGGGCCGCATCCTGATAACCGCAAATTTACGCGAGTATGCCCACATTGTTAAAGACGTCGTCATCATCGGGGTAGGGACCCGCATCGAAATATGGGCCAAGGAAATTTGGGAAAAATATAGCGGAGAAGCTGAAGAGAGTTACGAAGAATTGGCGGAAAAGATAATGGAGTTGGATCTGGGATTTTAGAGGTGCCGGAATGAAAGAAGCAACCTTCAGTCACGTGCCCGTTATGTTGGAAGAAGTACTTACATATTTGCATCCTCAGCCGGGACAGCTGATGATAGACTGTACCGCCGGCGGAGGAGGCCACAGCAAAGCCCTTTTAAAAAAGCTGCTGCCGGGCGGCCAACTGATTGCACTAGACCAGGATAAAGATGCGGTTATGGCCGCCAAGCAGGCGCTGGAGCCGCTCGGAGCAGAAAATTTCACGGTTATCCGGACAAACTTCACACATTTGCAGGAGAGCGTCCGGACCGTGACAGACAGATTTGCTGACGGAATACTCTTTGATTTGGGGGTATCGTCCTACCAGCTTGATAATATCAAACGAGGCTTCAGTTATCAACAAGACGCCCCTCTGGATATGCGGATGGACACCACTGCCGGATTTTCGGCAGCCGATCTGCTGAACCGGGCTTCGGCGGAGGAATTGACCCGCATTATCGCCGAATACGGGGAGGAGCGCTGGGCCAAAAGAATTGCGCAGTTCATCGTAGAGGAAAGAAGCAGAGAACCCCTTGCTACCACCGGTCAGCTGGTGGAAATCATCAAGAAGGCTGTGCCCAAGGGAGCGCGCCGGGAGGGGCCGCACCCGGCCAAACGGACTTTTCAGGCCATCCGGATCGCGGTAAACAGAGAACTGGAGATCTTGGACGAGGCCATGGAACAGGCCGTTTCTATACTGAGGCCCGGAGGACGATTAGCCGTAATCACCTTTCATTCCCTGGAAGACCGTATGATCAAAGAGTTTTTCCGTAAGCAGGCCCAGGGGTGTACGTGTCCGAAGGAATTTCCGGTCTGTGTCTGCAATAACAAGCCCGCAGTAAAAATAGTCACCGCCAAACCTGTACTACCCACGGAAAGAGAAGTGGAATCAAACCCCCGTTCCCGCAGCGCAAAGTTGAGAGTAGTGGAGAAAACACCGCTGTTCTAAAGAAAACTGAGGTGAATATTCTTGGTAGTAGCAGCAAAAAAAGCCGTAGGAGCAGAGTATGGTTACCGGCTGCCCGCTTATGGACCGAAAAAAACCACAACAGTTCGTGTGAGGGTAAGCCGGAGAAATTCCGGATTATTCGCTACTTTTTGCGGTGTGGCGCTTATTGCGGTTCTCTTTTTCATGGGCCTGTCTTTTACTTTTCTGAAGGCTTACGAAGCGAAACTCCATTTTGACCTGACCCGGATGAATAAGGTCAATCAGGAGATCTTCATGCAGAATGAGAAGCTCAGGATAGAAATCGCCCGGCTGAATTCCCTGGACAGAATCGAAGCGCTGGCCATAGCGCAAATGGGCATGATCAAGGCGCCGAAAGTGGAGTACCTGGCGCTGCAGGCCAATCCCGCTTCCAAGGGATTAGCGGCTGAAGCAAACGCTTTGGCGGCAGCGGAAGAGATGGTCGCGCAGGCCGGAGGCACTGAAGATAACGCAGGGAATCTTTCCGCCGGACGGAAGCTCTTGAATACGATCGCAGCGGTAATCAAAGTAAAGGCTCCGACAGATAAAGGGTAGACGGCGGATGGAGTGGGGGAATTGTCCATATCATCAATTAAAACCAGAAAAAGAATAGGACTGGTATTTTTGCTGGGCAGTCTGATGCTGATGATGCTGATTGGCCGCTTAGTCTGGGTTCAATTTGTAATGGGGGAAGAATTACGGGAGAAGGCTTATCAGGCCCGCTTCCGCAATGTGGAAGTCAAAGCGAAAAGAGGCGCCATTTATGATGCTAAGGGAAGACCCTTAGCTATTAGTGTTAGTACGGATTCTTTTTATGCCATCCCGGCGCAGGTAAGAAAAGAAGGAAACACCGAAGAGAAAGCTGCGCAAATCGCTCAAATCCTGGAAATCGATCAGGCTAAAGTTCTGGACCTGATTACCCGGCATCAGGCTTTTGTGTGGATTAAGCGGCATGTACCGGACGAACAGGCCCAGGCGTTAAAATCCTTAAATTTGGGCGGGATAAAATCCGTGGAGGAACCGGAACGCTTTTATCCCAAGGGCGGGCTCCTTTCCCACGTGATTGGCTTCTGCGGCATTGACAACCAGGGCTTGAACGGGATCGAGGTTACCTATGACCAAACGCTGCGGGGGATTCCCGGAACGATTATGGTGGAATATGACGCCAAGGGCCTGGAAATACCGGACGCCCTGCAAAAATATATCGCTCCGCAGGACGGCAACAGCATTATCCTGTCCATTGACGAAACTATTCAATATATTGTGGAGCGCGAAGTAGAGCAAATCATGCAGACAAACACGCCCGCCCGGGCCGGCGCGATTGTTATGGAGCCGGCCACAGGACGTATTCTGGGCATGGCGGCGGGACCCGCTTATGATCCCAATAAATATGCCTCTTACGAGTCTTCCGTCTGGAGAAACTTCTTAATCTCCGACGTCTATGAACCCGGTTCAACCTTTAAGACGATTACGGCGGCCGGCGCACTGGACCAGGGAGCTGTGCGGCCCCAGGACAGATTTTATGACCCCGGCTTTATCAAAGTGGGGAAGGAAACGGTAAGGTGCTGGCGGCATGGCCGTCCGCACGGCAGTCAGACTTTTGCCGAAGCGGTACAGAATTCCTGCAACCCGGTTTTCGCGCAGGTAGCCCTGCGGGAGGGTAAAGAAGTATTCTATCGGTATTTGACAGGCTTCGGCTTCGGCAGGAAAACCGGTATCGATCTGCCGGGCGAGGCCCTGGGCATTCTCGTAAATAAGGATAGATGCCAGGAGATCGATCTGGCGACTATGTCTATCGGGCAGGCCAACGCGGTTACGCCGATTCAGCTCTTAACGGCTTTTGCCGCCATTGCCAATGACGGCAAGCTGATGAAGCCGCAGCTGGTCAAGGAAGTGCGCGATAAGGAAGGCAATTTGGTCCGGACTATAGAGCCGGAGATCGTACGCCAGGTTATCTCCCGGGAAACCTCAGAGACATTCCTGGAAATTCTGGAGACAGTCGTCAGCCAGGGTACCGGCAAGAATGCTTATATCGAAGGATACCGGGTCGGCGGAAAAACAGGAACGGCGCAGAAAATTATCCCGGGGGGCGGCTATTCCACTTCAGAATATATCGCTTCTTTTATGGGGGCGGCCCCGGTCAATGACCCAAAACTGGTTTGCCTGGTGGTCGTAGATTCCCCTAAGGGCTCGTTCTACGGCGGTACCGTCGCCGCTCCCGCTTTTAAGAATATTGTACGCGACACCTTAAGATACCTGCAGGTGCCGGCCCAGGTGGAAGGAGCCCAAATCGCCGGGCAAGGAGTCAAAACGGTGAATCTGCCTAATGTGGCGGGATTAAGCGTCACAGAGGCTGTGAGACAGCTCTCCAACGCGAAATTTAAGCCGGAAACCATCGGCGAGGGTACCCAGGTCAAGGTACAGCTTCCGCAGGGAGGAAGCGCCTATCAGGAAGGCAGCCGGGTCATTCTTTACACCAGTATTCCGTCCGCCGGGAATAACCCGGAAACCGTGGCGGCGCCTGATTTGACAGGGAAGACGATTGGCGAGGTCATTGAATTGACGGAAATGCTGAATCTGAGCTTTGAAGTACAGGGCAGCGGCCGGGTGGTCCGGCAGGAGCCCGTACCGGGCGTGCAGGTTCCTGTAGGCAGTAAGATTATTGTGATCCTGGAAGAAGAAACGCAGCCGGCCATGGAGGAAATCAGTCCGTGATTACAGGATGGCGGCGGAGGTAATAATATATAAGTATGGCGTAGATGGGTACGACAGAAAGAGGTGATAAGCATGAGACTGGAGAAGCTCCTGGCCTATGCCGATATTGTGGAATATGGCGGCGATATGAGCGCAGAAATCACGGAAGTAACGTACGATTCGCGAAAGATTAAACCGGGCGCGTTATTTGCGGCTATTCCCGGATTTAAAACAGACGGGCACTTGTTTATTGAAGACGCCCTCAAAAGAGGCGCCTCCGCCATCGTCATAGAAGACCCCGCTTACAAGTCGGACGCTTATCCCTGGCTCCTGGTGACCAACAGTCGGGCCGCGTTGGGCGATCTGGCCGCGGCGGTGTATGATTTTCCCGCAAATAAGCTGAATATTGTAGGCGTAACAGGCACGAACGGGAAGACGACTACGACGAATTTAATCCAGCTGGTGCTGGATGCGGAGTGCCATCAGACCGGCTTGATCGGCACGATCCATAACCGTATCGGTCAGGAAATTTTGCCTGTGGAGCATACTACGCCGGAAGCGCCGGATCTGCAAAAACTTTTTCTTGCTTTCCTGGAGAAGGGCGCGGATTACGCGGTAATGGAGGTCAGTTCGCATGCGCTGGACCTGCAGCGGACCAGAGGAACGGAATATGACGTGGCTGTCTTCACGAATTTAACCCAGGATCATTTGGATTTCCATAAGGATATGGAAAATTATCTGGCGGCCAAAGGCAAGCTGTTTGCTTCCCTGGGCGTCAAAAGCAATAAGAAACGGCGCAAATTCGCCATTATTAATATTGACGACCCCTATGGTGAAAGAATTATCGAAATGACCTCTGCCGCTGTGATCACCTACGGGGTGAAAAAAGAAGCGGATGTCCGCGCCGAGGATGTGGTAATTACCGGCGGAGGGGCCTCCTTTACGCTTAAATACACCGATAAAACACTGCCGGTCCGGCTGAAAATGACCGGAATCTTCAATGTTTATAACGCGCTGGCGGCAACTGCGGCAGGGCTGGTCGAAGGCGTTCCGGTGGAGAAGATTATCGCGACGCTGGAAAGCATCCCGGGGATTCCGGGACGCTTTGAAAAGGTGGATGACAATCAAAACTTTACGATTATAGTTGATTATTCGCATACGCCGGACAGCCTGGAGAATTGTCTCAAAACGGCCCGGCAGTTTGCCAAAGCGCGCATCATTACGGTGTTCGGCTGCGGCGGGGACCGGGACAGGACGAAACGTCCCCTGATGGGTGAGGTGGCCGGAAGACTATCCGATATTATTGTGGTTACCTCCGATAATCCCCGTACGGAAGAGCCTCTGGCCGTTATTGATGATATTATTCCCGGCTTGGCGCGAACAGCCGGCTCCAAAGAATATAAGGTGATTCCGGATAGAAGAACAGCCATCCATACCGCTGTGAAAATGGCTCAGCCGGATGATATTGTGATTATCGCCGGCAAAGGGCATGAAACTTACCAGATCATCGGCCAGGACGTTTTTCCTTTCGACGACCGCATGGTAGCTAAGGAAGCGCTGCGGTCAAAGTTGTCATTCTGAGACAGCAGGGCTGTCGAAGAATCTTTCTGTTTGCAGCGTAAGATTCTTCACGGAGTTTACCCTGAGCTGGCCGAAGGGTTCAGAATGACCCTAATGGAGGATCAAATGTTTGATTTCACTTTGGAGAAAATCGCCAAAATAACGCAAGGCCAACTCATTGGACCCCAGGAAGCTGCCGCTATCGAGCCGCGCGGCGCCAGTATCGATACCAGAACGTTAAAGCCCGGAGATTTATTTTTTGCCCTGCAAGGGGAAAAAAGCGACGGACACGCGTATCTGGAGCAAGCTGCGCAAGCCGGCGCTGTGGGCGCGGTTGTATCTTATACGCCGGAAGGCTTTACACCGGGACGGTTGCCCTTGATCCTGCTGCCGGAGCCTCTCAAGGCGCTGCAGCAGACCGCGCTGTCCATGCGGCGGCAGTTCGGGGGTCCGGTAGTGGCGGTCACAGGAAGTACAGGAAAGACCACTACCAAGGATATGGTCTGGTCGGTTTTAAGTGAAAAAGGCGAAGTCCTTAGAAACATCGGCAACTATAACAATGAATTGGGTGTGCCGCTGACGCTGTTGTCCCTGGAGAAAAAGCACTGGGCCATTGTCCTGGAAATGGGCATGCGGGCTTTGGGAGAAATCGATTTTTTAGCCTGTCTTGCTGAACCGGATTATGGTATTATTACAAATGTTGGCCATACGCATCAGGAACTTCTGGGCTCCCAGGAAAACATCGCCCGGGCCAAGGCTGAACTTATCGCACACATCCCTTCCGGCGGAGGCATAATTTTAAATAAGGAAGACCGTGCCCTGCTCAAGCCATGGCTGTCCAACGCCAGAAGCGGCATTATGTGGATAGGCCGGAATGCGCCGGCTGACCTGTGGGCGCGGGATATCCGGGAAATCTGGTCCAAGGCGGGGCAGCCGGCGGTTTCATTTTCCGTCTGGTCCGGCGCCGGCAAGGAGGCTACAGTAGAACTGCCCGTTCCCGGCATACATAATGTAGCCAATGCACTTCTAGCCATCGGTATTGCCAGACGCTTAAGCTTTACCTGGGAGGAAATAAAAGCGGGATTGCAGAAGCTCCAGCTTACCGCGATGCGGCTGGAGCTGAAAACGATTCCCGCAAGAAAAATCCTCTTGATTAATGACGCTTATAACGCCAACCCTGCTTCGATGCAGGCGGCCCTGGAGGTGCTGAAATCCGGAGCTGCTTCCGGGGGGCGCGCTATCGCCGTGCTGGGCGATATGTATGAGTTGGGCGATTATGAGGAAGAAGGTCACCGGCTGGTTGGCCAAAAGGTCCAGGAGGCCGGGGTTTCCCGGCTGATTACCGTGGGGAGGATCGCCCGTTTTATTGCGGCTGGAGCGGCTGGAGCCGGGATGAATAAAGAGTATATCCATATTTGCGAGGACAAAGTACAGGCTTTGTCCATTCTGGAAGAGATTCTCGAGCCGCAGGACGTAGTGCTGATCAAGGGCTCGCGGGGTATAAAAATGGAAGAGATCGCGAAAGGTCTGGCGCTATAGAGGGGGGTTATTCTTGCAGCCTGTTTTTTTGGCTATTGCCGTTGCCACCGGCGTTTGCGTAATCTGTACGCCGTTTCTCATTCCCCTGTTAAGGCGTCTGAAATTTGGCCAGCAAGTCCGTACGGATGGGCCCCAAGCCCATTTGGCCAAGAGCGGGACGCCGACGATGGGCGGTGCGGTGTTTTTTTTGGCCTTGCCGCTGGGCGTGATTTTGGCAACAAAGCTTGATTTTCAGCTGGCGGCGGCTTTGCTGGCCACTGCCGGCTTTGGCTTAATCGGTTTTTTTGATGATTTTATCAAAATTGTGATGAAAAGGCCGCTGGGTTTAAAAGCTAAAGAGAAGATGATCGGGCTTTTCTTAGTCTCCGTGGCGTATGTTTATGTGATGGTCCGCTACGGCGGCCGGGGAACGGAAGTGAGCATACCGGGGCTGCCTTATACTTTTGAGTGGGGATGGCTGTATCTGCCTTTTGCCGTGTTGGTGATGCTCTCCGCCAACGCGGTCAACCTGACGGACGGACTGGATGGGCTGGCTGCCGGGGTGACGCTGTTTGCCGCCTTGTGTTATATCATTTTGGGCTATGCCTGGAATTACCTGAGCATGGCTGTTTTCGCCGCCGCTTTACTGGGATGCTGCCTGGGCTTTCTCTTCTTCAACAGGTATCCGGCCAAAGTCTTTATGGGGGATACCGGTTCCTTCATCCTCGGCGGCGCCTTGTGCTCCCTGGCGGTATTTTCCAAGACGGAATTATTGCTGTTATTGATCGGCGGGGTCTATGTCCTGGAAGCTTTATCGGTGATCCTGCAGGTCGTTTATTTCCGGCTGACCCATGGCAAGCGCCTCTTTAAGATGAGCCCGCTGCACCACCATTTTGAATTGTCCGGCTGGCCGGAGCAAAAAGTGGTGGTGGCCTTCTGGAGCGCGGCGGCGGTCTTTGCCTGTCTGGCCGTGGCGCTGACGCTATATTAGATTCTACGCTAAAGCTCAGAATAACAAAAAGATAGATTAAAAGGAGTCGAAGATGGATCTTCAGGGCAAAAAGATTCTGGTCATCGGCGCGGCCAGGAGCGGAATGAGCGCAGCGGCTTTTCTGGCCGGGCAGGGCGCGCTGGTCTGGCTGAATGACAGAAAAAAAGAAGAGGAGTTCAATTCCGCGGAGCTTGCCAAACTGCGAACCCAAGGCGTAAAGCTGGTTCTCGGATATCATCCGGATTTGGCGGAATTAGGGGTAGAACTGATCATACAGAGTCCCGGCGTGCCTTTAAGCATTCCTCCGATTATGCAGGCCGCCCTGACCGGCGTGCCTGTCTGGGGCGAGATGGAGCTGGCTTACCGCCTGACCAAAGCGGCGCTGGTGGTAATTACCGGGACCAATGGCAAGACCACCACCACTGCGCTGACCGGGCAAATCTTCAGCGACGCGGGGCGCGGCGTCTTTGTGGGCGGCAATATCGGCGTTCCCTTCATCAGTAAAGCCCAGGAGCTTACTGCCCAGGATGTGGCCGTGCTGGAAGCTTCCAGCTTTCAATTGGAAACCACCCGGGATTTCAAGCCTAAAGTAGCGGTGATTCTGAACCTGACCCCCGACCATCTGGACAGGCACGGCACTTTTCAGGGATATATCGAGGCCAAGGCCAGAATCTTCGCCAATCAGGATAAAACAGACTGGCTGATCCTCAACTGGGATGATGCAGAAACCAGAAAACTGGCGGAGAAAGCTTCCGCCCGGGTTATATATTTCAGCAGAATGCATAATCTGGAAGAGGGGTTCTGTATCGAGGACGGCTGTCTGACCGCCAAATGGTCCGGGCAGAATATCCCCATCATTAAGACGCAAGATATTTTCATTAAGGGCGGCCATAATATTGAAAACGCGCTGGCCGCGGCTGCCGCCGGCTGGGTGATGGGGGTAGGCGCGGAAAGCATTAAGAACACGCTGCGCTCTTTCCCCGGCGTGCCCCACCGTCTGGAGCGCGTACGGGTCCATCATGGCGTAGAATATGTCAATGATTCCAAAGGCACGAATCCCGACGCTTCCATGAAAGCTCTGGAAGCTTACGATAATCCGATTATCCTGATTGCCGGAGGCAAGAACAAGGGCAGTGATTTTACACCTTTTGCCGTCAAAATCAAGGAAAAAGTCAAAGCCTTGATTCTTCTGGGCAAAGCCGCCCCGGAAATACAAGAGGCGGTAGAAAAGTCCGGCTTTACCAATTTCTATCAGGTCGCAGATTATCCCGCGGCAGTGGAAAAAGCCGCCGCACTGGCCGCGCCGGGAGACGTGGTGCTGCTATCGCCGGCTTGCGCCAGCTGGGATATGTTCAATAATTTTGAGGAACGGGGCGAGCTGTTCAAGGAATTGGTACACAATCTGCTCTGAGGATGTCATTCTGAGACAGTAACCCTATCGAAGAATCTTTATAATGCAATGGAGCAAGATTCTTCACTTGCGTTCAGAATGACCAAGGAACTCAGTAATGGAGGTTCATATGTCGTTTAAGAAAGGATCGCCGGACATTGTCATATTTTTTGCCGTGATGCTTTTATTGACGGTGGGCATTATCATGGTTTTCAGCGCCAGCTATTATGACACGCTGGAGCTGGATCCCTATTTCTATGTCCGGAAACAACTGACCTGGGGGCTTTTAGGACTGGCCGCCATGTTGGTGATGATGAAAATAGATTATTTTCGCCTGAAGCCCTATGTCAATGTGTTTTTTATCATTACATTGGTGCTGCTGGGCGCGGTGCTGGTGCCGGGAATCGGCACGGAAGTAAACGGTTCCCGCCGCTGGATCGATCTGGGCTTCACCAATTTACAGCCTTCCGAGGTGATGAAGCTGGCCTTGATTTTTTTCCTGGCCAAGAGGCTCTCCCGGCGGGAGGTCCGGTTAGACCACCTCATTACCGGCCTGGGGCCGTACCTGGTCTTGTTGGGGGTCATTGCCGTACTGATTATGCTGGAGCCGGACTTGGGCACCACCATGGCCCTCCTGATTACGGCTGTGACGCTCTTATTTGCGGCGGGCATCCGCTGGAACCATATTGTTTTGCTGGGCGTGGGCGGACTTGCTGCCGGCGCCGCGCTGATTATCCAGGAACCGTACCGCTGGAACCGCATTGTTGGCTATCTGGACCCCTGGAAGTATGCGTCCAAAGAAGGTTATCAGACGATCAATTCTTTATATGCGCTCGGTTCCGGGGGGTTCTTCGGCATGGGCTTGGGCAACAGCAGGCAAAAACTTGATTTTCTGCCGGAGCAGCATACGGACTTTATTTTCGCTATTTTAGGCGAGGAAATGGGCTTTATCGGCGGAGTTTTTGTGATCACGCTATTCTTCTTGCTGGCCTGGCGGGGGTATCGCATCGCTTTGAAATGTCCCGATGCTTTTGGCTCCTTTCTGGCGGTAGGCATCACTACCATGCTGGTCTTCCAGGCGTTCTTGAATATGGGCGTGGTGACGGGACTTTTGCCGGTAACCGGGATTTCCCTGCCTTTTATCAGTTACGGCGGTTCTTCGCTGTTATTATCCATGCTGGGAACCGGCATTCTTTTGAATATCTCCAAGTATTGCGACGGCGCCTGAAAATGAGTGGCGCGAATTTCAAGCGTTGCGGGAGGAAAGATGAGGGTAATCTTAACCGGGGGAGGAACAGGCGGCCATATTTATCCGGCCATTGCGATTGGACAGGCCGTACATAAAAATTGGCCCCGTACCGAATTGTTATATGTAGGTACGGAAACGGGATTGGAAAAGAAGATTTTGGCGGCGGCGGGGTATCCTTTCATCTCCATTGATGTGGAGGGGCTGCCCAGGAAGATCTCCTGGCGAGCCTTCCGGGCTGCCTGGAAGGCGCTGAAGGGCGTGCGGCAGGCTGACCGGATTATTCGGGATTTTCAGCCTAATCTGGTTATCGGCACAGGGGGATATGTCTGTCTGCCGATGGTCTGGGCCGCCTCCAGGCGGGGTATCCCCACCTTCATTCATGAGCAGAATGCCTTACCGGGACTAACCAATCGCATACTCGCCCGCCGGGTTACGGGAATTATGCTGACCTTTGGCGAAGCCAAGACGCGTTTCCCGGAAAAGGCGCGTATCAAGGCGGTTGTTACCGGTCTGCCGGTGCGTGACGAGATCCTGCAGGCCGGCAGGGCAGAGGGCCTGCAGTTTTTCGGCCTCAGTGCGGATAAACCGACCCTCCTGGGCGTGGGTGGTTCCAGGGGCGCTGCCAGCATCAATAAGGCGATGCTGGAGGTTATCCTAAAGCTTAAGGATAAGCTGCAAATCGTTCATATTACCGGGGTCAACGGGTATGACGCCTTCATGGAAGGACTGCAAAGCGCGGGTATAAACCTGGGTAATTACGGCAATATTATTGTCAGGCCATACCTCCATCAAATGGAATACGCCTTGGCCTGCGCCGATCTCTGCGTAGCCCGGGCCGGCGCCGCCTTTATTTCGGAAATGACGGCCAGGGGGCTTCCCGGGATACTGATTCCCTATCCCTATGCCGCGGAAAATCATCAGGACTACAACGCCCAAGCCCTGTTGAATAAAAAAGCCGCCGTGGTCATTCCGGATAAGGAACTGACCGGCCGGGCGCTGGTGAAACAGATTGAGGAGATCATCTTTGATCAGCAAAAAAGATATAGCATGGCGGAAAACAGCAAACAAGCAGGAAATAGCACGGCAATCGAGAAGATATTAAACGTGTTGAGGCCCTATCTGGTAAAATAGCGGCGGCAGCAGCCTTCTTCCCCAGTAACACCTTTTTAAGAGACTGCATATATAGTAAATTACGGGGCAGTATATTTTTTTGTTTTAAGGAGGTAGTAGGGACTGGCAAGGAAGGCGTGGAAGGGGATAATTATAAATGTCTGAGAAAAAGTGGATACATTTTATCGGCATTGGCGGTACAGGGATGAGCGGGATTGCTAAGGTTCTGGTGGAATTAGGCTATCGCATTTCCGGCTCCGACCTGCAGGTTTCGGATACGACCAGGCGTCTGGAAGCTTCCGGAGCCACCATTTATCTCGGTCATGAAGGAGATAATGTAGACAGCCAGGTCGATTCAGTGGTCGTTTCATCCGCTATACCCAAGAACAATGCTGAGATTATGAAAGCGCAGGCTTTAGGTATTCCCGTGATGCAAAGGGCGGAAATGCTGGGAATGCTGATGAAGGAAAGAAAAGGCATTGCTATCGCCGGCGCGCACGGGAAGACTACAACGACTTCGATGGTATCCCTGATGTTTGAGAAGAACGGTCTGGACCCCACCGTTATCGTCGGGGGAGAGTTAAACGATATCGGCGGCAACGCCAAACTGGGCTCAGGAGAATACCTGGTGGCGGAAGCGGATGAATCGGACGGCTCTTTCTTAAAACTTCAGCCGGATATCACTGTTGTAACAAATATTGAAGATGACCATCTTGATTATTACGGGACAAGAGAGAATATTGAGAATGCCTTCTCAGAATTTATCGCGATTACGCCTGAACACGGTTTTTCCGTACTGTGCCTAGATGATCCCGTAATACGCAAATTATTACCTCGGTTGAAGGAAGGCCGAAAAGTTTTTACTTATGGCTTTACGGAAGAAGCTGATTTTTACGCTAAAAATATTGATTTGAACGGTTCGGAAACCCAGACGGAGGTATATCATGCGGATGGGTACCTGGGGACGCTTCATTTAAGCGTTCCGGGCAGGCACAATATCTTAAACGCGCTGGCGGCAGTCGTTATCGGCATGAACTGCGGATTGGAATTTGCCGGTATCGCCGCAAGCCTGCAGTTATTCTCCGGGGTGCAAAGACGCTTTCAGAAGATTGGCGCCATCGACGGTATCAGTATTTTCGACGACTACGCCCATCATCCTACGGAGATAAAGACCACCCTTTCCGCAGCCAGGACCATCAGACCCGGGCGCATTGTGGCGGTATTCCAGCCGCACCGTTATTCCCGGACGCAGCTTCTGTTCAAGGAATTTGGCAGTGCCTTTACCGACGCAGACATCTTATTCCTAAACGAGATCTATCCGGCCGGTGAAAAACCGCTTCCCGGCGTAGACGCTAAGCTCATTCTCAAGGAGATAGAACGGCAGACCGGACAGCAGGTCATCTATGAAGCGGAGAAAGCTTCTTTGGTGGCAAAGCTTTTGGAGACCGTCCGGCCCGGAGACCTGGTGCTTACGCTGGGCGCGGGCAATATCTGGACCGTCGGGACCGAACTGTACAAAGCCCTGAAGGCGAAGAAGCTGCATTGAAGGAAACACGGATGAATTCGCCTTTCTTGTCATCCTGAGTTTTGCGAAGGATCTTGACCCCATAGCAGCATAAAGATTCTTCAACAGTGATACTGCCTCAGCATGACAACACCGAAGTGGATAGGAGAATCAGATGAGCATCCAAAAACTATATGACTTTGTGCAGACAGAGGGTCTGGGAGAAGTTCTGCTGGAAGAGCCCCTGTCCCAGCATACAACCTGGCGGATCGGCGGACCGGCGGAGGTATTCTGCCAGCCGAAGGATTGGCCGGCCTGCTCGCAAATCCTGGCGGAGGCGAGGGGGTTAAATATTCCGGTAACCTTTTTGGGTTCCGGCTCCAATGTGTTGGTTGCCGATACCGGGGTAAAAGGGTTGGTTCTGCAGACCAGGAATCTGAACAGCATGGTCTGGCAGGAACCGGAAGTATGGGTCGAGTCGGGAGTTGCCCTGGCTACGTTAAGTCTGCAGGCCGGAGGCAAGGGCTTACGGGGGCTGGAATTCGCCTGCGGGATCCCCGGCAGCGTCGGCGGAGCCGCTATCATGAACGCGGGAGCCTATGGCTCCTCCATGAGCAAGGTGGTCAAGGAAGTAAGGATCCTGGACTTATCGGGTGAAAGCAGAGTTTATCAAAACGCGGAGCTGGGGTATGCGTATCGCACCAGCATTTTAAAGCATAAAGCAGAAATCGTGGTGGAAGTGAAATTCCTGCTGGAAGCCGGGGATGCCCACGAAAGCAAAAAGCAGATGGAAGAATATCTGGCCAACCGCAAGAAAAAGCACCCCCTGCACTTGCCCAACGCGGGCAGCGTGTTCCGCAACCCGCCCGGGATACCCGCCGGACGCCTGATCGAAGAGGCGGGACTGAAGGGAAAACGGGTGGGGGACGCGCAAGTTTCTGAACAGCACGGTAATTTCATCGTCAATCTGAATCAGGCCAAGGCGGCGGACGTCTTGACGCTGATTGAGGAGGTTCAACAGGAAGTCAAAAAGAAAAAATCCATAACGCTGGAAACAGAGGTTGTTTTCTTAGGAATTAAAGACAACAGGAGGTGACAGACTTGGAAAAGTACGTCATCGTAGGCGGGAACAGATTGTCAGGCAAGGTGCGCTTAAGCGGCGCCAAGAACGCGGTCCTGACCATCTTACCCGCTTGTCTCATGTCTAAGGGGGTTTGTACCCTTCATGACGTACCCAGATTAAGCGACGTCTTTGTGATGAAAGATGTTTTGGAACGGCTCGGCGCGAAGGTGGAGTTTTGCGGCAACACCATGACCATAGACGCTTCCCGGATAGTTTCCAACGAGGTCTCGGAGCATTTAACCCGAATGATGCGGGCTTCCAACCTGGTGATGGGCCCCATTCTCTCCCGCTTCCGCGAGGTGCGGGTGGCTTATCCGGGAGGCTGCTCCATCGGTTCGCGGCCCATGGATCAGCATTTGCGCGGGATGAAGGCGATGGGGGCCAGGGTCTCGGAAAAGCACGGCTATATTGAGGCCTCTGCCGCCAGGCTTTTAGGGGCGGAAATCTGCCTGGATTTCCCCAGTGTGGGCGCAACGGAGAATCTGATGATGACGGCCACTTTGGCGGAAGGGACGACCATCCTGCGCAATGCCGCCCGGGAGCCGGAAATCGTGGACCTGCAAAGCTTTTTAAACGGCATGGGCGCGAAGATCAAAGGCGCCGGCACCGATATTATCAAGATTGAAGGGGTGAAAGAACTCAGCTCGGCGGAGCATACCATTATTCCGGATCGGGTGGAAGCAGGCACATTTATAGTGATGGCTGCCATCACCCAAGGAGATATATATATAGAAAAGATTATTCCGGAACATCTGGAAGCGGTGATTTCCAAGGTGCGCGAAGCCGGCGTGCAGATTACGGAGGGGGAGGGAGGCGTCCGGGTCCGGGCCGGGAAACCGACCCGGGGGGTAGATATCAAGACGATGCCTTTTCCGGGCTTTCCCACCGATATGCAGCCGCAGCTGATGGCGCTTCTGGCGGTATCCGAAGGCACGGGCGTCATCACCGAGACGATTTTCGAGAACCGCTATAAACATGTGGATGAATTCAGGCGTATGGGCGCGGACATCAAGGTCGAGGGGCATGTGGCCGTAATCAAAGGCGTCAAAAAGCTGCTCGGCGCTTATGTGGAGGCTTCGGACCTGCGGGCCGGAGCGGCGTTGGTCACCGCGGGGCTGGCCGCTGAAGGGGTCACGGTCATAGGCAATCTTCAGCATCTTGACCGGGGCTATGAAGATTTGGAAGGGAAACTCTCCTTCATGGGCGCGGAAATCCAGCGGGTCAGGGAAGTGCAGGAAAGAGAGTGTAAAAGGGTCTGACCTTTTACCTTTTTTTAACTAAATCTTGGACAAGCCCGGCCGATATGCTATAATGTTTTTAATCTAAGAACTATTTCCGGGCAGGGGAGAGACTGGTGGAATATCGACCAAACACCACAGTTAAGAATATCAGGAAGAGAAAAAGAAGGGCTGCGCCAATTTTCGGTTTGTGGCTTTTTTTATTATTCTGCTGTTTTTTGGCAGCCTATTTTTTCTTGAACTCCGCCTACTTTTCGGTTGTGCATTTCGAAGTCAGCGGCAGCTTTCTGCTGCCTGCCGAAGAGGTGCTCAATCTGTCCGGACTGAACCCCGGCGCCAATATTTTTAAGCTGGATACCCGTGAAGCGGTGACGAAAATTGAGACGCACCCCTACATAAAAAAAGCGGCCATTACCCGAAAACTCCCCCAGACACTGCTAATCAATGTGGAGGAACGCTTTGCCCGTGCTTTTGTTCTGGGAAAGGGAGAGTTTCTCATCGTAGACCCTGAGGGGATTATCCTGGAGAAAACCACCGAACTCAAGGAAAGAACCTATCCCATTATCAGCGGCGTCAGCCTCAAGGAGGGCCCGCTGCCGGGAGAAAACATTCTGACCCCCGGTCTGAAAGCGGCGCTGGCGTTGGTGGATATTCTGGATGAGAAATTCCTAAGCAATGTTTCCGAGATCGTCGCTGCCACGCCGGAGTCTATGATTCTGAAAACAAAACAAGGGGTGCAGATCCGATTCGGCCCTCCGGAAGACCTGGAACGCAAAATCAGTTTGATTCGGGAGCTCTTGTTTGACCATGGGACGATCATTAATGACCAGACGGTGGAGTACATTGATTTGCGCTATGATACCGCCCCGGTGATCAAACGAAAAAAATAAAAATCTTCTGTTGCATAAAGGAAAAATCAGATAGCTTGTGGAATATGGATTTAGAAGAATCAACAAGCAAACAGAACAGGGTTGTTTTGACACATAGACGCTGTGGAAATGGAATTTGCCTTAGAAAAAGGGGGATATATATTTATGCTGGAATTTGAAACAGATATGCATCAGGGCGCTCAGATTAAGGTAATCGGCGTTGGCGGCGGCGGCAGCAATGCCGTGAACAGAATGATTGACAGCGGCTTAAAAGGCATCGACTTTATCGCGGTCAATACGGACGCCCAGGCTT
>JAVEYA010000024.1:0-24319 GCA_034003745.1 Clostridia bacterium
TATATCACACAAGTTAGTGAAGTCAATATTTAGGAAACGTTAAAAATATATAAAAATTATGCTTGTATTCCGCCCGCGCACACTACAGTTATTATATGCGGGAATTCCTGGAAATATAACGGTTTTTCAAAACCAGCAGCAGAAACTTGGGCAGGGCCAGCATCCTTTTATAACGGCTGGGCTGACGATACAGCCGATACAGCCACTCCAGGCCCCTTCGTCTCATCCATGCCGGCGCCCTTTTGGCCGTGCCGGCCAGGATGTCGAAGGTTCCACCGATACCGATGGAAACGGGCACTTGCAAATCCTTCAGATGTTCCTGGATGAATTCCTCCTGCTTCGGAACACCCAGCGCCGCGAGCAGTATATCCGGCTCTGCTGTCTTTATATTCGACAGGACCTGGGCGGTTTCCTCTTGGGAATAATACCCGTGGCGGTAGCCGACAATCCTTAAGCGCGTATGCCTGCTTAAGACGTTCAAGACAGCTTTTTCCACCGTCTCCTGGGAGGCCCCCAGAAAGTACAGTCCCCATCCTTTTTCTTCGGCCAGCTCAAAGAGCTGCTCGGTGAGTTCCACGCCGGTAACACGCTCCGGGATAGGTTCCCCCAGGATGCGTGAAGCCAGCATGACGCCGGAGCCGTCGGCCGTGAGGAGGTCCGCCTTAGCCAAAAGCCGGCGGAAGTCTTCTTCCCGGTAGGCCTTGTAAAGGATCTCGGCATTGGCGGTGACGATGTGGCGCGGTTTACGCTGCTCCACCATCATGCGCACCCATTCCAGCACTTCGGCCATCGTCAGACAGGAAACCTGACTACCCAGGATGGTAACTGTCTTATGCTTCATAGACGCAATACTCCTTATCTTTGTTCCGGAGTCCTTTTGTCCAAGACGAACCTCATTATAACAGTTTCGGACCAAGAAATAAAGAAGTATTGCGCTGTCTCTATTATATATTTCGTATAACTATCAAGATTTTTGAGCGTCGTCCGGGTTGGTAATATCTGTATCGTGCTTGTCCTCACCGTAAATACCCTCTAAAATCGCGGTCAAGCCGGCCTGGTCGTGGATCCAGTAACTCGCGCCGTAGTTGACGTCGTCAGGCACGCCGGGTACGGTGGCGGTAGCCAGCTCAATATTGTCGATATCCTTCAGCTTGTTGGCCAGAATAATCATTTTCTGCAGGCTCATATCGGTCTTGACGCATTTGTTGATCTCGCCCAATAAATCGGGAATCTTCCAGATGGTCGAAAAGGTCAGAGCCTGGTCAGCCAAAGCGCGGAAAAATTTCTGCTGCCGCTGGATCCGACCAATGTCGCCCGTACCGTCCCCCCGCCAGCGCACATAAGAGAGGGCGTCATGGCCGCCCAGTTTCTGCAGGCCTGCGTGCAGGTCAATGCCTTCTTCGGGGAAGTACATACGCTGCTCTACATTGATATTGATACCGCCCAAGACGTCGATGATGCCGCTGAAACCGTCAAAATTGGTCTCTATGTAATAGTGCACGGGCAGGTCGAGGAAAAGCTCCACCGTATCTACGGTCAGCTGCGGCCCGCCCACGGCGTGGGCATAATTGATTTTCCGCTTGATGCCTTTCCCGGCTATATCTGTGCGGGTATCCCGGGGAATGGAGAGGAGATGCACCTGCTTCTCCTTCAAATCGACGGAGGCTAAAATGATGGTGTCGGCCCGGGAGGGCTCATTCTCGCGCTGGTCCACGCCCAGAAGGAGGAGATTCAGAATGTCCTCGGAAGCGTACTGGGGCTGCTCCTCGCCTTCCTTAGGCTCTTCCACGGGAATGAGCGGGTCGGAAACGGCGCGGGCGGCGCAATAGCCAACAAAGGCGCATAGGGCAAAGAAAACGACGAGCAAGATGATTACCGTCGTGGAATTGGTCGTTCTCTTTTTCCTGACCAGGCGGGGCAGATTAATTTCTAAGTCTTTGTCTTTCTCGGTGTCCATGCTTCCTCCAATGGGAATAAGATTCTTCGCTGCGCTCACAATGTCCTATGTATAGGCAGGGACTCCTTTTCAGGAAGTTTCCCCTGCAGCAGTTTCGGCTGAAATGCCGGCCAGCTTGCTCAGGTCCGGCTCCCAGAACCAGAGGCCGTCGATTTTCTGGTTTTCGCCCGGCAGCACCATAGTTTCCAGGCCGTTTTCCATAATTTTCGGGGCGATCCGGGCCAGGGCGATCATTTCTTTAATGGTTAAATCGGTGCGGACGTCTTCTTGATAGATGGGAATCATTTCATTGATCTGAGTAATGGTCTGGACGCGCAGAATTTTATCCAGGAGGAGCCCGATGACTTCCTGCTGCCTTTTGACGCGGCCGATATCCCCTTCGGCGGTACCGCGGAATCTGGCGTAGGCCAGCACCTGCTCGCCGTCGAGATGCTGGTTCTTACCGGGCTGCAGGTCGATGCCCTCCAGCGGCACATACATGCGTACAGGCACATCGACTTCAATGCCGCCGACTTCGTCCACGAGCTTGACCAGGCTGTTGAAATCCAAAACGACAGAACGGTCAATTTTAATACCGAGAAAATCATTGATGGTTTCCAGCGTTAAATCAATGCCGCCATAGGCATAGGCTGCGTTGACCTTATCCCAGCCGCCCTTGATCTTGACCCGGGTATCCCGCGGAATCGAAAGCAGGCGGGCCGTGTTCTTCTCTCCGTCCACGGTGGCAAGAATGAGGGTGTCGGCACGGTCATTGACGCCCTGACGGCCATCCAGGCCGACGATAAGGACATTGAATTGCCCGAATTCAGCCTTAGGCTCCTGGGGCTGTTCCCCATCGGCAACAGGCGCCGGCTCTTTGCCGAAGGGCAGGCGGAAATACTGGTCATAGGCCAGGTATGCGGCGCCCAGAATTAAAATGATAGATACGATCGTAATGAATATCTTGTTTTTTAATATTTTTTCGATTTTCTCCACCCTAAATCACCTGCATTACTTAAAGTTTAGGGTTCCCTAGCGGTAAATGGTCACAGTTTGGGAAGCAGCGTCCCAGTCAAAGGAAGCCTGCATGTACTGACCGACGAAACGCAGCGGCACCATAGTGCGGCCCTCAATAAGATAGGGCGGGGCGTCCAGGGTGATTTTCTGCCCGCTGACGGTAGCCGTACTGGAGTCAATGGTCAGGATTATTTCGAGATTATCCAGGGTGTAGGTGACCCGCCGGGTCTTCTCATCCCAGGCAAACTGGGCTCCGAAGGTCTCGCCGATAAAGCGCACCGGCACCATGGTCCGGTCATTCTTAATGACCGGAGCGACGGATAAGACCGCGGCCTGCCCATCGATCCAGGCTGTCGTCTTGCCGATGACGAGCTTGATTTCGGTAGTCAGCCGGCTCCTGATTTCCCTTACGGATGCTTCCAGGCCGGAAAAGACTTCCTTCAGCTGGGTGATTTGCCGGGTCAGCGGCTGGGTTTCCCGGGAGAGCCAGTTGTCAAAATACAGCCGGGTCATCAGCTGTTCTTCCGCCCAAACAGGCAGGCCGAGGAAAAATACGGCCAGGAGCATAAAAATGAGAATCCGTTTAATCATGGTTCACCTAATTTGAATAAAGTTGCTCGAGGAATACGGGTAACGCAAATTTATTCTACATAATTATAACGCAATCCTGCAAGTATGGCGTTGGTATTATTTTATAGTCGCATAAAGATACGAAAAAGTTCCGCAAAAAAAGAGCGGTCAGGTCGAACTGTCCGCTCTTTGATACAGTCGCAAGGTTTATTTTTCCCACAAGCCTATCATCTGCTTTGGCAATCAACACTTTCCAACCGTTACGAAACGCTGGTATCGACTTTTCGGTTTTTCAGGAATTGTCATTTGTAATTTTCCTGCGTCAAGAAGTGGTTGAATCAGCTTTGACATCGTATAATACTGAGAAAACCCTGTAAAGGTGATAATCTCTTTACGAGAACGCGGTTTCTTGCAAAATTGGAGTAGAGCTGAATTCATATCTCCTCTATTATCCTGTGTTTGAGAAGAGACAAGATCATTTTTAAAGACAACGATGAATTCCCCTCTGGATGAAACGAAAACAGGATCAGGGAGGCCGGCTTCTTTAAATTCCTTGCGAATGGTAGGAATCCCAGAATACCGATTTTCTGTTACAGACAAAAGCTCAAGAATATTTGCCAAAGTTGGGTTTCTCGTATCAGGGTGAACTTTACCCAAAGAGTCGATAGAAAGGTTCCCGTACAACCCACCGCTATTGATTATTTCCATTCGGTCGTTAAACATGATAATGCGCACGGGCACAGTTTCTGTGTGAATACTATAGTCGCGGTGGACAAGGGCATTCAGTATAGCTTCGCGAACCGCTTTCACAGGAAATTCCGGTTTGTCTATTCTTCGTCCATCATTGTCAATGATTGTTTTAACACGTCCGTTTCTCCGAACAAAATCTACAGCCGCTTCCAACATCTCCGGGATGGGACCGGTAATGCGCTGATTGGCGAGAAATCTTTCGCCGTCTTCCCCAAGGTCACCTATTTGTAATCCGGGTACCACTACTGCTGTAATACAAAGCTGAGGCAGACTAGCCTGAGGATAAGGTGAAAACACCATTAGACCTGCCAATGTCGGAATGCCGTCAGATATTACGCCCATAAGCTCTAAAATCTCATCTTCCGATGCGTTAGCTATATTATGCCGGTCACGTTTGATTGCACTTAAATACTGCTCCAAACGCCTTCCATCAAAAAAGGAAAGCTTGACGCCTTCAATCTTACGCATATCGTCCCGGATTCTTTTGCGAAAAGCGTCATAGCTGTATATTTCATATTCGCTCATCCTCTCGTCTGATTCTCCAACACGAATATATGAGCCCTTTATTCTCCCTACTCCCTTATAGAATACGGGCCGCTGATCAGCGTCTACGCTTGGAATCTCAGCTGAAACAACAACGTTTTCACCGATAGTGCATACGGTAAAGAGCGGACGGATGATGGGTTCCATCTGTTTGCATTGCTCGGTTACTTTTTTCTGTACGTCTTGCGGATCATATACACCGACAACCTTAAAATCCGCATTTTCGTCCAGTCCAAACACAATGATACCTCCATCATCCTGATTTGAGAATGCTGACAGGGTATCAAAAAGACGGGTGGGGCAACCAGTTTGGGCAGCTTTAACCTCTATTGTTTGTGATTCGCATTTTTGCAATTGTATCTTGTTCACCAAAGCAAGCAACTCTTCAGATTGCATAATAACACCCCCATTTCAATGTTATTATAACAATATTATTGCAACATATCAATATATTTACCAACTATCACATAGATAATTCATGTTATCCCAACTTTATTACAACAAAATTACAACACTTTAATAAAGAAAAAGTGATAGTTGTAATATTTTTAATGTAACACAAAAAGAGCGGACAGTTTTTATACTGCCGCTCAAATTCCATAGTTTTGTCTCTTATTATTCTTCTGTTGAGGTATCATCCGGGACTTTAATTTTTTCCTGGACTTTCAATTGATCATATAGCAAATCGGTCAGGCCGAGATTACTCGGCGAATGGGCCATCAGGAGGCTGTACTGCTCATCGAGCATATCACGGTATATTTTTTCCGCGGTGGACTCGGGAATAAGGCCGCCTTGGGGTACGGTGTTCCGCATCTGGGTAAGCATCTGGTGGATGAAGAGCGCCTCAATTTCCTGACAGGCTGCGCGCAGCTTCTTATCGTCCTGCTCTTTTTGCGCTTGCTGCAGGATCTTTTGAAAGTTGCCGCTGTTTTTGTTCTGGGTATTTTGCTCGATAATTTTAGTCAGGCCGGAACCTGCAAGGGGGTCAATGACCATCGAAAAGTCTCCTTAAGAAAGATTCTTCGCTAAAGCTCAGAAGGACAAATGGGTCAAGATTCTTGCGGAGTCTACTCTGTGCCTGCGAAGGGCTCAGAAAGATAATGGGCTCACAATAGAGATCAGCGGCGCAGGTTATTGGTCATGCCCAGGAGCTCGTCGGAGGTCTGGATGGATTTGGAGTTAATCTCGTAAGCGCGCTGCGCGATAATGAGTTTCACCATTTCCTCGACGATCTTGACATTAGAGGATTCCAGAAAGCCCGACTGCAGCGAGCCCAGGCCCGCCTTCAAGGGGGCATCGATGGTCACTTTGCCGGCGACTTCATTAGCGGTATAGATGTTGGCCCCCTTGGCCTCCAACGCGGCAGGATTGACAAAGTTGGCCAGTTCAATAACAGGCGCGCTGGAGTTCGTACCGGGAACCTTCTCGGTAGAGATGATGCCGTTCTCGGCGATATTAATGATATTATCCACCGTATCCGGGAGGATCCGCTTCATGGTCTTGCCGCCGACGGTAATATTCCCGCCGGAGATGGCCTGGTTCCCCTTCGAGGAGAGGACGTAATAGCCGCTGGCATTAACGAGATAGCCCGCGGAATCAATGCGTAAAGCGCCGTCTTTGGTGTAGCCGACGGTGCCGTCAGGGAGTTCGACCATGAGAAAGCCTTTGCCTTCAATGGCGATATCCAGATCGTTGCCGGTCTCCTGCAGCATGCCGCCGGAGTAATCTTTCAGCGTGCCGACAATTCTGACGCCGTTGCCCACCTCAATGCCGGTGGGGTTGAAGAAACCTTCGGTGGCGACCGGGCGCCGCAGGGCCTGGTAGAGGAGCGACTGGAAATCAGCCCGGCTCTTCTTGAAGCCGGTGGTATTGACGTTGGCCAGGTTGTTGGAAATTACGTCGATATTGGTTTGCTGGGCCAGCATACCGGAGCTGGCCGTAAAAAGTGACCGCATCATAGGGCTGTGCCTCCTTAAAGATAAGATTCTTCGCTGCGCTCAGAATGACAAAGCGCTCAGAATGACAACGCGCTCAGAATGACAACGTCAAAATAACAAAGTGTGCGCAGCATGACAGTAAAGTGTGGTTTCCTCTTTCATTCGGAAACCGGGAGGCCCCTGCAAGCAGTCCGGCCTCAATTTTACTATAGAAGGGAATCCCCCCTCAGACTTCGCCTTCTCCCTCCCCCCTTTGACAAGGGGGGGCGAATCGGGTGCTCTACGCTTAGACTCTGCCGACCTCGTTGACGGCCTTTTCCAGGGTGGAATCCTGGGTCTGGATCATTCTCTGGCTGGACTCATAGGCGCGGGCGATGCTGATTATGTTGATCATTTCCTCAATAGCCGTGGAATTGCTGCTTTCAATAAAACCCTGCGCCACCAAGGGCATTGCCAGGTCTTCCACATTCTCGCTGAAAAAGAGGGAAGAGCCTTCCTTAGCCGGGGTATCGGTAAAGGCGACGATTCTTAAGGCATCCACTTCCTTGCCGTCCATGACAATACGGCCCTGTTCATCTACGGCGAATTCCCCGCCGGCGAGATTAATCGCGCCTTTTTGGCCCATTACGTTGTAGCCGTCGGAGGTGACCAGATATCCCTGGGGGTCCAGCTGGAACTCCCCGTTACGGGTGTATCTTTCACCATAAGGCGTCTCTACGGTGAAGTAGCCTTCGTCCATCAAAGCCATCTGCAGAGGATTGGCAGTCTGCTGGATGAGGCCGCGGCTGTAATCGGTGACCATCTCGGCCAGCTGCACGCCCATGGAAAGACGTCCCACTACGGGAGGCTTGTCCCCTGCCGCCGCCGGGTCGTTCAGCCGGGAGAGCAGTATGTTGGGAAAGGAGCGGGCGATGGTAGTCTCTTTCTTATAGCCCGGGGTATTGACGTTGGAGAGGTTATTGGAGGAGACCTCCTGCTGCCGCGTCAGATAAGCCAAACCCATTGCGCTCGTATATAATCCTTTTAGCATAGGAACTCCTTTCTTTAGAGAGTTTCTGCTTTCTTCTATTATATATATCGGGCAATGGGTTTATTTTTTTAGTTATTTTTTTATTTTTTCCCCTTGGACTTATCTTTTGATCGGATGACTCTTAATAGAGCGGGAGCTTTCCAGCCGGTCAATATGAATCAGCGCCTTGGCTGTGCCCAGGGCCACGCAGTTGATGGGGTTTTCGGCAATATGTACGGGGAGCTGGGTTTCGTTGGTGATAAAGATATCGATGCCGTGCAGGAGCGCGCCGCCCCCGGTAAGGATAATGCCCTTGTCCATAATATCCGCGGCCAGCTCCGGAGGAGTCTTCTCCAAGACCTCTTTGGTAGCGCCGAGGATCGCTTCCAGAGGCTCGCGGATGGCTTCGTGCACTTCCCGGATATGGAGGGTAATATTCTTAGGCAGGCCGCTGACCAAGTCGCGGCCGCGGATTTCCGTAGTGGTCTTTTCCCGGGTTTCGGGGTTGGCCGAGCCCAGTTCGATCTTGATTTCTTCGGCGGTGCGTTCGCCGATCATCAGGTTATGGTAACGGCGCATGTAGCGGACGATGGCTTCATCGAATTTGTCGCCGCCGATGCGGACGGATTTGCTGGTAACGATGCCGCCTAAGGAGAGCACCGCTACATCGGTGGTGCCCCCGCCGATGTCCACCACCATGGCGCCGGAGGGCTCGCTGATCTCGATGCCGGCGCCCAGGGCCGCGGCCATAGGCTCCTCAATAAGAAAGGCCTCCTTAGCCCCGGCGGAGACGGCGGCCTGCTTGACCGCTCTTTCTTCGACGCTGGTAACCCCGGAAGGCACGCCCACCATCACGCGTGGTTTGAAAAAGAATCTTCTGTTCAAAGCTTTGCCGATAAAATAACGCAGCATTTTTTCGGTGATTTCGTAGTCGGCAATAACGCCCTCTTTCATAGGACGGATGGCAACAATGTTCCCGGGCGTCCTGCCGAGCATTCTTCTGGCCTCTTCACCTACTGCGATAATTTGTCCTGAATTTTTGTCCATGGCTACTACCGAGGGCTCGTTCAGCACAATCCCCCTGTGCTTGACATAGACCAGCACGCTGGCAGTACCCAGGTCGATTCCGATATCTTCCCCAAAATTAAAGAACATGAGGCCACCAATCCTCCCGCCCGTTGAATTGTTTCTCCTTATTAGAGATTCTGTGGCTCATATTCTACATAAAATGATTTATTTCCTTTTAATATCTTGAAAAAATGCAATTAATTTTCCTGGGCTTCTTTATACTTTCTCTTGGTCGCTTCTCCGCCCCGCAAATGCCTCTCCGCCTTGTTCTGTTCGAGGACATATTTCACCTGCGCCGCCAACTGCTTATTGATTACCGGAAGTCTTTCGGTCATATCTTTATGAATCGTGCTTTTACTTACACCAAAGACTGTCGCAGTCTGCCTGACCGTGGCGGTTGTGTCCAGCATATAATGGCAAACTTCCAGAACTCTTTTTCTTATATATTCTTGCACTCCGCTTCCCCTCCGCTATTACATATTTTTCTATAAATGTATATGAGGGGAAAGCAAAAAAATGCACGGTAGTTGTATAAAAATAAGGCAGGGCGCGCCCTGCCTTACGGTAAATAATATGCCGTAACATGAACAGGGCTTATGGGCCGGCAGCCATCCCAATAATCTTATCCGCATGATCCGCCATAAACAACGGAATATTCAACAGGTCATCATCAAGGCGCAGGTTATTCAGTGAAAAACGAACACGCAGCTTTACCTTATCCTCGTATTTTTCCTTGTACTTTTTCAAGCTGCGGCTTTCCACATTGCTCTCTGATTTAACCTCTACAGGCAATATGTCATTTTCTCTTTGGATCAGGAAATCTACTTCGTATCTGGGGTTTTCAACAGTCCAATAACGGGGCATAGCTTCAAACTGGTTTTGCAGTGCTTGCAGGACATAGTTTTCGCTTAAAGCCCCTTTAAACTCTACAAACAGTCTGTTGCTCTCGCCAAATGCGGACGGAGCCAAAAGAGACAAGCGGCGCAACAATCCCACATCTACCATATATAGCTTAAAAGCAGACAAATCGTCATAAGCTGAAATAGGCAGACCCGGCGCCGAGCTGCGGTATATCTTATAAATCAGGTTCGCATCACAAAGCCATTGCAGGGCATCTTCATACTCCCTCGCCCTAGCGCCTTCCTTAATGACTTTATAGATAAACTTTTTATTTTCTTTTGCCAATTGGGAGGGGATTGACTTCCATATCAGCGATATCTTCGGGAAGTCCTTAGGATCGGGGTGCTTGGCAAAATCTCGCTCATATGCCCCCAGAATGTTGGACAGCACCTGCTGCATCAGCTCTACATCCCGCTCCTGAGTCCAAACGCGAACCGATTCCGGCATACCGCCCGTCACAAAATACATCTTCAGTTTTTCATAAAGGGGATTATAAAAGGCCTCCGGGATTGGCTCAATTCTATCTATGCTTCTTATGTAATCAGCAAGGTTACCGTCACCATTGGCCATTAAAAATTCCGTAAAAGTCATTGGCATGATCTCTAAAAAATCCACCTTGCCCACAGGGAAGGAAGCGGGCTTAGACAATGTTATACCCAAAAGCGATCCTGCACAGGCCACATGGTAGTGGGGCGTGTTTTCACAGAAATACTTCAACGTGTTCAGTGCGTTCGGGCATTCCTGTATCTCGTCAAAAACAATGAGCGTGTCCTCCGGGCTGTCCCGTTTAATGACTTGGCCGCTGGCCATCATCAGATTTTGCAGAATACGCTCCACATCCTTGGTGCTTTCAAAAAACTGTTTATATTCCGGGTGTTCGTCAAAGTTGAAATAAGCCATATTTCCATAATTGCGTTTTGCGAATTCCTTGAGCAGCCAGGTCTTGCCCACCTGACGCACCCCTTTTAAAATAAGGGGTTTTCTATATTTGGAGTTTTTCCAGTCCAGCAGTTTTTGCATAACCAGTCTTTCCATACTACCACCTCCAAAACAACACATTATTATATAATACTTGCGTATGTTAATCACATTTATATTGATAAGTATAACCAATATTTCAATATCAGTCAAAATAAATCACATTATCACAGCTCCCAAAACAAAACCTGCCCCGATAAACAAGGCAGGCTCATTCAATAAGGCAGGGCGCGCCCTGCCTTACGGTAAATATTCCAGCGGATTGACGGCTTGGCCGTCTTTGGAGAGAGCGTAGTGGAGATGCGGCCCCTCGGCCAGTTCCGCTAAGCCCGGCTCTCCAATCGTACCAAGGATTTGACCGGCGGTGACTTTCTCCCCGGGAGATACCCGGGCTTCGGCCAGGTGGGCGTAAGTACTCAGCCAGCCGCCGCCGTGGTCGATGACGAGAGAAACTTTTTCGGCTTTGCTGGTGGAGACGGAGACAATTTTACCGGGAAAGACGGCTGCGGCTTCAGCGCCGGCAGCGGCGGCAATATCGAAGCCGCTATGGAAGCGGTAGTCCGCGAAGGTCTCGGAATAATTCAGGCCGACCGCCCTGATGATTTCCCCTTCAAGGGGCCAGACCACCTGAGAGATATCCAGATTGGCCAGGATCGCAGAGATAAGATCGCCCTCATCAGGGGCGATATCAACCGAGGCGGCGCTATCCGGAACAGGGTCAGCGGATATCCCGGCTTCCGCAGGGAGGACGCTGCCTGCCTCAGTAACTTCAGGGGCAGTGGGTTGGGGGACTGGTTCAGACGCGGTTGCGGCATCCGGAGCGGGTCCCGGGGCAGGAGCTTGTCCCCCGCTTTCCGCTTCATTGAGCAGAGTATCGTAAGGGTAATCGGAAATATTAAGTTCCCGGTCAGTAAGAAAATTTCTGCCGGGGTTTTGCTCCCGGTCCGCTCCATTGTTTTCCCGGAGTTCCCGCCCGATCAGGGGGACGCCTACGGAAAAGACCAGGAGGATCAGGGCCGCATAAATACCCAGTGTTCTGGGATTAAGCTTCAACATTAAAACCACCTCAGGAATAGTATTGCCAAGCGGGAATACTCTTAATACTTCATACATTCTTGAGGCGACATTTCAAAGAGGATTCTTCGCTACGCTCGGAATGACAAAAAGTTACTGCGGCCTGCTTTTGACCGTAGCCAGCTCCACTCCCTGGTAATAATATTTGAGAATTTCCAGATAGTTTTTCCCTTCTTCCGCACGCGCCGCCGCGCCGTATTGGCACATGCCCACGCCGTGGCCGTAGCCGACGCTGGAAAACTTGATATTGCCGCCGACCACTTCCATACTGAAAATCGTGGAGGGCAGTCCGATCCGGCTGCGCAATTCTTCGCCGCTCAAGGTTTTCCCGCCGAATTGCAGGGACTTGATGCGCCCGGCCTCGCTCTTCTCCAGGGTCTTGACGCCGGCCGGCTGCGCAGAGGATTTGCCCGAGGGAAGGGCTGCCAGTTTGCTTCCCACCAGGGTATTGACTTCACTGATTTTAAAGACATGGACGGCTTCCTTGTTTCCGTTGGGATGTCCAGAGCAGGGTACCGCCTGCAGGTAAGGAATATCATACTTCCAGACGTTGCCGGAGTCCTCCGTACCGCGGCCGCCACAGGAAGAAAAATAGACGGGATCGATGAGTTGCCCCTCATAGATTAACACTTCTCCGCGGGTTTCCAGGACAGCCTGGGTGATGATGTTCTTACGCCCAAGATAATGCTGCTTGCCCCAGCGTTCCTGCATTTGGGCGCTGCTGATCCAGGCCTGATTGATGGTGGAATCCGAAGTGAGGTCGGCCCGCAGGTCCATATTCTTGATGCGCGGGTCGGGAATCTGCAGACGCTTGACCGCATAGGTCCTGGCCGCCACAGCCTGGGCTTTCAGCGCTTCCAAGGGAAAGGAGACCGACATTTCCGCGGCGACAACGCCGACGAGATACTCTTCCAGGCCCAGTTCCACGGTCCTTTTTTCCTCATGGAGGTAGAGCCGGACCCGGACGGTATCCTCGTTGATGCCAATCTCCTTTATTTCAGGGACCCTGAACTCGGACAATAACGGAATAAGCAAAATAGAGACGAGAGAGATGAAGAGGATAAATTTTAAGAGCCTATACCGTTTTCTTCTCCTAAAGCAGTATGCCACCGGCCTCAACCTTTCCCTGAACAGGTTTAATCCGCCGGGAAACCCCGGCCAGACTAATATATATGCGTAAGGCCAGGCTATTATGAATATCTTGTCGGGGGAGCTTTACGGAAATATCTACATGGAGTAACATACCCTGCTTGCCTGATCCGCTTTGCCCATTCAGAACATAGTGTTAAATATTTCTGATGATATTGAATGGCGTGCAAGATTTGGCTATACTTGAAGTACATATCCGCCATAGGAAAGTGAGGTAAGAATGTGACTGAAAAAATTGATAAGATTTATGATTTGGTGGAGAATCTTAGAAAAACTGGACGAGCATGATGAGCGGTTCGACAGAATAGAAAAGAAACTCGACAAGCATGATGTGCAGATACAAGTCATCCAAGGTGGAAAAAAGATTAAGCGGTAAAGCTGATGGGTAAAACAAAACGCCTCAGTTCACCTGTTTTAGTGAACTGAGGCGTTTATATTTTACTTATATAATTATCTGCGATGGATAATGGCGCCGACAGAGCGGAATTTGTCTACGATTCGGTCATAGCCTCTGTCGATATGAAAGATATTGCTGATTTCCGTTTCGCCTTCGGCGGCGAGTCCGGCGATGATCAGCGCAGCCCCGGCCCGGAGGTCGGAGGCTCTGACCTGCGCCCCGTTCAGCCGGGAAATGCCCTCAACGACGGCGCTGCGGCCTTCAATCTTGATATCCGCGCCCATACGGCGCAATTCTTCGGCGTGCATAAAACGGTTCTCGAAGACGGTTTCAGTAAGAATGCTCGTCCCCTGCACCACCGCCAGCAGGGACATGAACTGGGCCTGCATATCGGTGGGGAAACCGGGATAGGGCAGGGTCTTGATATCGGCTGCCCGTAAGGGATATTCCGTGGCCCGGACATGCAGGCCGTTCTCTTCTTCGGTGACGTCCGCCCCGATTTCGATGAGCTTGGCGATGACGGGCTTCAAGTGGTCGGAGATGACATTCTCCAGGAATAAATCCCCGCCGGTGATGGCGGCGGCCACCATGTAGCTGCCTGCTTCGATTCTGTCGGGGATGACGGTGTGTACAGTCGGTCCGAGAATCCTGACTCCTTCGATTTTGATGATTTTGGTGCCGGCCCCTTTAACGCGGCCGCCCATGCTGTTGATAAAATTGGCCAAATCGACGATTTCCGGCTCTTCGGCGGCGTTCTCGATAATGGTGGTCCCTTCCGCCAAGGAGCCTGCCATCATGATGTTCTCGGTAGCGCCGACGCTGGGATAATCCAGATAAACCCTGGCGCCGGTCAGTTTCGGCGTCTCGGCGATGATGTAGCCATGCTCGACCTTGATGGTGGCGCCCATAGCCTCAAAGCCTTTCAGGTGCAAATCGATGGGGCGGGTGCCGATGGCGCAGCCCCCCGGCATGGAGATCTTCGCCTTGCCTAACCTGGCCAAGAGCGGCCCCATCACCAGATTGGAAGCGCGCATTCTGCTGACATATTCATAGGGGGCCTCAAACTTATTGATCGTGCTGCAATTTATCTCCAGGGTATGCGCGTCGTTCATCTTGACCTTGGCGCCTATTTCTCCCAAGACATCACAGATTGTTTCCACGTCGGTCAGGCTCGGCACGTCCTGAATCCGGCAGGCTCCGTCGGATAATAAAGAGGCCACGATGATGGGCAATACGGCATTTTTTGAACCGCTTACCGCAATGGTCCCCCGCAATGCCTTGCCGCCTTCTACAATTATCTTTTCCAATCAGCGTCCCTGACGGCAAAACCTTTCGGAATCGCTCCTTTATGGTTTTGCTTGCAGGCCCCCCCTTTCTAAAGGTTGTCTGATTTACCATTCGTATTATATCATGATTTTTTTTAGCAGTGTTGGTAAAAGAATGATATTCTGCCAAGGTATTTTATGGAACTCCCGTTTTCTCCTTTCCTAATTTGTCCCTCTCCCGGTAATTTTATAGGCTGAATTTCAGTGTCAGAATAGGAAGATTATTACTAGCATTGCCAAGCATATTCCATTTTATTCTGAACAAAGAGAAAGACCGCAAACATTAGTCTGCGGTCTTTCTCTTTTAGGTTAATTGCTCGCAAAAGCAATTGTGTATTAACTTCGCCATAACTTATCAATATCCTGCTGTTTTCTTGCTTTAATTTTTGGCAAATCAAGCAATTATTTGATGTATCCTGTTACTTTGAGGCGGGTCAGGGCTCTTTGCAGGGCAATTTCGGCACGCTGCACGTCCAAACCGGGCGGTCTTTCCTTCAACCGTTTCTCCGCTCTGCCTTTGGCCGCCTGCGCCCTTTCCTTATCAATCTCCTCAGGCTTTTCAGCGGTATCGGCCAACAGCGTCACCGCCTGGGGACCGATTTCCATGAAGCCGCCGGCAATGGACAGGTAGTTCTGCTTTCCATCGCTCTTGTACTTCACCACGCCGGGCACCAGGCCCACAATCATCGGGGCATGGTTGGGCAGAACGCCCAGGTAGCCGTCCACAGCCGGGACGACCAGCGAAGCAATTTCGCTGGACAAAAGCGTTCTGTCGGGAGTGACGACGTCGAGTTTGAGGGAATTCGCCATATTTTATCCCTCCGCTTTCCGCGCGTTTTCTACCACCTCGTCGATTGTTCCTGCCATCAGGAAGAGGTTTTCCGGTATTTCGTCATGCAGGCCTTCGAGGATTTCCTTGAAGCCGCGAATCGTTTCTTTGATCGGCACATATTTGCCGGGGGTATTGGTGAACTGCTCCGCCACGTGGAAGGGCTGGGAGAGGAAACGCTGGATACGCCGCGCCCGGGCGACGGTGATCTTGTCGTCTTCACTCAATTCGTCCATACCCAGGATGGCGATAATGTCCTGCAGTTCCTTATAGCGCTGCAGGATCCGCTGCACGCCGCGGGCGACGTCGTAATGTTCCTGGCCTAAGATGAGCGGGTCTAAGATCCGGGAAGTGGAATCCAGCGGGTCGACCGCCGGGTAAATCCCGATTTCCACGATGGCCCGGTTCAAAACGGTGGTGGCGTCCAGGTGGGCGAAGGTGGTCGCCGGCGCCGGGTCGGTCAGGTCGTCCGCCGGCACGTAAATAGCCTGTACGGAGGTAATGGAGCCCTTCTTGGTAGAAGTGATGCGCTCCTGCAAATTCCCCATTTCGGTGGCCAGCGTAGGCTGGTAACCTACGGCGGAAGGCATCCGGCCCAACAGCGCCGAAACCTCGGACCCAGCCTGGGTGAAACGGAAAATATTATCGATGAATAACAAGACGTCCTGCCCGGCTACGTCACGGAAGTATTCCGCGATGGTCAGCCCGGACAGGCCCACTCTCTGGCGGGCCCCCGGCGGCTCGTTCATCTGCCCGAAGACGAGACTGGTCTTGTTGATAACGCCGGATTCCTTCATTTCATGCCAGAGGTCGTTGCCTTCACGGGTACGCTCGCCCACGCCGGCGAAAACGGAATAGCCGCCGTGCTCGTAAGCGATGTTTCTGATAAGTTCCTGAATCAAAACGGTTTTGCCGACGCCGGCGCCGCCGAAGAGGCCGATCTTACCGCCTTTGGCGTAAGGGCACAACAAGTCAACAACCTTGATCCCCGTTTCCAGCATCTCGGTGGACGGCCGCTGCTCCACAAAAGGCGGAGCGGGACGGTGAATGGGCCATCTTTCCTGAACGTCTACCGGCCCACCCTCGTCGATGGGTTCACCCAGGACATTGAACATGCGTCCCAGGGTATTTTCGCCGACGGGAACGGTGATGGCGGAACCCGTATCTTCGGCCGCCATACCGCGCTGCAGGCCGTCGGAAGACGACATGCCCACGCAGCGGACGATATTGTTCCCTAAGTGTTGGGCAGCTTCCAGGGTAAGATTGATGTTCTCGTTCTTAATGACGATGGCATTATATATATCCGGCAGCTGTCCCGCGGGAAACTCCACGTCAACCACGGGTCCGATTATCTGTACTACCTTGCCTGTACTCAATCTACTACACCTCCAATTCCAACTAATTATTGCGCTTTGAGGGCGTCGGCGCCGCTGACGATTTCGGTGATTTCACGGGTAATCGCCGCTTGACGGGCCCGGTTAAAGGATAAGACGAGCTTACCGATCATCTCGTCGGCGTTCTTCGTGGCTGAGCCCATAGCCGTCATGCGGGCGGCATGTTCGCTGGCTTTGGCTTCCATCAGGCCCTGGTAGACCTTGTTTAAGATATATTTGGGCAACAGCATCTCCAAAACCTGCGCGGGGGCCGGTTCATAGAGGTAGTCGCTCACCGACGCATCCTCCCCTTCCTCGTAAGGAATGGGCAGGAGCTGCTTGATGACGGGACGCTGGGTCAGCGCGGAAACGAATTCCTGATAAACCAGGTAAATCTCGTCATAGGTTTCATCCAGATAGGTCTGTACGGCCACATCGACTATGGTCTTGGCCTCAGAGACCTTGGGGATGTCGTTGATGCCGATGAACTCGCAAATTAGGGTCCTTTGCCTGCGGCGCAAATAATCCCGGCCTTTTCTTCCTACGGCGATGAAGCCTTTTTCGGCCTCGTCAAAACGGGCTGACTCGACCATTGTCTTGCGGATCAGGTTGGCGTTATAGCCGCCGGCCAGGCCGCGGTCCCCGGTAATCATAATGAAACCGACCTTCTTGACCGGTCTTCTGAGCATGAAGGGATGGACTTTCTCCGTGGTGGAGGCCACGATACGTCCCAAGACGGCTTCCATTTTGGCGGCGTAAGGCCGCGAAGCGATCACCGCGCTCTGGGTCCGCCGCAATTTGGCCGCGTAAACCATTTCCATGGCCTTGGTTATTTTTTTGGTGTTGTTGACACTGCGGATACGCCGTTTGATATCACGTACACCCGGCATATTTTCACCACCTTTTTAGGCTATGAAGGCGTTTTTATACTCATTGATAGCCGCTTTGAGCTTCTCTTCCATGTCCGGCTTGAGGGCCTTTTCGGTGCTCAAAGCCGTGATGATTTCCTTATAGACGGTGGTCTGGACGAAATTAAGGAAGCCCTGCTCAAAGTCTTTGAGCTTATCCAGGGCGATATTGTCGAGATAGCCGTTAACGGCGCAGTACAGCACCAGAACCTGCTGTTCGACCGGCATGGGCTGATATTGGCCCTGCTTTAAGACTTCCATGGTCTTCTCGCCGCGGTTCAGGCGGGCCTGGGTAGCCTTATCCAGATCGGAGCCGAACTGGGCAAAAGCCGCCAATTCACGGTATTGGGCCAGATCCAGACGCAGACGGCCTGCCACCTGCTTCATAGCCTTGATCTGGGCGTTTCCGCCGACCCGGGAGACGGAGATACCGACGTTAACAGCCGGACGGAAGCCGGAGTAGAAGAGGTCGGACTCCAGGAAAATCTGTCCGTCGGTAATGGAGATCACGTTCGTAGGAATATAGGCGGAAACGTCGCCGGCCTGGGTTTCGATGACGGGGAGTGCGGTTAAAGAGCCGCCGCCCAGATCGTCGCTCAGCTTGGCTGCGCGTTCCAGAAGTCTGGAGTGGAGATAGAATACGTCGCCGGGATACGCTTCACGGCCGGGGGGACGTCTTAAAAGAAGCGACAGTTCGCGGTAAGCGACGGCCTGTTTGGAGAGGTCATCGTAAACGACGAGGACGTCTTTGCCCTGGTGCATGAATTCTTCGCCGATGGCGCAGCCGGAATAAGGCGCGATGTACAAGAGGGGAGCCGGTTCGCTGGCAGTAGCCGCGACGACGATGGAATAGTCCATGGCGCCTTTTTCTTCGAGTTTGGCCACCACGCTGGCCACGGTGGAGGCCTTCTGGCCGATGGCCACATAGATGCAGATAACATCCTGGCCCTTTTGGTTAATGATGGTGTCAATGGCCAAAGCGGTCTTGCCGGTCTGGCGGTCGCCGATAATCAGTTCCCGCTGGCCGCGGCCGATGGGAATCATGGAGTCAATAGACTTCAGGCCCGTCTGCAGCGGTTGATGCACCGACTTACGGTAAACGACGCCGGGCGCGATATTCTCCACCGGACGATATTTGTCGGTGTCGAGGGGCCCCTTGCCGTCAATAGGCTGGCCCAGGGCATTGACCACGCGGCCCAGGAGGGCGTCCCCTACGGGAACCTGCACGATCCGGCCGGTGCGCTTGACCTGGTCGCCTTCTTTGATTTGCTTGAACGGTCCGAGGATAACGCAGCCGATGTTGTCTTCTTCCAGGTTTAAAGCCATGCCGAAGATGCCGCCGGGGAACTCCAGCATCTCGCCGGCCATAGCCTGAGATAAACCGTGAATACGGGCAACGCCGTCGGCTACCTGAATAACCGTGCCGATATTGGCAACTTCAACCTGAGTCTGATAATTCTCAATCTGCTGCTTGAGGATTGAGCTGATTTCTTCAGGTCTGATGCTCATCTTATTTGTTCACCCCAATTCTTTCAAACTGCGTCTGCTGGAGCTTGCTCTTTAAAAGAGACAGCTTCTTGGTAACGCTGCCGTCCATGACGGTATCGCCGATCCGGACCACCATGCCGCCCAAGAGCGAGGTGTCGACGGTACTTTTCATACGCACTTTCTTGCCGGTGGCTTTGGAAAGTTTGGCTTCCAGCTCACGAAAATCTTTATCGGTGATCTGCACCGCAGTCCTGACTTCCGCGTCGATAATATTTCTGGCCATATCGGCGTAATTTCTATACTCCTCGATAATCTCCAGATACATATTCCCACGGCGCTTATCGGCAATGACACAGAGGAAATTGACGATGAGCGCATCAAGGCGGCCTTCCACCAAGGGTTTTAAAATCTTTTTCTTTTCCTCGGGCAAAATTTTCGGATTGTCCATGAACTCTTTAAGATTGGGTTCGCTTAACAGGAGTTGCTTGAAGACATCCAGTTCCTGCTCATACTTATCCACTTGGCCTCTTTCGGAGGCAATCATTAAGAGGGCCTGGGCGTAGCGTCGGGGCGCCGTACGGTTAATCACGACGCATCCCCTACCTCTTGGACAAATTGACGAATCATTTGTTCATGGTCTTCGGGCTTAATGGTTTTTTCAATCACTCTGCCCGCAGCCATAACCGCTAAGGCGGCGACTTCGTTTCTTAGTTCGACCTTGGCTTTTTCTTTTTCCAGGCGGATTTCTTCCTGGGCTTTCTTCAAGACTTTTTCCGATTCCTGACGGGCTTCAGCCACAATGCCGCTTTTGGACTCCTCGGCCAGTTTGGTGGCCTTGACGATGATCTCCTGGGCTTCCAGGCGGGCATTCTGCATTTCCTTGGCATACTCTTCTTTCAGCTGTACAGCGTCAGCGCGGGCGCCTTCCGCCTCATCGAGGCGATTCTTGATCTCCTGCTTACGCGTGTCCAGCATACCCAGAATCGGCTTATACAGGAATTTATTCAAAATGGCTACCAGTATCAGAAAATTGACGATAGCCCAGATTAGATCGTGAGGATTGACACTCATAAATTAGCCCCCTTCATAAATTGCTGGGCAAGGAAAGTTAAGGATTAATTCTGAGGGGGCCGGCCGCACTGAGACGGCCGCCTCCCTCAGTCAGCGACAGCACAAGCTGTCTTAGAATTTCCCTAACAACAGGAATGCGATGAGCAAACCGTAAATAGTCAAGGCTTCCATGAAAGCTAAAGAAAGAATTAAGGCGGTCCTGATTTCGCCGGCAGCCTCGGGTTGCCGTGCAATGGATTCCATGGCTTTGCCCGCTGCATTACCTTGACCGAGAGCAGGGCCGATTGTAGCGATAGCTACAGCCAAAGCGGCTCCTAATGCGATCAATCCATTAACCATGTGTCTACCTCCTTTCCCTTTTTCCTGTATGCTGTGTATGAATAAACTTCTTGCAGCTGACAGGCTGTAAATTTGTTGTCCAGAGGCTGTTCAATTAAACAGCCGTCAGTGGTGGTGTTCTGCTGCCGCCGTGCCGATATACAGGGCGGCCAGCATGGTGAAAACAAAGGCCTGAATCAGGCCAAAAAGTATACCCAGCACCATCATGGGAACCGGCAGGAAAAACGGGACCAAGGCAAAGAGACTGGCGACAACCATTTCCTCCCCGTAAATATTCCCATAAAGACGCAAAGAGAGCGACAGCGGCCGGACAAACTCCTCAATAATATTCAGCGGCAATAAAAAAGGCAACGGCTGTACGAAATGTTTGAAATACCCGATCCCCTTGGTCTTAACCCCGAAGAAATGCGTCGAGAAAAAGACGACGATGGCCAATCCGGCCGTAACGCTCAAGGTGGAAGTCGGCGCCTGCAGACCGGGCAGGTGTCCGGCCAGAGGCAAAAGCCCCGAGTAGTTGGAACAGAGAATCAGAATAAAAAAACTGGCTAAGAGCGGGAAATACCGACGGGCCATCTTTTCACCGCCCATGACGGGAGCAAGCTGGCTCAGGAGGGTCTCCAGAATAAATTCCATCGCGTTTTGCAGGCGGCCTTCGGGAATCTTCTCCAGTTTCCGGGTTGCAAAGTATGAGGCCAGAAATAACAGAATCATCAGTCCCCACATGGTGGTCACCACGCTGGAGACTTCCAGACCGAAGATACTGAACAAGGGACCCACGCCATGTCCCGCTTCAGCGCCGTGTCCCGCCGCTTCAGCCGCAAATACCGGTGTCGCAAAGAACATCTGTTTCACCCCTTTCTCTTACGGTTTTTTGAAAAGATATTTGAAAAATAAAATATTTTTATTGAAGGTAAGGCCTATGGCCGTGGCAATCAGCATCGGCGGGTTCTTATAAACTAAAAACAAGGCCAGCACATTGAGAATATAGCGTACGGCGTATCTTGACAGGACAATATTCTTACCCTTTTCGGGAGGGAGCGTTTCCGCTTTTTTCTGTCCCCGTAAAAGGATAAGGTAGTTCAGTGCTGAAACTGCTATACCAAATGCTAAACCCTGCAAAGCGGAGGGTAGCCAGACCGGCAATCCGATCACCCCAAACCGGTGTAAATGTATAAAAGATTGTGAACAAAAGTACACATATATATATTAAAAATTGTATCCACTACTCCGTCGGGGTCTCCTCGTTCTCATTCTGCGAGAGTTCCCTTTCCAGCATTTTGATTTCTGCGAAAAGCCGTTTGAATACAGCGGCTATCGCCAGAACAATACCCAGAAGCATAAACCAGGGCGCAGAATTGAGTCGGGTATCCAGCCATTTCCCCCCCTGATACAGCAGATACACCGTGATGGCCATCGTTAAGCCGAAGCTTAAGCCGAAATTTATATATTTATAGGCAGGCGACTTTTTAAATCCCATTTAAACAGCCCCTTAATACATAATAATACTACAATAATTCATTTTTTACTAATCCTTTTATGAGATTATTCAAACTTTTTTTGCAAAAACCCATTCTATTTTATAAGTATACTGTATGCCAGTTATTATTTTCCATAATTAATCGGGTAAAACCCAAGCGGAACCGGACAAAAAAAGTTCCGCCGCGTCAGCTGTTAAAATCTTGCGGCCGCTCGCGTCTTAAGCCCCAGTGATAATGCAGGGCCGCCGCGATTCTGGCAGAGGCCCGCCCGTCTCCATAGGGGTTGACGGCTTGCGCCATTTTGCGGTAGGCGCCCGGGTCGGTCAGCAGCTTTTTGGTTACAGAATATATTTTGTCCTGTTCGACGCCAACTAATTCCACGGTGCCGGCTTCGACGGCTTCCGGACGCTCCGTATTCTCCCGCAGCACCAACACGGGGATGCCCAACGCGGGGGCTTCTTCCTGCAGCCCGCCGGAGTCGGTGAGGACGAGATAAGACTGGTTTAAGAGATTGGCAAAAGGCTCGTATTCCAGGGGTTCGATTAAAAGCACCCGCGGAGAGTCCCCCAGGACTTCCTGCACCACCGAACGCACGGCGGGATTCTTATGGACGGGAAAGACGATGGTCACGTCGGGAAACTCGTCGATAATCTCCCGCATAGCCTGATACATCCGGCGCATCGGTTCGCCCAGATTTTCGCGGCGGTGGGTGGTCACGACGATGACCCTTTGGGCGACAAAATCCAGCGCCTTTAAACGCGGCTCGGTGAAGACGTAATCGTTTTTGACCATAGCCAAAAGCGCATCAATGACGGTATTGCCCGTAACAAAAATTTTCTCATCGGGAAGGCCCTCCCGGAGAAGGTTGGCCCGGGCTGTCCCGGTCGGGGCAAAATGCAAATCGGACAAGGAGGCGGTCAGACGCCGGTTCATCTCTTCGGGGAAAGGCGAATATTTGTCGCCGGAGCGCAGTCCGGCTTCAACGTGGCCCACCGGAATCTGCTGATAATAGGCGGCCAGCGAGGCTATGAACGTGGTCGAGGTATCGCCGTGCACCAGCGCCAGATCCGGCTTTTCCTGCTCCAGGACATCCCGCAGGCCTAAAAGAGCCCGGGCGCTGATATCGTACAAAGTTTGTCCCGTCTGCATGATATTTAAATCATAATGAACTGCAATTTTAAAAAGCTGTAGCACCTGGTCCAGCATTTCGCGATGCTGCGCCGTTACGGCCACGCGACAGTCGATAAAAGGGTCCTGTTGCAGCGCCAGAATAAGCGGGGCCATTTTAATGGCCTCAGGCCGGGTGCCGAAGATGGTCAAAACTTTACGGATTGAAGGCATTTCAGATATTCTCCTTGGCCGGCAGGCCGGACAGATAGCCTTTGTCGGACAGTTTTCGGATATGTTTTTCCACGGCTTCATCGATATCGGTGCCATATTGCTCTTCCAGAACGAACATCATGGAGACGGCGGTCTGGGCCACGTCTAAGAGTTCCTCCAGAATAGCTTCCATAACCTGGGCGTCTTCCCGGCGAGTCGCTTCCCCGTTCATACCGCGGTATTTGCCGATGGCCTGGGCCAATTCCCCCGTCTCCTCCATCAGCTTCAGCGCCGTGGATTCCATGGTCGGCGACAACCTGTCCAGCCTGGGCAAGGCAATAATTTTCTGTTTCACTTATTTTTCCTCCTCCGGCCAGGGAACCAATTCGATTCCAGCGGCATTTAACAAGGATAAAGCGAGTTCATCAGGATAGGGGCCGATGAAGACAATGCGCTTGATGCCGGCATTGATTAAAATCTTGCTGCAGAGCACGCAGGGCTGAGTTGTCGAGTACAGCGTACCGCCCGCGATGCTGGCGCCGTGTACGGCGGCCTGGATGACGGCATTCTGCTCGGCATGCAGGCCGCGGCAGAGTTCGTGCCGCTGGCCCGAAGGAACCTGCATATTCTCGCGCATGCACCCGGTCTCCTCGCAGTGGGGCAGGCAGCTGGGCGCGCCGTTATAGCCGGTGGCGATGATATGACGCTCCTTGACGATAATGGCGCCCACCTGGCGACGCAAACAGGTGGAGCGTGTCGCCACCACTTTGGTAATATCGATGAAATACTGGTCCCAGGATGGACGCACGCCACTCACTCTCCTCTAGTCTCCCTTGAATCCCCCCTGCGGATGCTCATCC
>JAVEYA010000024.1:24419-27719 GCA_034003745.1 Clostridia bacterium
TTATATCTTAGAGCTTTACTCCCAGGCAAACAGCGGAAAGCGGCCGGTCAGTTCCCGGACCATCTTTTGGGCCTGCTCCACTTTGGCGGCATCTTCCCGATGGCTGATGACCAGATCGATGATTTCCGCGATGATTTTCATTTCCGCTTCTTTCATGCCCCGGGTGGTCACGGCCGGCGTGCCGATCCTGACCCCGCTGGTAACGAAGGGGCTCTGGGGATCAAAGGGGATGGTATTCTTATTGGCGGTAACGCCCGCGTTATCCAGGGCGCGCTCGGCGTCTTTACCTGTAATATTTTTGTTCCGCATATCAATAAGCATCAGGTGATTGTCCGTCCCGCCAGACACAAGGCGGAAGCCCCGGTTAGAGAGTTCCATGGCCAGAGCCTGCGCATTTTTGACAATCTGCTCCTGATAAGCCTTAAACTGCGGCTCCAGGGCTTCTTTGAAAGCCGCGGCCTTGCCTGCGATAACATGCATTAAGGGACCGCCCTGGGTGCCGGGGAAAATGGCTTTGTCGATGGCCTGGGCGTACTTTTCACGGCATAAGATCATCCCGCCGCGCGGCCCGCGCAGCGTCTTATGCGTGGTAGTGGTGACAATGTCCGCATAAGGGACGGGGCTGGGATGCTGTCCGGCCGCAACCAGACCGGCGATATGGGCCATGTCCACCATCAGGTAGGCTTTGACGTCAAAGGCAATCTGGGCCAGTTTGGTAAAATCAATATAACGCGGATAAGCGCTGGCGCCGGCCACAATCATCTTCGGACGGGCTTCCTGGGCGATTTTATGGACTTCGTCATAATCGATGGTCTCGGTTTCGGGGTCTACTCCATAGGGAACAAACTTGAAGTATTTACCGGAAACATTGACCGGGCTGCCGTGGGTCAGATGGCCGCCGTGGGACAGGTTCATCCCCAGCACGGTATCGCCGTATTCGAGCAGGGCAAAATAGACGGCAAAGTTGGCCTGGGCGCCGGAATGGGGCTGCACGTTGGCATGCTCCGCTCCAAAAATGGCTTTGGCCCGGAACCTTGCCAAATCCTCGACTTTATCCACGAATTCGCACCCGCCGTAGTAACGTTTGCCCGGATAACCCTCGGCATACTTGTTGGTCAAAACTGAGCCCTGGGCCGCCATAACGGCGCGGCTGACAAAGTTCTCCGAGGCAATCAGCTCGATCTTCCTAAGCTGCCGCTCTTCTTCTTCCGCCATGTAGCCTCCCAATTCCGGGTCGGCAGGTGTGACAAGTTCTTTTACATAATCCATTGCTATTCTTCCTCCCTATATTGGTGTATATCTGGCACGTTCCCCGCCAATCAGCCTGGGCCTGGTGCGGGCAAGGGTCAGGTGCGCTTCGCCTATTTTGTTAATGCTGCTCCTCACCGGCACGACCACCGGCTTTAAGTGCATGCCGATAAAAGTATCGCCGATATCCAGCCCGGCGTGGGCCTGGATCCGCTCCACCACCAGCGGAGCGGTGAAATTCTGCATGGCGCGGTGGGCCAGGCTGCCGCCCGCTCCCTGGACGGGATAGACCGAAACTTCTTCCAGGTTGTATTTTTCCTGACAGGCTTTTTCGACCACCAGCGCCCGGTTAAGATGCTCGCAGCATTGCACGGCCAAATACAGCCCGGCTTTACGGCAGAACGGCAAAAGTCCCGCCAGAATCGCATCGGCGATTTCCAGGCTGGAACTTGTCCCCATCCTCTTCCCGGCCGCTTCGCTGGTGCTGCAGCCAACCACCAGAATCTGGCCCGGCTGCAGATTTGCTTTCTCCACTAATTCCTCTACGGCCTGCTTCACATCGGCCGTAATTTTCGCATAGTCCATCAGCTTCTACCTTCCGCAGCTTCGATTGCGCCGATCATGTCCACGCGGCGCTGGTGGCGTCCGCCCGCGAAGCTCGCGCCCAGCCAGGCCTCCAGTACTTCCAGGGCCAAGCCCCGGCCGATGACGCGTTCACCCATGGTCAGGATATTGGCGTCGTTATGCTCCCGGGAGGCCTTGGCGGAAAAGGTGTCATGGCACAAAGCCGCGCGAATGCCCCGGACTTTGTTGGCGGCGATGGCTACGCCAATACCCGTGCCGCAGACGATGACGCCTTTGTCGCAGCCGCCTTGGGCAACCGCCTGAGCAATTTTCTTCGCGATATCCGGATAATCACAGGATTCCGGAGAATAGGTTCCGAAATCTTCCACCATATAGTCCTTCTCCTGCAACCATTGTTTAATTTCTTCCTTCAAGAGATAGCCGCCGTGATCGGCGCCCACTGCAATCTTCAAGAAACTGACCTCCTCGCGTATATACTGCGTCATTCTACCAAGATCATTTGTTTTCCTGCTTTTTGCAACAGAAATATTGCCCGTTGACTAGCTGCCGCTTATAACTCTGTTCAGGGCCTGGCGGACATGCTTCTGCAGTTGCCCGGCACAGGTCCGGTAATACTCGAGGGATTGCCCGAAGGGGTCCAGGATTTCCATTTTGGTGGCGGCGTCCGCGCCGTATTCCGTCAGGAGCCAGACCTTATCCGCCGCCTGGGGCAAAAGTTGCAGCGCCTGATCTTTATGCCGGGCAGTCATGACCAGAACCACATCCGCTGCCCGCAGCAATTCAGGCGTCAAATTCCGGGCCCGGTGTGCGGTCAGCTTCATCCCCAGTTCCCGCATAGCCTGTTGAGCAGCGGGAGAAGGCGGATCGCCCGCGGCAGCGCCGGCGCCGGCGGAGATCACTTTGATTCCGGCGGCTTCCGGTCCCAGACGGTCCAGATAGTTCCTGGCAATCACTTCGGCCATGTAACTTCGGCAGGTATTGCCGGTACAGACAAAGAGGATTGTCCTATCCTTCTTCATAATAACCTCCCCCCTCTTAAAGCTAAGAAACTTTAGACAAAGAGTAATTTCAAACCAACCGCCACGAGGATAACGCCGCCGATCATCTCCGCCCACCGGCCGAAAGTCCGGTTGAGGATGCGGCCGCATAGAAGGCCGGTCAAGGTCATCAGCCCGGCGATAACGCCCATGGTTATAACAGTGAGCCATAAATCCACTTGCAGAGCGCCCAGCCCAAAACCGACGGACAAGGCGTCCAGACTAACGCTTCCGCCCAGAAGAAGCAGACTCCCAAAAGTGTCGGAAGCAAGAATGCTTTGCTCCTGCCGCCGGGCGGCAGGAGCGCCGGAAAAGGAGGCTGCTTTGACATAACCCAGTTCCTTCAGACTTTTCCAGATAACGCTCAAGCCTATAGCCATCAGCACCAAAGCGCCGATAACGCCGGCCAGTGGACCGGCGATTCTCCCCA
>JAVEYA010000025.1:0-27189 GCA_034003745.1 Clostridia bacterium
CACGAAGCCAACTCTTTCCCGCAGGTCGCGGATTTCATCAATTCCGCGGTTGGAAGCGGCGTCAATTTCAATCACGTCCAAAGACCTGCCCTCATTAATACTTTGACAATTAAAGCATTTGTTGCAGGGTTCGCCGTCTACAGGGGAAACGCAGTTGACCGCCTTTGCCAGGATTTTGGCCGTGCTGGTTTTGCCGGTACCCCGGGGCCCGGCGAAAAGATAGGCATGGGCAATCCGGCCTTTTTTCAAGGCATTCTGCAGAGTAACACGGATATGTTCCTGCCCGGCTAAAGATGAAAAATCCTGCGGCCGCCATTCCCGATAGAGTACCCGATAAGCCAATTTTGCCCTCTCCTTTTTAGTGTCTTCATTAAGAATACACAAAAAGCGTCTTGCTTGACAAGACGCTTTTTTGGTTTAATTAATGGCCGTGCACCCGCCTTCGAAGACAATCTTCCGGGCGATGCCCCGATCGTTAGCTCTAACCAGGCGCCCCCGCGGCACACGAAAGGTTTTGCTTACCGCTGCTTCCTTCCGGACCTGACGGGGTTCACAAATTTTCGTTGCGCAGGACCCGATTGTCATCACCACTTGTCGGAGCCGGACCCCACAAGATTGCTCCTCAGCGCGGGAATTCAACCCTGCTGTAGCGGATTGCAGGTGCAGGGCACCGCTAACTCCCCGTCTAGCACGGCCAAAAATTATTATCGGTTAGAAAAACGGGGTTATAGCCCCGTTATGAAATGCTGATTATTAGCGATGTTTCAGCAGAATTGACATATTTATGATGCTATTTCCTTATCTATTATATACTGATAAATTTATTAAGTAAACCAGTAATATTTGACTTCAACCAGGATTTGGCTTATTTCTTCACAAAAAAGCGTACTGTCTTACTGCCCATCAAAAAATCTATCCGGTTTATAACCGAAACTCGCTTATTTGCGCACCCAAACACACACGATAAATGAAAATTTAACCTTTATTTTTTGTCCATCAACAAGAACAACGCCAACATAACTGCAAAAAAGACAGCCAAAACCCCAACTCCCTTTTGGACACCCCAGGTAAAGGCCAGCCCAAAGATTACCGGTCCCAGCATCTTGCCGATATTCACGATGATACTGAAATAGCCGATCCCTTTACTCAGCCCCAGTTGCCGTACAGGCCTAAGATTTAAGAAGTAACCGGTCTGAGCGGCTGTCCCGAAGCTGTCGGAAATCCCTAGTAAAACCACCAGGGCCAAAGCCGCCGCTATAGTGCCATAGTGCATAAAGAGGAGCATTCCGGCAATAACAACCAGAGAAGAAAGCAATAGCGCCTCTCTGCTTTCCAGATAACGCGTGGTCAGTTTTGTCAGAACCGGTCCCAGGTAGATGATGCATATGCCGTTTAAGAGGAAAACACGGCTGATATTCCCCTGGGATAAGTTATGCGCCTGCGCCAAAAGCGGAAAGGCGTAATTGAGAAACACCCCCGCAGCCAGAAGGGGTAAAAAAATCAAGAGCAAAAACAGCAGTGCGTTTTTATCCGTAATAAACCGCAAGAAGTTGTCCCAGGCAGCAGCCGGTGCAGAGTCAGTTTGTTCCGCCCGGTAATTGGCTATGTTTTTCCGGGCAAAAAACGCTGATAATAGCACAATCAGGGCCGAGAGATAGAAGACACCTGCATAGCCGATCCTTTCCGCCAGCATACCGCCAATTACCGCACCGCAGTTCAGCCCGGCTACAGCTCCCGCGGAAAACTCCGCAATGGCCGCACTCTGTTCCGGAAGCATAACCACCAGGCTGCGCAAAGCCATCATCATAAACCCTGCCCCGCAGCCGGCCACAGACCTGGCAAAGATAAAGGACAAGGCCCCGGAGCTTGTCCCGGATAAGAAGCATCCCGCAGTTAATAACAAGACGCCCAGATAAAAAATAGGTTTCCAGCCTTTTTGAGCGATCAACCTACCTGCCAGGATAATGGCGGCAACCCCTGCCAGCATTTCCGCAGAAATGGGCAGCCCCAGGACAATATCCGGCGGAAGGCCTGCTATCGGCTGGTACAGCTTGTTCATGACCAGAGGCACAAAAGAGATAGACATAAACAGGCCAATGTTGGCCAAGAAGATTAACCCTCTTATCAGGCCCGAGGTATTAGGGGCTATTTCCACGGACTCTTCTTTCGGGGTAGCCGGCCGTCCGCCCAGCAGCAGCGTGGCTAGAAGGGTCAGCTCAATCATGAAGAAGATGGAAATAACCAGAACCGTCAGCATATCCAGGAAGATATCGAACATCTTTTTATCCAAATGTGCTGAGGAGATCAGAACCCTGACACACTGAGTCCCTGAAACCACTTCAATTTTCTCAATCTCCGGTATTCCGGCGGCAGTTTCCACCAGGTATTCCTCCAAGCCGGAAATCTCATTTAGGGTCAACCCTTTTTCAGAGATGTCGGCAAGATTATCGGTCACTACCTGCTCGATATAGGCCGCACTTTTTCCGGCAGTATGTAAATAGGCCTCTTGGAACAGAGCGTAGTTCAAGCCGCTGTAAACAAGCTGGCTGCAACCCAGAATCAGCAGCAATAGGGCCAGGACCCGCTTCTGGGGAATCGCCCCATCCTTTAACGCCATCAAGCGCGTCCTAAAGATGATAAAAAGCAGGCAGCCCAAGGCAGCAATAACAATAATACTCACATAAGCGATCAGCCTTGTAAGATATGTTCCAACCAGTCCTGAAAAATCACCGGCCGGCAAAACCATCTCCAGGCTGGCCAGGTGGGGAGAGACGGAATCGGATATTCGCAAATAAATATGACAGTACTCCCGGATAAATTTATAGCTGCAGTCAGCTCTTATAGCCCCTTGGGCAAAATTTGCTGTCTGCAGCAGTTCATCAGAAATCTTCCGTGCTTCGGCAAGACTGCCGGTGCTATAAAGTATTTGCCCGTCTGAGGCAATAATATTTACCTCGTCGACCCCGGGAATTACTCTTTTTATTTCCAGCAGTATTTCAGTCATTCCATAGAAATTCTCCAGCGGCTTGCCATACCGAAGAGCCGCTTCGATCTTACTCACCGTTCCTTTTCCGGCCACCGCAAAACTTTGCACCTGGGACTGCCGGTAATTGTCCGTAAAGGCCAGATAATTGAGCATGCCGGTGAAGGCCATGGTAACAGCCAGCAGGATTGCCGCCAAGACCACGAGCTTGCGTCGGGCTCTCTTTTGTGTATATTCGTCCAAGCAACATTCACCGCCTTGCTATATCAGGTAATCACCTGGCAATGCCGGGATAAACCCGGTCCACCACCATCAGCAATTTGTAGGGGATTTTAAAGCCTGTCCTTTTTAGAACCTCCAAATTTAAGATCAACTTCGGCGAACTCTGAAAGAGCTGCTCCAGGCTGCGCGGCCTGGCTCCCTGCAGACAGTCGGCAATTGTTTTGGCGCCATAACGCCCCAGGTTGACCTCATCCATGACGGAAACCGTCAACATAGCTCCATGCTCTACTTCAATCTCCCCCAACTGAGAGAAAACCGGGATCCTTTTTTGGTAAAAGGGTTCCAAAAGCCCGGGCAGTTTCCGGGGATCCAGCGAAGCCACAGTCACGTACATGGCGTCAACCTGTTGGGCCAATTTGCCGTAGGCCTCGCCAACCTGCTGATAATAAAGAGGGTATCCTTCCTCATTGATTGGCTCATTAACGTAATAGCGGACTATTTCAAAGCCTTTCTCCTGAGCTAATTTTTCCACTTCACTGACCGCCGAATAGACCTTGGCTACCTCAGAGTCCTCATAGACCAGGCCCAGCTTTTTGAAGTTCACAATATCATACATAACCTTTATTTGCCGTTCGAAGCGCTGTAAATCGGTATGCGCCCAGACATGGTCCAACCCTGAATCCTCCTCAGATTTGATAATGCCGGACCGGACGGCATTGGAAGCGCCAAAAACAAGGGTCTTGGTATCATGGCGGTTATTGGCCAGCGCGAGACCTCCCCTCGTCCCCATAACCAGGATCAGATCGATGTCCTTGTTCCGGCTTAAACGTTCCAGGATTTTTTCGTCAATTCCTTCAGCAGACTTCAGATTATAAAAGGCATTATCCACAAATTCCAGATAAGGGCTTACCTCCCTGGAAGCCAGATACTGCCAGATCTCTTGACTGCTATTGGTAGCGACTATACTCTCAAAACCATCCAAATCAGTAACCCAGCCCAACTCGGCCAGTCCCTTAACAATTCCCACCAGGGTAGCAGTGTAATTACCGAAGCTTTCGCTCTCGCAATAGGCCAGCTGCCACTTGGTTCCGTTTGCTTTGGTTGAGGGATTTTCTCCCTCATTTGTTTGCCCATAAACCGGCAGATCTCGGAAGTCGAACGTAAATAAACTACAGGATATTAAGATGATTACTATTACAAGCAGTGGTTTCTTCAAGAAAACTCCACCTCATCGACAAGTCACACCCACAGGACATAAAGGATCACTTGCCTCAATATTATGATAAATCTTATCCGCCACAGCACGGCAGGACAGGCAATTCTTAGTCAGATAGCAACTTTTGCAAGGTTCTTCCCTGTGATCTTCTACCTGACGTAATTGATCTAAGACTTTGGACTCCTCCCAATACTCGGCAATACTCGCAAACTTCTCCGGGTAGAGCAAATGCCTGCAAGGCGTTAAATTCCCCTCCACATCCACGGAGAAACTATTCCGGCCGGCTCCACAACCTTTAGAAATACCCGTATTGAGGTTAACAAAAAGTTTCTGTTGGAGATACGCTCGTAAAGGGGAATAGCATGGCTCCACCTCAATCACAGGTTCTGGATTCGTTCTAATTTTCAAATAAGAGGCCAACTGTTGAAAGCTTTCTTGGGAAGGAGCGCTTTTTAGCTGCTGTTCCGCATCAGGCTTTAAAGCCAGAATATAGATTCCCTTGACGTTCAGATCTTCCGCCAGTTTTACGAGGTGCGGAAAGTCAGCAATATTGTCCTCTCTTGCTACCCAATTAATAAAATAATCCTTAAAGCCGCTTTTCCTTAAGATCTGCAAAGCGTTAAGCGCTTCTTGGAATCCATCCCGAGATTTGGAGTTTACTTCTTCTGTAGAGCCGTTCAGGGAGACGTAGATTTCATCCACGCCGGCGCTTCTTAATTCCTCCAGTTTATCTGCGGTAAAGCCCCAACCGCTGATGGCTATGGCTGAACATAGACCTTGGCTGTTTATCTCCCTGATCAACTCCGTTAAATGGGGATATACCAAGGTTTCTCCGCCGCTTAAATTAAGATAGGGTATTTGTAAGCGTACTGCTTCGGCGATAAATTTTAAGGCAACCTCTTTAGCAATATCCCGGCCTGTATTTAAATTGCAGTAACACTGCGGGCACTTCAGCGGACAGTGCGTAGTAAGCTCAATATTCATCATCTCGGGCAACCTTAAGGAACGTAAGGGTGCTTGGCCTTGATTACATTTCCTAATAAGCCCCCGTAAAGTATTCTTTTGCATAGCTTCCGGCGCTGTGCCGATTAATCCATACTTTTTAAGCTGTACGCTAACCTCGTTCTCCTCACCTGTTTCCAGCCAGTTGCTTAATAGTTCCAGATCCCTGCCGGCTAAGGACATTTCAAATTTTTCAGTAAGATTATAACAGGTCAGAGATTCGGGCTCAGCTCGGAGAATCCTTTTCAACCGGCGCCCTCCTCGCCATATTTGTTTAGTTCTACCAACCTCTCGGTGCTCTAATTCTAATTCTGATACGAGTAACGGGCAGGAACCCTCTCGATCTGTTTCCTCGCCAACTTATAACGCCGAAGGGGTCAATATTTCCGCCGACCCCCCCGGCAACACCCTCAAGTTCTTCATCGGAGAGTTGGCTTGCCACCAAGGCATCGCGCAACTCCAAGATTTCGGCTGCGCTAAATTCGAAGCCTATCCCTTTTAATAGTTCCTGAGCCTCCTCCGGGGTCTCCTGGCTCATTAATTTTTCTGCCAGCTGCTCATCGTCATTCAGCATTTCTACTAATCTTTGAAATTTCTCATTCATTCTGACTCCTCCTCGTACATTTTTTTGATTAAGAATTAGCTATTCTTTTAGCGAACAATACCTTGATATCCTGTTCGCCTTTAAGCAGGGCAAACCCCAAATAACCGCCGGCAATAAGCGCCTGCTGCTCTTCTAGATCTGCGTTAGATATCGCAAGGGCATTTTCCTTATCAAGCTCTATTGGCTGTAAGAAATCGCGATAGGCAACATATCTATCCCACTGAAAATATTTCTTGCAGACCTTTGCAAGATACATCCCCAGTGCGGTAACTGTTTGCAGACTGGGATAATTGTAGGGAGACACTGTTGTAAATAAATATCGGCAGCGTTTACTGCTCTGAGCCCGTTCTACAAGCAAGCCTGCCATCATCTGCTGTAGTCCGTTGCCCTGAAAATCGGGATGGATCAGGGCAATTTCCAACTGAGCTGTTTGCAGCAGCTTTTCAGCACTGAAGTTCAGCTCCCGAGCCATATTATTCTGATCTTCTCCCGGAAAAAGAATGGCACAGACAGCCACTAAGCAGCCGCCAATTAATAAACCCAAGGCTTCTCCATGTCCGGTAAGGATTTCAAGGTACTCAGCAGCAGATAAGGGCACGCAATAATCATTTCTGTCCATAGTGGAGATTACCCGGTCCTGCAGATCCATAATCCGCGGCAGATCGGCTTTGTCTAGGAGTAACAACTCATAGGGGTATAATTTCTGATCCCCATGGTTTAAGATTCTTTCGCAATTAACTAATCTCATCAGTGCCCATCGCTCCTGTTGTAATTAAATCCTGAAGATTAATAATTTTTAAATCATAGATCCCCTGCAAAACCTTAAGCAGTTCCTTTTCAATAAATTGCCACTGGTCCTTGGGAGTATAGCCGGAATACCGCGAGCGGCAGAGATCGATTAGTTCCGGCTTGAGTCGATTCCTGGTTAAGAACTCACCAAAGCTATGGATTCTCTTCACGATTGTTTCGGCAGGTACCTCCTGTTGCCTTCGCTCCTCCTGCATTTCCAAGTAGTGCAGATAAAAACGTCCGTTTTCTTCTGCAACAGTATAGGAAGCAGTAGGCATAATCCGAAAAAAATGATATTTATTATTGCTAAATTCCTCATAGGCTGCCTGGGTGATCTCAATTTTCTTCTCCACCGAAGATAACGAGTTATCGCTGGCAAAATAATCAAGATCAATATCCAGGACCAGGGGTTGACTGGTCCTAAAATCATAACTTAAGCCTATCTCCTGAAAAGTAAAAAACTGGTGCTTGCCCCACTTTTTCTTTTCTTTTTCGAGATAAGGCCTGGTTAAATAATTAACCTCCGCTGTTTTGAGGAATTTTCCTTCCGGTTGAGCTGAAGCTACAAACATATGGCGTTTCTTACTTAGGGAGGCAGGGTTGCAACTCAGCCAGGCAATGGTATTAAAGAGCCCTTGGTACACCGCCGGGATGATAAAGTCCGCAATACCCAACTCGCTGTATACAAAATTATGAATTTGGTCCAAGTCTTCCCCCAGTTCATCGAGAGAAGAACGAAAGCCCATTACACACATATCGTCATGGGCGTCAACATGCAGTAAGGTATTGCCAAAGGGCTTTATCAGCCCCTGATGATAGCAATTGCTCCAGATATAAAAGGCTTCATGGTGTTCTTCAATCGTAAATAGAGGTATCTTCGGTGACATTGCTGTGCTCCCCTCAATCCGATAGCCAGGTTTTTTTTAAGAAGGCCGGCAAGACTATAACGAATTCCCCTTTTTCTATCTCTACTCCATCCTCTTCCAAGAATGTAAGCTTCTCGGGGCAGTGTAGTTTTCTACCTAAAACTGTTTCCAGAGCGGTATTACTGTCAGTCAGACACAGCTTTCTAAAGTCCTGGTCTAGGATAGCGCGGCGGGAGACGTCCTTAATTAAATTTTGTTTTTCACGATAGCTCAATGTTTTCATCGTAAACTCCCTGTATACTGCAAATTATTATCTGCACTTCAAGCCAGTTGCCTTTGGGCCATATTGGTAAAGAATCCGCCCTTGGCAAACAGCTCTTCATAATTGCCTTCTTCCACCACCTGTCCTTTGTCCAGGACAATAATGCGGTCGCACTTCACAATTGTACTAAGCCGGTGCGCAATAACAATACGCGTAGCTTTCAGCCTGCTCAGGCTCTCACTGACGATTTCCTGGGTCTTATTGTCCAAGGCGCTGGTAGCTTCATCAAAATAGAGGATCCGCGGGTTGGAGATAAGTGCCCTGGCAATCATCAGCCTTTGCCGCTGGCCGCCGGACAATGTGCCGCCGTCCTCCGTTACTACGGTGTGCATGCCCATGGGCATCTCCTTAATGTCCTGGGCCATGCCCGCCCTCTCGGCTGCCTCCCAGGCATTGGCAATGGTCATACCGGGATGGGAACCGGCAATATTGTCATAGATACTGCCGGGCATCAACTGCCCGCCCTGCAAAACCACGCCCAACTGCCGCCGCAGCAGGCGTACGTCTACTTTAGCCAAGTCCCAGCCGTCGTAGTACACCTGTCCGGTCTCCGGCTTTTCAAAACCCAGCAGGAGGCGGAACAGGGTTGACTTGCCGCTGCCGGAAGGACCTACCAGGGCAACATATTCCCCGGCTTTGATCCGGACGGAAACGTCATTTAAGATGAGCGGCCCGTTCTCATCATAGCGAAAATTAATATGACTGACCTCGATATTGCCCAGGAGCGTACCAGGGTCCGCCTTATCCTCATCATATTCCGGCCGCGTTTCCAGAATGGGCTTGGTTTTTTCATACAAAGGGCCAATCACATTGGCCTGCAGCGCCACTTCTGAAATTTGCAGCACAGCCCCCAAAAAACTGCCGAAAGCGGAGTTGAAAGCAATGAACTTCCCGGCCCCCATCTTAACATCAGCGAGTTTGAGCAAAGCGAAAAAGAGGATCATGCTGGCCAACACATTCACTGTAGCGTTAAAAACTTCAGCCTTATTGCCCAAATGCTCTTTGCGCCAGGTAAGATTCCTTCCTTGGCTGAAAACTCTCGACCACTGGTAAAAAGCCCTTTTTTCAGCGCCGGCCATTTTCAGTTTGCTGATACCGCTTAAAAATCCAAACATCAGGCCGGACAGTTTGTTGTTCAGGTCAAGCAACTCCCGTTCAAAGCGGAGCTGCAGAAATCCGGCGGTCAGAGAAATCGTCAGAACAGCAATGACGACTGCCGTAGAAATCAGGGCGAGTTTCACATTGTAGTAAAAAAGCAGAGCAAAATAAAAAATCGAGAAAAAACACGAGATAATGGTATTTACGGCCATCCCGGCGAGGATACCTCTGATCTGTCCGATGCCCATGGCTCGTTCGGCCAGTTCCCCGGCGGAGAACTGTTTAAAAAAGGCCGCAGGCAGGCTCAACAGCCTGTCCCAGACAGCGGCCTGCAGATCCGCTTCCATCCGGCCTTCCAGCCGCTGCATAGCAAAGGAGCGCGTCAAATTGAAGGCAAAAGTGGTGATGGCCAAGGCGGCCAGCAAAAATCCGATCTGTAGCAACAACTGTCTTTCGCCATCGGGAATAACGCTATCGAAGATAATCCCTGTCACGATGGGCGTGACCATACCGGCTAAGCCGCCCAGGACACCCATTACGGCGAGCATAATAAGATCCCTTTTCCAGATTCCCCGGTAGAGGAAGCTAAAGATATCTTTTAGATTCAAAGCCTTGTTGGGCAAGGGACGATAAAAGGTAACCGCTTGGGCTTTGAGTGTTTCTGCCGTTTTTTCTGAAATGACTGTCTTGGTGCCGTCAGAGGGGTCATATAACTCGTATTTATGAGGAGATAACGGCAGGATAGCAACGGGGCTGCCGTCTGCTTCCCGGTATCCCACTAAGGCGCCATTATCTTTACTCCACCATTTGTCCTTTAAGATAACTTCCCTGGTCCTGATCTGAGAGGCCCTGGCAATATCGCCCAGGAGGTCCGGAAAAGGGCCATAGGGTTTTTCTTTTAATATGCTCGGCTGGACAATCTGAATCCCCTTGGCGCCTCCTACTGCCTGACAGGCCTGAAAAAGCAGGTTGTCAAGAGCGCCCTGCCGGAGTTGAGACTCCAGGAGTGCTTGCGGTCTGACAGCGTTAAGCAGGCTGAATAATCCGTCGTTCATGTACTGGTTATCTTGCCGATCTTTCATTTTATTGATCGTTTTTTCTTGTTCCTTGGCTTGGAGAAAATCCTGCACGATTTTAAGCAAATATTCGGACTGGCTTTCCTGAACCTCAGCTATTTCCTGCAGTTCAGTCTCCTCCGTGCTTCCAGCCGCTCGTGCCAGTTTGGCCAGCCAGCTTCTCATCAAGGTGAGCAGGTCTTTCACTGCCCCGGCAAATTCGCCTTCAGCTATTTTTTTCGCCAGCTCCTGCCGGGTAACCTCCCAAAGAACAGTCCCGGTTCGCCCTACGGCTAAAAGGCCATAAGCATCCCGGCCCTCCAAAGGCTGAATTCCGCAGAGGATCTCGCCTGCTCCGGCACAAAACAAATATCTTCTTGCTCCGCACGGTTTCAGGCCGTCCAGGCGGGTCAAAAACAGATCCACCTGTCCTTCCCGGACAAACCAGACCCTGTCGGACCCGGCTAAAAGTACCGGATTGTTGCCCTCGGCTTTTATTTCTTTCCCGGCCAGCTCATTTACTAAATCCACAAGTATTCTCCTCTGACATATAATCTGAACTATCGGAGACTAGATGAAAAAGCATAGTTTCAGCAGCCGTTCAGATGGCGCTGATCAATTGGGCATAGGAGCCGCCCTTTCCCTTCATCTCTTCGTGGGCGCCCCGTTCGACGATTTTCCCTCTCTCCAGGACGATAATCTCGTCACAGTCCCGGATGGTGCTTAAGCGGTGAGCTACAATGATGCAGGTGCAGCCGCGCCGGCGGATATTGTCGTCCACCATTTTTTCCGTGCGCACGTCCAGGGCGCTGGTGGCTTCATCCAGAATGAGTATGGTAGGATTGCCCGCCAAGGCCCGGGCAATCTCCAGCCGCTGTTTTTGACCGCCACTGAAGTTTCGTCCGCCTTCGCTGACCCGGTGTTCATAGCCGCCTTCTCTTTTGGTGATATCGTCATGGATACAGGCGTCTTTGGCGGCGCGGATCATCTCAAACTCGGAAACGGTGTTGTCCCATAAGGTCAGATTATCTTTAATCGTGCCGTCGAACATGGAGATATCCTGGTCAACCACCGCCAGGGAATTGGTGATGACCGGCCGGGGCAGCTTGTCTCTGCCCCGGCCGTCAAATAAGATTTCTCCCGACCAGGGCTGGTAGATTCCGGCGATTAACTTGGCGATGGTACTTTTCCCGCTGCCGGAACCGCCTACCAGAGCCACCCGGGAACCGGGGGTCAGGCGCAGGTTAAAATTCTCAATCAGGGGCGGATCCCAGGGATTATAGCCATAGCTAAGGTCTTTTATTTCCACATAACCTTCCAGCTTCGAGAAGGAATCCTCCTCGCCGGCGGCCGCTTCCCGACGATCCACATTTTCATCAAGGGCGTATTTGAGGACGTCCCCCAGGCGGTTCATATCGCCCTCCGTCTCTTTAATTTTGATGCCCATCTGGGTAATTTCATTGAGCGGACCCATGAAGCTGGCCAGCAAGCTTTGGAAGGCGATGAGAGAACCCATGGTCAAATCGCCGTTCATGATGATAAACCCGCCCACGCATAAAACAGTTACATTGGTCAAAGAGGTCAGGAATCCGGGCAGATTCAGCAGGATTTGGCTGGTCCGGCCCAATTTTTGCTGCCCGTTGATCAGCTTGGCGTGATAGCCGGACCACCTGGCAAAAAATCCCGCTTCCGACCCGGTGGCTTTCAGGGTTTCGATGGTATAGAGGCCGCCGATGGAAGTTCCCATCAGCTTGCCGCCATCCTGGAGCAATTTCGAGTTTAAGATTTCGATTTTTTTGGCGGAGTAAAGCATATAGACGATATTGGCGGCGCCCATTACCAGAGAGACTGCTGTTAAAAACACACTGTATTGCAGCATCACGACCAAATAAAAAATTAAAGTCAGAAAACTTAAAAGCGACTCCGCCAACTCCCGGGACAAAAAAGCTGCTACATCATCATTAGTCTGCATGCGAGAACCGATATCACCCGCTGAGCGCTGGGAGAAGAACATGACCGGCAGCCGGAGGATGTGCCAGAAGAACTTGCCCGCATTGCTGACAGCAATTTTAGTCTCCAGCTTTAAGAGATAATGCTGCTGCAGCCAGGTGAGCAAGCCCTGCAAAATAGCGGTAATTCCCATTCCCCAAAGCAGGGGTTTGAGCCAATTGTCTTTGCCGGCCAGGAGGATATCGTCAATAAAGATTTTGGCAAAGCTGGGAATCACCACACCGGGGATCACCAGCAGCAGACCGGCCAGCACCAGATAAATGAGGGCTGTCCTGGAACCCTTGAGCCAGCTCCGGAGAGATCGGAGCACATTGTCTTTCTCTCCACTGGGCTGAAAATCGGCAGCGGTCTCGAACGTCAGGGCAATGCCCGTATAGGCCAAATTAAATTCTTCCGCGGAAACCACCTTGGGGCCGTTGGCAGGATCGTTTAGATAGACACTATTGCCCTTAAACCCTTCCAGGACGAGAAAATGGTTAAAATTCCAATGAATAATCAAGGGCAGGGGCAGGGCTTTCAGTTCTTCCGGTTCCTTGCGGAACCCCTTGGCCGTAAAACCGTGTCTTCTGGCCGCTTTCAGGATATTGAGGGCTTTCACGCCGTCTCTGGTCACGCCGCAATCGATGCGCAGCTTTTCCAACGGAATATATTTCTTATAATAGGCAAAAACCATTGCCAGGGAAGCTGCTCCGCATTCCACAGCCTCCATCTGCAAGATGGACGGTACTTTGACCCTGTTCATTTTCTTAGATCCCAGCAATACTTTCACCTCATCCCCATAACTTAATATGAGGTAATATTATGGCTTAAAAGGGTAGTATCTTCTTCAAAAACGGGACAACCATACTAATCGGGCGGGTCGTGCTCACCTTTACTTCTCCGACGCATAAAGTGCCGCTGTCTATCTTTAAAGGCGGGCCTTGGGGCGTTGACCATTTGTACCCGGATAAGGTGCTGTTGTCATTGATCAGGTTTACTTTTACCTCCAGGGGCGCACTGTTGCCCATCAGCCGCTGTGCGAGTTCGGGATTGCCCAGGGTCAGGCGCATCCCTTCGGCGCTGGCCGGGTACTCGGATACGGAAACCACCTTGCCCCTCATAAAGCCATGCTCTTCTTTTTTTACGGTGGTAGGCGAGATATTCACATCCATCCCGGGCATAATCAATTTGCCTTTTTCCACCGGCACATACACTACCGCCTCCAGGCTTTCCGTCTGCTCCATTCTTCTAACGACAGTACCTACGCTTTGACCGGCGGCAATGACGTCCCCCACTTTCACACCGACCTCCAAAATCCGCCCGTCAAAAGGAGATATTATCTCGCTGTCCTTCCACAAACGGTCTTGCCTTTTTCCGATCTCTTCACCCAGTTCCGCAATTTTCAGCTCAATTTTATGAATCTGCTGTTGCCAGGCCTCCTCTATAATGGAGAGTTCCAGGAGAAGCCGCCGGTAATTTTCTTCCTCCGCCGCAAATTCCTGAAGGGAGATGGCCCCGGCATCTTCCAACGTTTCATATTTTTTGTATTTATCCACAGCATAGGCCAGGCCCAATTCAGCCTTCTCTATTTCAAGTTTGGCCGCGGCTGCGTTCATTGCCAGGTCGTAGGTACGGTAACTGAGCTTGCTTGTGTCTACCAGGGGATTTTCAGTATTCAGCCCGCTTAGAATCTCCAGATCAGCTTTGAGTTCGTTGATCTCTTCCACGGTCTGTTCCTGGGAAACGCGCATGATTACGGCGCCTTTTGCCACTAAATCACCGTCTTTGACGCTCACGCCGGTAATCTGCCCTCCGGTGTGATGGACGATGTTCGTGATTCCGCCGCTGGAGATGATGATCCCCTCGCCGCTGGTTTTGTCGGCGATACTGCCAAAAACGCCCCACACCAACGCCGCAGCCAACAAGAACGCTACAGCGCACAACGCCAGCCATCCCACAGAGGAGGTCACTGTAAGCTGCTGATCCAGCTCCTCAGGGGAAGACAGGCGTTCCAAAGACACCTTGCGGAAAAGCTCTTTCTCAGACATCCGGCCATTACCATCCTTTTGTTTCTTTCATTCGACTATTCGATGTAGCGGAATTGCCCCTGGACGACTTGTTTCTTGTAGATCTTTCTGCCCTGCACCTCGCCGCTTTGATTAAACGTGATTTTTCCCAACAGCGAGTCCCACGGCTCCATTTGATGCATCTTTTCGGCCAGCACCCGGGGCGAAACGCTCTGATTCTGTTCAATAACATGAGCTACCAGGCGCAGCGAATCATAGCCTTGGATCGCCCAGACATCGGGTTCTTTACCGTATTTCTGCCGGTACCGCTTTTGAAATTCTGCTAAAGCAGGGTCTGCTTCCGTAGGCTTATACGAGGTAGCAATCACCATTCCTTCGGCATCTTCGGCCAGGACCTCCAAAAGATTGGCCACATCCAACCCGTCACCGGCTAAAATGGGCGTCCGGGGATCAATTTTGCGGAAATTCTTGATGACCTCGGCTCCTTCCGGCATATTCAGGCCCAAGAAAACAGCTTCATAATCCAGCGCCTGCCACTTGGCGCGGGCCCTTTTTAAGGCTTGTTCATTGGTTAAACCGGAAACCCGATCAACGATTGTGACGCCCATTTCCTTAGCCGCATTCTCATAGGCCTCCGCCAGGTTTTCCCCGTAGGAACTGTCCTCATGGTAAATGACTATCTTTTGATATCCCATCTGCAAAGCATACCCGCACATCTCCCGGGCAATTTCCTTATCGCTGGGAATATTCTGAAAAACAAAGCCATACCCTTTTTGCGTCAGTTCAGGGTTGGATACTGTGGGCACTATGCTGAGAACACCCGCTTTTTCATAGATGGAGGAAACCGGGATGGCAATGCCGGAAAACCAATGTCCGATTACGGCCACTACGTCGGTTTCATTGGTCAGGTTTTGAGCTACGTCAACGGCGTCTTTAAAAACGCCCCGGTCATCTGCTATCACCAGTTCAAGCTTTTTACCCATGACTCCGCGGGCGTTGATTTCTTCCTGGGCCAATTCGACTCCTTTCAGGAAATCGGTATTGGCTTCGGCAAATTCCCGGGGTAGGGGAATACCCACCGTGATCGCCTTTCTCTCAGCGAAAACGGCATTTTCCCGCTCTTCCGACAGAACGCTCAGGGAGCAGGCGCTAAACAGGGAGACGATAAATAACATGAATATTGCCGTCAGCTTTTTATCCATACATTTCACTCCAATTGTCGCTATACTTTCTATAGTACAATATTTTTGGCGTAAATAGGCAACATATGATAAAAATAGGTAGAGATATGTTAGAATGAATTTAATATTCGTATATTTTGTCAACGCAGGAGACTGGTGTATGTACTATATCGAGCTTGCCGACTCCGGCAATATTGCCAAATACCGGAACATCAGCCCGGATATTGCTTCCTTCTTATCCCTGTATGCTGACACGGATTTTGCTTACTGCGCCGCACTCGCCTTTTTCCCCGGACAGGCCGTGGGGGTGGTCTTGGCCAGAGATACCCAGTATAAGGCCAGATGGGAGCTGCCCTTGCTCTATGTTCATCCTAAATTCAGAAGGTTAGGAATTGGCAAGGCCTTGGTTCTTTCCCTGGATAATCCCGTAGCCGAGAGAAAAGCCAGCTTGCTGGCCACAACCTTCCGGCCGGATACGCCTATGGGAGAGTCTATGCGTCCCTTGCTGGAGAGCGCGGGATATGAGCTGCATGACCAAACCATCAAGATCTATCGCACCAAAGCCAGCGACTTAACCGAGAATATCGGCTGGATCAAGGAGTTGGCCCTAAAAGAGCTTTACAACCAAGACTCAGTACAACTGGGCGAGTATGAACTCTTTAAATGGTCTCACTTACATGACGCCGATGCCAATTATATTGAAGAGCACAAAGTTACATACCCTTTCTGGGCCTATCCTCTGCGGGGTCAAAAACACCTGCGCCAGGACCTTAGCATCGGTATCAGACACCGGGGCAAAATGATCGGCTGGGTTCTTACCGTCCAAGAAGGCTTGGACGTTCTGCGCTTCTCCTTATCCTTCATGCACGAGCAGCACCGGGGTTCGCCTCTTTTTCTGGCCGTTTATGCCACCATCCTGCAGCTGCAGGTTCAGGCAGGTATTAGCTATATGAAGACAAGTATTTTATCCGGCAACAGGCCCATGATCAGCTTTATCGAAAACGCCTTTGAATGCAAAGCCTTGAGTGAATACCAGGAAATAAGGATGATTAAAAACCTCAAGGATTAAGTAAAAGAAAGGAGACTGTGTAAATGTCAAATTGGACTCAGCAAGAAGTAGAGCAAGCAATGGAAAAGGTCAAGGAGCTCTCGGTTAAAGAAAGCGCGTTCCGGAAACTGGCTCTGGAGAATCCCAATGAAGCCATTAAAAAAGCTGCTGGTAAAGAAGTGCCTGCAGGAATCGTCATCAAATTCATCGAAAATGCCGCCGGTGCGCACATGACCGTGGTTCTTCCCGATGCTCCGGCTTCCGGCGAGCTGTCGGAAGGCGAACTGGGCAGCGTGGCGGGCGGCGCAACAGGCAATCAGCAACAGCCTGGTTATATTAAATATACGGGCTGGTAACAGAATAAAAACTATAATACCGGTCGGATCTTGCGCTTATAATGCAAGGCCGACCGGCTTTTTTATCACTGTTTAATCAAGCCATAATCCGTAAGCTTGCGAAATAATCCTGTCAGATCAAGCTTCACCGTCTCTGGTTCGCATCCATACTTAGTAGCTATTTCCTGGGCAATTTCCCCGCCGGTTCGTGTCCCGTCCATTCGTAGGTAGGCTAAGTGCGCTGGATAATTCATAATATATAATCCCTGCGCCGAGCGCGCCAGCAGGTAGCTGCCATCCTCACGCACCTTTAGGGCAGTTCCTTTGGCTTTCAGGGAGAGCAGGGACAGGTCTGGCTTGGGCTGATCAGTGTAAGAGACATGACCAGTATAAGGTACAACCGACGGAGGCGTATAATTGGGGAGGTGATTCTGCAGAAGCTCCTCTTTTTTGGTTACTGAGGAGAAGTCCAGGCGCATATCCCGATCCAGATAATTGACAAAATCCTTATTCCCCCCCCAGACCACATCGGCATTATGCAGGTATTCCAATACCCTAGGGTGCTTGCTGGCATCCCTTCCCCTTTGACACCAGATTTCGCCGATCTCCTCCGACAGCACATTGCCGATGACAAAAGGAGCCAGGCACCCCATGCGGACATCCCCATTGGGCCTGATCAGCAAACTGGCCCTCGGTATACCGGATAAGGCCATCTGTACCATAACGTTTCCTGTATAGGCCTGCTCCACAAAATCCTGTTTGTGCCGCAGGTTTTGCAGCCGACTATAAAAGTCTTCCAGCTGATTCTGGGAGAGGAGCAAATGTTTGTTTTGGGCGGCCCTTCCGCTGGCGCCAATGGAATCAAACATGATTCTCGCGGCACCCACTTCCCTGGCCAAGTCGGCCATTCTGTCTATTTCTGCCAGATTAGTCGGGGCCACACAACTGGAGATTTCAAAAGCAACCCCGTATTGAGCCATCAGACGGGCGGCTTGCACCGCCCTTGCGAAGCTGCCCGGAACCTGCCTTAAGGAGTCGTGCAATTCCGCATTGTAACCATCCAGAGAAAGCCTCACCCTGAGTCTTTTAAATTTGGCCAAAGCCAAGGCTGTATTTTCGTCCAGCAAATAACCGTTGGTAATAATCAGCAGGGCGGCGCCGTCTTTGGCGAATAAGTCCAGCAGCTCTAATAAGAGGTCCTTTTTCAGCAAAGGCTCGCCGCCCGAAAAACAGATCTCAAATACTCCTCCCTCGCCGACAATTCCCTCGGCCAGGGCGCGCCATCTCTCGTCAGTCATATTTTCCGCTTTTTCTGACCCCATCCCGGAATCATTAAAGCAATGGAGGCAGCGGAGGTTACAGAGGTCGGTCAGGTCAAACTGGATGTTCAAGGGAAAGTTAAAATAGGACGGGTAATTGCCCTGGCGCTGCTTTGCCAGCACATATTGCTCCATGCTCTTGACCAGCTGTTCTTCTTCCCGGATCATCTCTTCAATCATCATCTCTCACCCCATTATTCTCTGCTTCAGCAAAGCTTTCAGCATATAATAAATCATTTCCTCGGGATACACCCCGGCAGCGAAGCTGGAAAGCAGCACTACCTTCAGCTCCAGTTCGGGGACTGCCATCCAGAAGGAATTATAGCCATGGAGGGCACCCCTGTGAAGTATAAAACGGTAAACCTTTTCCCCTGTCCAAATACTCTTGGAGACAAACTGCAGCCCCTGCCTGAAGAGGCTCTCCAGCTCCGATAACCCGGCTTCCATAGTGACAATTCCGCAGGCATAATTGTTATATACCGTCTTGAAAGCTATCTCCCTGAATCGTTCCGGAATCACCTGTCCGGAAAGTAACAGGTCGATCCAGCGGGTCATATCGGCCAGGGAGGAGTAAATATTACCGGCGGAAAAAAATAATTCCGGCCGATGCCAGGGCAGTTCCGTAAAAATGTGGTTGCCACTACCGTTATGCTCTACAAAATACTGTTTGGCGAATAACCCCTGATCCTCATCCCCCTGAAAATAGCCTGTCTCGGAGAGTCCCAGGGGATCTAGCAGCCGCTCCTGCAGGACACGGGGAAAGGGCTGGCCCAATACTTCTTCAACAATCCCGCCCAAAATAAAATAGTTGGTATTGCTGTACTTAAAACTGCTTCCCGGCTCAAATTCCAGTTCCGGGCGGGAAACCTCCCCAATAATTTCCGGGACGGTATAGCCACGGAAGGTTTCCGGCTTAGCAAGATCGGGGTTATCTGTATAATTATATATCCCCGATGTATGGGTCAGGAGCTGATGAAGGGTTATTCTCTGACCCTGATCCCGGCGAAAATAGGGCAGATAATCAGAAATATGCCCCGCTATATCCACCATCCCCTGCTCGGCCAGCCTAAAAATCAGAGCCGCTGTAAACTGCTTGCTGTTGGAGCCTATCAAAAAACGGGTATGCTCGGTAACCGTCCTTGGGGCAGCATCCCTATCAGCATAGCCATAACCCCCGTACACCAGCTTCCGTCCCTTATAGCAGACAGCGGCGCTGCCATTGAACAGCTCGGCCTGGCGGTAGCGGTGGATAACGCGCTCTATTTCTTTGGTCAGCTCCCTGTATTGCTCGCAGTATTGATTATCAGGCACTTATTGCTTCCTCCCCCAGGACAGCCAGGCCGCAACTGCTTCATCGGCTGCATTCTGGTGCTTTTGGCATATTTTCATGGCATCCTCAAATACCGTGAGCGCCGTGGCGATATCTTCCCGGCTATGGGCAAAACAGGGGAAGACCGTCCAGCCCAGGAAAACCCCACGTTTAATACACTCCTGCATAAAGATATTTTTAAGCGTGGTATCGAATCTTCCTTGTCTGTCCCGAAACACAAAGGCCAGACGGGGCGCCGTACCCAAAAGCTCTATCCTGACCCCCAGTCTTTGGGCCATCTCGTTTACTCTTGTCTTCAGCTCTGAGCCAATAGCCCAGATTTTTTCTGTCACGCTTTTAGTCTCTAACTCCCGGAGAACGGCCATCCCAGCGGCCAGAGAAAGGCGTTCGCCGCTGAAGGTGGTGAAGAAGTAGACCTCCTGTTCTACTGAGTCCAGGATCTCCTTTTTCCCGCAGACAAAGGAGAGCGGCATGCCGTTGGCCGCACCCTTGCCGAAGACGGCCAGATCGGGAGTTATCCCCAAAACACGCTGAGCCCCGCCGATATCAAACCTGAAGCCGGTAACCACCTCGTCAAAGATCAGGAGCGCCCCGTTATGCCTGCATAAATCCTGCAAATTTTGCAGGAAATTATCCTGGGGCTCCTCAATGATCAGCGGTTCGAGCATCACGGCTGCTACATCGCCTGGAAACTGAGCAAATACTTCTTCGAACTGGCTCAAAGCATTATACCGGCAACGGTGAGTATACTGCCGTACTTCCGGCAGAATCCCGCCCTGTCGGACGCCTTCAGCAGCAATGGTCCATTCGTGCCAGCCGTGATAGTCCCCTCTGATCATATGCTTTTTCCCGGTATAAGCCCGGGCTGTACGGATGGCGGCCTCGCAGGCCGAAGAGCCTGTCTTGAAGAACCTGACCTTGCCTGCGCAGGGAATATGCTTCTGCAGCATCTGGGCATATTCCACCTCCTGGGGGCTGACCAGGGTAAAATGCATCCCCTGACCCAGCTGCACAGCTACAGCCTTATCCACCGCTTCGTAACAATAGCCCAGGATAATAGGACCTAACCCCATATCAAAGTCAATGTATTCGTTGCCGTCCACATCATAGATATGGGTCCCTTTGCCGGATTGAATAAAGCGCGGGTACCTGCCGGTGACATGCTCGCCGCTGCCTTCGTCATAATACTGAACCAGGGAATAGATACAGTCCAGACCCTGGACAAAAAGCGCCAGTGATTTTTCCAGGCTTCTTTTATCTTCCACGCTCCCACATCCTTAATCTCAGCTGTTTTGTAATCTCCTGATTTTATTGTAGGTTAAGAATTCAAACTCCAAATTGATAACCCTGGACATCCTGGTCAGTTCGCCAGCGGGACTGACCTCCAGAAAACCGTCTATACCGGAAGCACCCAATTGCATGATCGAATCCTTCCACTTCATAGCCCCGGTCATATTGAGCAGCAGCTCACTTTTCAGGTCGGAGGCCTTTTGGATGATCCTCTGATTATAGACAGACAAAAGCGGAATTTCACTGTCCCGGACCGGGGTCTCATCCAGGAGCCTGACCAGGCTTTCTATACCCCCGGTGGCCCGAGGTGAATGAAAGGCATTGGGGGCTTTGATAGCCGCGGTCTTGATGGCGCCGCTTTGTCCGGCCATCTGCAGGACCTGGCCAATACCGGCGGTAAGCCCTGAGATAACGATACAGGAATCACTGTTCTCTGCGGCAATATAAACGTCGCTTTCCAGTCTAAGATGAGCTATGAATTGAGCCACCTCACTGCAGGATTTGCCGATAATGACACCCATGCCCTGATTATCTCCGGCAAAGCGCCGGGAGTATACATAGATGGTTTGCAAGAGGCGCAAGCCATTGACAAAAGAAATCGCCCGGCCGCAGACCAAAGCGGTGATCAGGCCCATGCTGTAGCCCAGCATGACCACCGGCTTTATTCCCCAGGCTTGGTAAGTATGATAGACCAGACAGTCCCCGGTGAATAGCGCAATCCAATCCCAAAACATCTTGTCGCTCCGGTCATCCCCGGAAAGGGAAAGGCCGATTTCCTGCCGGATAACCTGGCGGTATTCCTGCAGTATTTCCCCTCGTCTTTCATCGAGTTGATCCAAGAAACCGGTATATTCGCCGCCCACCCCCGGAAAGAGAAAGGCCGGCTTTTCCGGAAGCCGATTCTTCACCCTTGCCCTGCGACCTCCTGACCCTTTATAAATAATCTTTCCGCCATAATCCGAAATATCTCATCTCTGCTGTGATTGATAAAGAAATGGCCGCCGTTTAGAGCATAGGACCGGCAACCTCCGCCGCCCAAATCACTCCAGACAACCCCGTAGCTGGTGTCGGTGCTGTCTTCCCTGCCGTTTATTACGGTTATGCCGCACTTGATTTTATCCCCTCGCTTCTGGAAAACATAAGTTTCCAAAACCCGAAGGTCATTTTTGATGATGGGTAAATAAAACTCCAGCAACTCCCGGCTTTCCGGCAACTGCGCCGGGATGCCCCCCAGATCCAATAACCGCCTGATAATTTCCGGATCAGACAGATTAGCATTTACGTACATATTATCCTGCACAAGGGGGCTGTATCTTCCCGTGAAGAAAATATGCCTGGGCAGATTCTTACCAAGAGCGGCAATCTTATAATACAGTTCATAAGCCAGCACGGCGCCCATACTGTGACCGTAGAGAGCATAATCCTCTTGGTCCAGCTTATTTTCAATTAAAGCATAGATATCATCCACCGCTTCCGTAAAGTCACGGTAAAAGCCCGCACCGAACCGTTCTCCCCGGCCCTTGATCTCGATCCCTTCTATTTCAATCTTCCCGGCATAGTTTTCTCCGGCGTATTTCTTCCAGCCTGCATAAGCCTGTTTGGAGCCGCCTGCGTATGGTAAGCAAAATAGCTTCATTCTCCTTTATCCCCCAACCCCGGCAGATTGGCCAGCAAATATTCACTCAGTTTGCGCACGGTAGGGTTATTGAAGAATACGGAAATATCTATTAAGACTCCCAGTAAGGCTTTTATTTCATTTCTTAAGGAGAAAATCATTAAAGAATTCATGCCCTGCTCGGCAAAGGAAAGATCCGCCGAAACCTCCTCTGCCTCCGCAAATCCCATAATTTTGGCGGCAACTATCTGCAAGCGACTTACTAAATACTCCCTTTGCTCACTGTCTGTCAAAGACTTTAACGTGGCTAAAACATTCTCCTCTGCCGCCGTATTTCCCTCAGCGCCTGCCGGCTTCTGAGCTGCAGTACTGAACTCCGCCAGGAATTCCGTGACCTCCTCCAGGCCCGTCTTTTCGCTGTATACTTCCCAGGCGGCGTCTGCGATGACGACTCCTGCAGGATTCTTAGCCAATACCCACTCGATCATTTTCCCGCCGGTTTCCGGGGTGAGGCACTTAATGCCTTTTAGTTTGATATTCTTGATAGCTTCCGGGCTTTCCGAGGCCACGCCTGCTCCCTCCCAGGGCCCCCAGTTAAGGGAGGTGGCCGGCAGGCCCAGACTTCGCCTGTATCGGGCAAAACTGTCCATAAAATAATTGGCCGCGGCGTAATTAGCCTGCCCGATGTTACCGGCTATGGAAGCAATGGACGAGGTCAGGATGAAGAAATCCAGTTTCTCGTCCTGCAAGGCATTATGCAGATTATATGTCCCCCGGATTCTGGGCCGAAACAAGCGGACAAAACTTTCCCAGGTTTGATCCTTGATCAGCCTGTCTTCCAATGCTCCGGCCGCCAGAACAACTCCTTTGACAGGTCTGTTATGCTGTTTAATTCGCTGAACTGCCGCCCTGACGGCAGCCTCGCTGCCGATATCAGCCTGTACGAGCTCCACTTGGATCCCCTGTCCTTGCCAGGCGGTGAGCTTTTCGTAAAACTCGTCCTTCGCTCCGCTCCTGCTTATTAAGGCAAGATGTTTAGCGCCCTTTTGAATTAGAACCTCTGCAAAGGCCCCCCCGATAGCGCCTGTACCACCGGCAATGATATATACCCCTTCCCCGTTCACAGGGATGGGCTGTTCCTCTTTTCCGGCAATGATCCCGGCGCCTTTTACCAGCCGGGGGATATACCTTTTTTGCTGATCCCGCAGCACAACCTGTCTATCTTTTCCGTATTTTATTTCTCTGCTAATTTCCTCCGGGTGATTTTGCAGCGTGTCAGTATCAGTATCGATGATGCCGTCCCAGATCGGCGGGTGTTCCAGCCGGATTACGGTGGAAAATCCCCACAAGACGGACTGCGAGACAGAGACCGAAACGCCCCTTAGATCATGCACATTATTCGTAATTACCTTGACAGTCATTTTCCCGATATAATCCAATTCCGTGATAGCCTGCACCAGCTGGAGCAGCACACGGCAGTTCCGTTCCACTCCGGACTGCAATTCCTCCGGGCTTAACCCGGTCAGCCCGGCTTCATCCGTTACGCCCAGATAAATCAGGCGGATTTTTTCCCGCCTGTATTGCCCGGCCAGCCCGGTAAGGATCTGGGTTATATCCTCTTTGCCGGCGCCGGAAAGGGTTATACCTTTGGCTCGCATTTTTACGCTGAAATGGCTGACGGCTGCGGCATCATAACCCAGCACCACAAATTGCTCGTTCTCATTGCTTGTCCCGTTCCCGCCGGTCTGCTCCGACCCGCCCTTTTCCCGCCACTCCACGTGATACAGCAGACGCTCGCCCCAGGTATCCTCTTGGTCCAGCAAGCTGTCCCTGTCGGTCAGTTTGGCCAGGAGTTTTTCTATTTCAAAGACTATTTCTCCGTTTTCATTGTACGCGGTGATATCCGCGACCACGCCGGACTGCTGCCCATCATCGACATTAACATGGCACCAGTAGCTTTGGGCGGCTCTGTAATAATACTTCAATTTGCCTATGGATATGGGGATGGCTGTTTGCAGGGAATACTCCCCGCTTTGGGCCGCCATCTTCCGGCTCAGTTCTGAGATGGTAAAACCGCTTTGAAAAATAGCATCGATGACACCGGCATAAACATAGTAATCCTGGAGGCCGGGAATATCCCGAGGCGGCTCCAGATAGCAGACGCCCTCTCCTTTACCCCGCCAGACCCGAGCAATGCCCTTAAAGCCCCCGCCCAGGTTAAAGCCAAAATTTTTCATTGCCTCGTAGAGATTAAAGTCGGAGGTTACTTCCGGGTATCTGTTCTGTAACTCTTCCACAGATACGCCCTGCCCCTTTTCCGGCGTCTGGCCTAGGCGCATACTGCCCTGGCAATGTTTAAGCCACTTTTCCCGGTGGTCCCGGGTGTCAGCGCTGACCAATTCAAAATTCATCTCTTCCTTGTCTTCATCTCTGATGATGAATTGCGCCTGGCGGTCCTCCTCAACCCTCACCGCCAGCGGAGCGTGGAATTCCACATCTAAAAAGGTGCAGCTGGACGGGCGCCGCAGGTCGGCGGCCATAGACAAAAGCAGGGCAATGTGAGAGGAGGCCGGAGCTATAGCGGTGTCAAAGATAATATGCTCCTGCATAAAATAAGGGCTTTCGGCTGTATATCTGCGTTGAAAGATCGTGCTGTCAGGCAAATAGGGGGTTCGAATCCTTTGTCCGATTAGGGGGTGATGCTCCATACCGGCGGCATTAAACCCGGTATTCTCCCGGACATAGACGGGGCTTAGCCAATAGGATTTCCGGTCAAAGGCATAGGTGGGCAGCGCCACTTTGTTGTATACCCCGTCCAGGCTTGTGGCCAGTTGATCCCAGCGGATAGTTTGCCCCAGATTGTAAAGCTTGCCCAGACAGGCAGCGATTTGCTCCCAAGCCTGTTTTCCCCGTTCCAGGGAGTTCAATAAGACGGCGTCTTCTCTCAGGATCAGCTTGCCCAGGGCGCATAAGGTATTGCCGGCGCCAATTTCCAGAAAGACGGTATTATTTTCTTCCTTCAGTAGCGATAAGGCTTGATAAAAATCGACCTTATCCTTGATATGGTTCGTCCAGTAGCCGGCGTCGGCTATTTCCTCCCCCGCCAAGGCCCGGACATATGTGGCGGAGATAAACGTCAGCCTGCTCCGGCGGAATTCCACCGCCTCGGCCAGCTTCTGGAAGTCAGCCAGGACCGGATTCATCAGATAAGAATGGAAAGCATGAGAGACATGCAGTCTGTTGACCTTGATCCCTTTGTTTTCAGCCGTTAGGGAAACTTCGGCCACCGCCCCCTTATTCCCCGAGATTACGATGTTGTCGGCGGCGTTGCGAAGGGCAATGGAGACTTGATCCTCACAGCCTGCCAGCAAGGCCAAGACAGTGGCTTCATCAGCATACAGGGCCGCCATGGACCCTTCTCCCGGTGCCGCAGCCATCAAACGGCCTCTGGCAGCTACCAGCTTTACTGCGTCCTCCAGACCCATAATACCGGCTGCCACAGCCGCCGCGTATTCGCCGATGCTGTGACCCAGCACTGTTTCCGGGGTAAGGCCCAGGCTCTCCCAGAATTTCAGAAGGGCGTACTCAATGGCAAATATTAAGGGCTGGGCATAGGACGTTTTCTCAATATCCTGTTCGCTAAATCTACCGCTATAAATCAGTTCCGCCAGGGTTGGGGCTAGTTCCGATCCAGCAGGCAGATGAGGTGCAAACAGCCGGTCACATTCGGCAAAAGCCTGGCGGAAAGCGGGATTATGCTCATACAGTTCCCGGCCCATCCCTAAGTATTGCGAGCCTTGTCCTGTGAATAAAAAGACCAGCTTGATCTCCTGGGCTGCAGTGCGGCTTTCCTGGGGCCCGGCGGTAATTCCGGAACTACTGGGGTCAGCGGCCAGATAGGCTTGCATCCGACCGGTCAGTTCTTCTCTGGTTCGACCGTAAACAGTAAGCCGGTAATTCATATCCACTTTGGCAATATTGTTTGTTGTAGTGATATCTTTAAGGGGCAAATGGGTATTTGCCCTGATGAAAGTCAGATTATTCCGCAGATTATCCAGCAAAGCCTGCTTGCTTTTGGCCGAAGTTTTCATGATATAGATAGGTTCACTGTCCTTTATGGCGGAAGCGCTTTCAGCTCCAGCCGGTTCCTGCCCAGGCGGTTCTTCAAGAATGGCATGGGCATTGGAGCCGCCGAAGCCGAAGCCGTTAATCCCGGCTCTTCTTACACGCTCTTCTCTCTGCCAGGCCAAGTTCTCCGCAACGACATGGAGTGGCGCTTTTCCCCAGGGGATCAAGGGATTGGGTTCCTTAAAGTTCAAATTTTGCGGGATCACCTCATTTTGAAAAGCCAGGAGAATCTTGATAATACCGGCTATTCCGGCGGCCGCTTCCAGATGCCCGATATTAGATTTGACGGAGCCGATGAAGAGGGGGTTATCCGGGCTGCGGTCCCGGCCATAAGTATTGGCTACCGCTTTTACTTCAATCGGGTCGCCTAGCTTGGTACCCGTACCGTGCATCTCCACATAACCGATATCCCCAGCCTCCAGCCCGGCCTCCGCCAGGATCTTTAAAATGAGCTTCTCCTGGGACAAACCGTTAGGGGCGGTCAGCCCGTTGCTCCTGCCGTCCTGGTTTAAGGCCGTGCCCCGCACCAGGCCCAGAATCGTATCCTGTTCTTTGCGGGCGTCTTCCAGCCGTTTTAAAATAACGATCCCGCCGCCTTCCGCCCGGGCAAAGCCGTCCGCGGCGGCGTCAAAGCTTTTGCTCCGTCCGTCGGCGGCCAGGGCTTCCATTTGCGAGAAGCAGACATGGATCGTTGGCGTAAGTATCAGGTTCACGGCGCCGACGATAGCCGTATCCACCTCTCCGGCGGCGATTGCTTTCGCGGCCATGTG
>JAVEYA010000026.1:0-26612 GCA_034003745.1 Clostridia bacterium
AGGGCAGGAAATCAGCAATTCAGCCCGGCAGCTGACGAACAAAGCCGAAGAAGGCAGCCGCTCAGCGATGAGCATTGAAAAAAGGGCGCGGGAACTGAAGAAAAATGCAGAGCAATCCCGTGAATTGGCGCAGACTTTGGGCGCCCAACAGCAAGCGAATATTGAGAAGGCCATGGGGGAAGCCCAAGTCGTCGGGCGTATTGGGGAAATGGCCGGCAGTATTGCCGAAATCTCCGAACAGACCAATCTGTTGGCCTTAAATGCGGCGATTGAAGCTGCCCGCGCGGGCGAGCAAGGAAGAGGTTTTGCGGTTGTAGCCGAAGAAGTTCGCAAATTGGCTGAGCAATCGGGAGCGACGGTCTCGGAAATCCAGACGGTCATTAAACAAGTTCAGGAGGCTTTCAATAATCTTTCCGCAAATGCCGGCAGTATCCTGCAGTTTATGCAGGAAAAAGTGTCTCCTGATTATGAAAACATGGTGGATACGGGTGAGCAATATCTGCAGGATTCCGTGCTGGTCGCTTCGCTGGTGCAGGATTTTGCCGCCAGCTCGGAGCAAATATATGCTTCTGTTGATGAAGTGCAAAAGACCATTGAATCCGTTACCAAAAATGCGGAAAACGTAGCCTGGGATTCACAAGTTATCTCCACGAATGTGCAGGAAACCTCCAAAGCGCTTAAAGACGCCGCCAGGCTGGCTCAGGAGCAGAGCGGCCTGGCTCAGAGCCTGGCCCAGTTGGTACATAGATTCCAGGTATAGACAAAAAAACCTTTGCGGCGGTGAATACGGGATGATACTTCAGCATGAACGCGAAAAAGTAATAATTATTGCCCAAAGAGCCTTGGCTACCGGTCTGGTGCCGCTGACTTTCGGCAATTTCAGCCTGCGGGATCAGGAAAAGGGGATGTTTTGCATTACACCCAGCGGCATGGATTATGATGATCTGATTCCGGAGGATATTGTGGTGCTGGATTTAGACGGACGGGTGGTGGAAGGAAACAGGAAACCCTCGGTGGAGACCCGCCTGCACCGGATGATTTACGAAAAAAGACCCGACGTGAACGGCGTCTGTCATACCCATTCCACTTACGCCACGGCCTGGGCTTCCTGCGGCGTCAAATTCCCCATTATTGTGGAAGAAGTGGCTGCCCTGGTGGGGGAAACGCTGGGCAAATCAGCCTACCAGCAAACCGGTACGGAAGAACTGGCCCGCTCTGTCGTAGAGGCGCTGGGAGAAAAACAGGCCGCCTTAATCAGCAACCACGGCCTGGTAGCCGTAGGACCGGATCTGGACAAAGCCTTTGCCAATGCTGTAGCCGTGGAAGAGGGCGCCAAGATCGCCTATCTGGCGAAAAATATCGGGGAAATGAAGGAGCTGCCCAAGAGTGTGTGCAGGAAGGTGCACCAGTGGGCAGCAAAAAACTACGGGCAATAGGCTGTTGTTGCGCCTAGCGTCTGAGCACTTATGAACAGTCTATATAAACCGGTTTAATGAGCGCCTCTAAAAGGCGTTTATTTTTGTAAAAATATTTTGTAAAAGAAGGAAAATTGTAGAAACCTATAGAATAATTAGGAATTAAGAGGAAATAATGTAAAATTAAGCTTGGAGGAAGACGCTTGGCTAAGCTGAAGATAGCCATTGCCGTAAAGGATGAAGCATATGGCCGTAAACTCGCGGAATATATCCCGCATCATTATTCGCCGGAAGCGGAGGCGCAAGTTTGGCCTGCCAAAGAGAAAGGAGACCTCGCTGAAGCCGCAGACCAGACGGAGGCAGATATTTTTTTGCTGGAGGAAAATCTTGTTTTGCCCCAGGAGACATCTGTCCGGGCCGGCGTGGTAATAACGCTGACGGAAGAACTAAGAAATCTGCGAGAAATAGAGGGAGTCTATAAATATCAATGCGCGGATGCGCTTCTAAACCAGGCCCTGCGGATTTATGCGCAAAAGCATCCGGATGACCCTCCGCTGACTTTGTTTAACAGGAAGACACGGACCGTCGCTCTTTTCTCTGCAGGCGGCGGTGAAGGCAAAACGACGCTGGCCGCGGCTTTAAGCATTCAGGCGGCCTGGGAGGGGAAGCGCATCTTCTATTTGAATTTGGAAAACACTGCGTCCACGCCGCTATATTTTGCCGGAGAGCAGGCCAATACCCTTTCCAATACCCTGTATGCCCTGTGCCATCACAGTCAGGTCAGGGAGAAAGTGGCGTCGGCCATCTGTACAGACCCTGTTTACCGGATTGATTTCTTCCGCGAGCCGGACAGCCTGCTGGATTTACAGGAAAATCCCGGCGGAGATCTGGGCTTATTGGTGCGCCTGCTGGCCGAGACGGGCCGCTATGATCGCCTATTTATCGACCTCTCGGGCGGGATTACGCATAATTATCTGGCTGTTCTGGACGCCTGCGACAAAATTCTGCTCGTTTCTACCGAAGACAGGACGGCAGAGCTGAAGACTCAAAAATTATTGCGGGAATTCAAGATGTTGGAACGGAGCAGCCGTTTTGGCCTGCTGAATAAAACCCGTCTTATTCTAAACAAAACGAAAGAAAACAGCCGGACTGAAACGGGAGAGCTTCCGGGAGAAGAAGCCTTTGCAGGGGCCGGCATAGGGGCGCGGGTTCCCTGGACATCCGACTTGACGGTTGCCTGTGGGGAGAGAATCAGGCCGGGTCTGGACGGTCCTTTTGGCGCGGCTATTCATAAACTCAATTATTTTCTGGACGATTAAATCGCTGGAGGAGGAGGAGAGGAAAGTGCTTAATAAAGCCGACTTGATCAACGAAATCAAAGAAAGCGTGAGAGGCCGCCTCGACCTCAGCCGCGAGCTTTCCGACGCGGAAATAGAAGCGCTGATCACCCAGGCGGTCTTTGAAAAATCCCGGCAGGTTCACCTGGACTCGTCCGCCAAGCAGGCGTTAATCAAAGAAGCCTTTAACGTTTTACGGCGGCACGGGGCGCTGCAGCCGCTCCTGGACGATGAGAGCATCACGGAAATCATGGTCAATGGCCCGCGTCAGGTGTTTATCGAGCAGGACGGCAGAATCCGGGAAACGGACATTGTCATCGCCGATGCGGAAAAACTGGAAGATTTGATTCAAATGATCGTTGCTAAGGTCAACCGGGCGGTCAATGAATCCTCGCCCCTGGTTGACGCAAGATTGCAGGACGGCTCGCGCGTCAGCGTAATCCTGCCGCCGATTGCGCTGGACGGGCCGGTGCTAACCATCCGCAAATTTCCCGCCCGGCCGCTGACAGTGGAAGAATTGATGGAAAGAGAATCCCTGAGCAAGGAGGCGGCTGATTTCTTAAAAAACATGGTGCAGGCTCGTTACAATGTTTTCATCTGCGGCGGGACGGGTTCGGGCAAGACGACTTTCTTAAACGCGCTGGCCAATTTTATCCCTGCCGACGAGCGGATTGTAACCATTGAGGATTCGGCGGAACTACAGCTGAAATCCTTAAAGAATGTAGTCCGGACCGAAACCAGGAATGCCAACGCGCAGGGCAAGGGGCAGGTGAGCATCCGCGATTTGATCCGCATGTCCTTGCGGCTTAGACCGGACCGGATTATCGTAGGTGAAGTGCGTGGCGCCGAAGCGCTGGATATGCTGCAAGCCATGAATACCGGTCATGACGGTTCTTTATCCACGGGGCACGGGAATTCCCCCGGCGATATGCTGCGCAGGCTGGAGACGATGACGCTTCTGGGCGCGTCCTTGCCGCTGGCGGCAATCCGCCAGCAGATTGCTTCGGCAGTGGATTTGATGATTCATCTGGGCAGGCTGCGCGATAAGTCCCGGCGCGTTTTGGAGATCACGGAAGTGACAGGGTATCGGGAAGGCGAGATTGTGCTCAATCCCTTATTTATCTTCAGGGAGGAAGGGCAGAGGGCGGATGGAGCAATTATCGGCCGGTTGCAGCGGACAGACAATAAATTGATGAAGGTGCAAAAATTGCGGATGGCCGGCTTGGAAAACAAAGTTTGAGGTGAAGAGCGGATGCACGGGTTGATCCTTTTTATTCTGCCGCTGGTTCTGGCGCTGCTTTTCCTGGGGGCAGGAAAAAAACTAAATTTGTCGCAAATAAGGCCTCCACTAAGGCGGCGGAGCGGCGGACCGGATGAGAAGGCGGGCGGAAGCGCCGGGAAAGAGGGGCTGCTTGATTACCGGATTTATGTGCTCAGTCCCGGAGAAAAGATTTTATATATGCTTCAGGCCGCGGCATTTTTATTCTTGCTCTCCCTATGTTTCTACCATAGCTTGGTCTTGTCCGCCCTGGCGGCGAGCTTCGCTTTGTTTTATCCGAGGCTGAAAGCCAAAGACTTGTTGAGGAAGCGTCAGGACGCGCTGAATCTGCAGTTCAGGGATGCCCTGTACGCGCTGGCTTCCTCGGTCTCCGCCGGCAAGTCGGTGGAGGGAGCGTTTAAGGATGCGGCGCAGGAACTGTATTTGTTGTACCCGGACGAAGATACCTATATTGTCCGGGAATTCACCGCTATTGCCGCCAGAATAGAAATGAACGAAACCGTGGAGGAAGCCATCCGGGATCTGGCGGAACGTTCCGGGCTGGCAGATATCAGAAGTTTTGCGGATGTTTTCGGGGCAGGCAAGCGCAGCGGCGGGGATATGGTGGAGATCATCAGCAATACCTCCCAGGTGATAGGGGAGAAACTGCGCATCCGGGAAGAAATCAATACGTTGCTGGCCCAGCGGAAATTCGAGCAGAAAGTAATGAATGCCATGCCGGTTGTTTTGCTGCTCCTCCTGACCTGGAGTACCGGGGATTATATGGCGCCGGTGTTTAAAACCGTCTTTGGCCGGCTGGTAATGACTGTTGCGGTCATTCTGCTGGCGGCGGCCTGGTATATTTCCAAAAGAATTTCCGAAATTGAGGTATAACGCATGAAAAAGCGGTCTGAAAACCATCCATATGGAACATATCAGAAGCTCTTGGACAATGGGGATTATTCCCTCCCTTACCTTTTGCCGCTGGGGTTATGGCTTCTGAAGAATTTACGCTGGCGGGGGACAGGATCCTGGAATAAGCGCATCCGCGGACAGCTCACGGAATTGTATAGTGCCCGGAGCCTGGATGATTATCTGCGGCTGCATTATGCTTTTAAAACCGTCTATTTCCTGGCGGGCTTGGGTATAACCGGTTTTTTGACAATTGTCACAGGGGATTTTCTGGTCCTGCTGTTTTGCCTGGGCCTATCGGTTCTGCTCTTTTTCTTGCCGGACTATGAGGTTAACAAGAAGGTGAAAGCAAGACGCGCTCAGCTCGCGGCAGAATTCCCGGATTTTTTACATAAAGTCACGTTACTGTTAGGCGCAGGGATGACGATTCCCCGGGCCTGGGAAAAAATTGTGCAGGAGAGCAAGGGGGATACCCCACTGCAGCGGGAACTGCACAAAAGTATGTTGGAAATTGAGGCGGGCAGTTCCATTTTGCAGGCTTATGAAGGATTTGCCCGGCGCTGCCGTCTGCCGGAAATCAATAAGTTCGTAACCCTGATCTCACAGAACATGAAAAAGGGAAATGCCGAGCTGGTTTTCATCTTGCGAATGCAGGCCGCTGAATGTTGGGATGCCCGAAAACTTTCGGCCCGCAGGCTGGGGGAGGAAGCCGCCACGAAATTGCTTTTTCCGCTTCTGTTGATGCTCGTCGCTGTGCTGCTGATTGTGATGGCGCCGGCGGCGCTGGCCTTACAAGGCCTTTAGGGGGACAGGCTGGTAGTACCAACTGGGACAAGGGACCTGTCCCCCTGTCCCGGAAGAAAATATGTTTAGGAGGAAGAGAGATGCTTGTGAAAGCGCTGAGACTACTGCGACGCGAGGAGGGTCTGGGCACGGTGGAACTGGTGATTATTCTGGCGGTATTGGTGGGGATTGCCCTGATTTTCCGCGGGTATATCTTTGATTTTGTAGATACCATCATGGATAGTATCTTCGGCCAGGAACTGGAGACTATGAAGGCAAACCCCCTGCCTCCGGGACAATGAGACGGCGTCTGTTTACCGGATTTGCAGGGAATAAGCGGGGCAGCCTGACGATTGAGATCATGCTGGTCTTTACTACGGTCTTCTTCAGTCTGGCGCTGTTATTGACGGGCTTTATGCTCTTGTATAACAAGCTTGTGCTAATGAAGACAGCGGTGGAGGCGGCCCGGGAAGCTGCGCTAATGCGGCAGACGGAAGCGCCCGACGGTTATGCCGAATTAGAAAGACGGATCGAGCAAAGCCTGGAGGGGTTTGTCCTCCAACCGAAGAATACGATGGTCCGGGTTACAGTGGATAAGCTGCTCTGGAGCAATACGTTAAGGGTGACTTTGGTACAGGAATACAGCATGCCGTTTGGCCGCCTCAAGGCTGTCTTTGACGGAGAGGAGTTTATTACCTTGACTGGAACGGGGGAGGCAACGCTGCTGGAGCCGGTTCAATATATCCGCAGCGTGGACCTGGGATTGGAATATTTTCAGCGTATCCGGGAAAGGACGGCTGCGCCGTGAAGCTGTTAAGGGACAGGCGGGGGGCTGTTACGGTCTTTCTGGCGTTGATTTTTCCCGCGTTCTTGCTTGTGGCGGGAGTCTTCGTCGATGCGGCCAGAGTAATGATCGCCGGGCAAATGCTCCAAACTTCCCTGGATTCCGCTGTGCGCTCGGCCATGGCCGGCTGTCATGAAAGACTGGCGGCAGAGTTCGGTCTCTATGGGGGAGAGATGCCGGAAGAAGAAATCGAGCGCTATCTGCGCCTGAACTTAAAAGGCCGGCCCGGCGCTTTGCGCTTGCTGACCTTTCATGAAATCCGGGTGGAGAAGGAAACACATGTGACAGGCAGTTTGTTAAATGACGAAATTTTACGCCAGCAAATCCACGAATATATGCAATATAAAGGTCCTCTAATTTGGGGAGAGAAGTTTCTGGACGGTTGGCGGCAGGGCAGGCCGGGGGACGGAATCAAATCCCTGGATTTAGGACAGCAGGCAGCCGCGACGGCGTTAGCGGAAGAAACCGCTGTAAATGGGAATGCTTCGTCACAACAAAAAAACAGCCTATCCCCAGGGGAAGACAGGGCGCGTCAGGATATCCCGGACAGTCTGCGTCTGGATTTTAGTTTTAAGGAATTGCCCGGACAGGATCTGATTGGCGCCGGGACTTTCTCGGCAGCCAATGCGTCCTCCCGGGAAACGGAGCCCATTTCTTTATTCGCCGGGGACTTGGCCGTTGCCCCGGAAGAAGGAGCGGCCCTGCAAGAAGGGCGCAGGATCCTGGAATACCTGGATGCGCTGGATAAAGAACTGGAGACTGTTTTATTGCAAAGCCTGGACAAGCTTTATCAGGCCGAATATATTTTGGATAAGTATACCTACCTGACCTCATCCACTTTACGAAATCATTATCTGGATAAAGGAGAGGCGGAATATATCCTGGTCGGCGATAATGCGGAGCTCAGCAATCTTTTGACCGTATTCGGGCGGATTCTGCTGTTTCGTTTCGCGGTAAACACAATGGATGTTTTTGTGAAAAACCCCCTGCCTGACCCGCTGGCCCGTTTGGTCTTGGCGCTGACGGAAGGTTTTGCGGCAGCCTCCGCCGAGACGGTCAGAATTTATGACGGCCAGTCCGTCCCTTTGTTTCCCGGGACGTCCGCTGTTACACTGAGCTATTCCGATTATCTGCGTCTGTTTTTAGTGCTGCAGGATAAGGAAATACAGCTTAACCGGATGCGGCAGCTGATGCAGGTGAATATCCGGCAGATGGACCAGGCGGGAGATTTCCAATTAAACGCTCTGACAGCACGGGGAATCGTCCGGGCTGCCGCAGAGATTGATTTATGGTTCTTGCGCCTGCAGGGGGACAGGTACCGTCTGGAAGGGGAGACAACTTTCTCCTATGGTTCTTAGCAGGAGGAAAGGGGGCAGCGGTGGGGCTAGAGCTAAAAAAGGCCAAAGGTTCTCTGACGGTGGAAGCCGCTATCATCATCCCCTTTTTCTTATTTGTTTTTCTACTCTTCCTCTATATAATCAGAATTCTTTATGTACAGGCCGCGCTGGACCAGGCGGTAAAGGCGGCGGGCCGGGATGTCGCGGCGGTTTCCTATCCTCTGGCGCTTCTTCAGGAGTTCCAGGAGGAACTGCAGGCACAGGGCGAGGCGCCGGCGGGCCCGGCAGGGGACGGAGAGCAACGTTATACGGAGTTACTGCTGCGCATATTAGGCGAAAGCGGAGAAGACTTAAGCAATGATCTGCTGGAGCGGGGAGGCGCTGTCCTGGTCCGGTCGCTCTTAGGGAGTCATCTTGAGACATACCGGCTGGATCCTGCCCGTCTTACCATAGAGTTGATCCATTTGCCCCAAAGCCAATCCGGTTTTGCCAAAGAAAAAGGTAAGACGGTTTATCAGGAAACCGGCCTTCTGCCGGAAGTTGACTTTTTCCCGGAAGACGTGGTCATTCAGGCGGAATACACCCTGACACTGCCGCTGCCTTTTTTATCCGGCAATTCCTTCCCCTTAAAAAGCGCTGTAACCGAGCGGGCCTGGCTATCCGGGGGCAATGGGATTTATCCCCTCCGCAGGGAAAAAGGAATTTTTGAACAGGCCGCGGAGAAGCGCGGGACTATGGTATATGTTACTAAAACGGGTATACGGTATCATTTGAGTGATTGCCGCTATCTGAAAAAAAGCAAGATTCCGCTGCCGGTAGCCGAATCAAGGGAGAAAGGGTATACGCCATGCAGAGTCTGCCACCCGGAGACTGTTGAAAATCCCTGACCGTCTCCCCTATGCTTTAAAGGAGAACGAATGAAGATGCAGATTATAAATACACTGGCCGGGCGGTATCTGGTAATTGAAGCCGGGGAAGAAGGGAAGCTCCTGGATTTTCAGGCGCGGATCATCAAAGCCAATCCGCATCCGCAGCTGCTTCCACTGGAGAAAAGGAAGCTGAACGGAGAAGTGAAGCTATATTATCCCCTGGGCGGATTGGTTGCGGTGACGGAATATGCTCCGGAAGCGCTTGCGCCTGAGGATATTCTGTGGATCTTGGAAGGAACGCTCCGGTGTCTGCAGCTCAGCGCGCCCTATTTATTATCTCCATATAATTTTTTATTGGAGCCGTCTTTTGTTTTTCTGGAACCGTCTAATAAAACCGTGGCGCTGGCTTATTTGCCGCTACAGGGCGAGGGAGAGATAAATCCGAAGCTCCGGGCATTGATGGAAGCGCTTATAAGAATGGCTCCCAAAGCGCATAACCCCCAGGAAGCGGTTCTCCTAAAAAGCCTGGCGGATTTTCCGGACAGCTCCGCTTTTGGTCCGGAGGGGCTGAAGAAGCTCCTGCGTGATTTAAAGCTGCCGCAGATGAAGTTGTTTCCGGAGCGGGCCGAGGGCGCCGGAAGAAAGTTTTATTTGGATCCGGCCGCAAAGACAGATCGGGATCAAGGCATCCCCAGGGAACGCGGTGAGAAAAAGAGCGTCCTCGGTTTGCCTAAGGACGTCGCCTTATTCCTGGGACTGCAGGCAGGCTTGATTGTACTGGTGACCTATTTCTTAGGATTTATGCAAAGCCTGAGGCATCCGCTTCTGGTCTATGGCTTGGTTGTTCTGGCCCTGACGGCGGGGAACATCCTGGCAATCGACCGCCTTCTGCTGCGTAAAAAAATGGCTTCCGCGCCCACGCCCAAGGAAACCGGATGGCAGGCCTGGCTGATCGGGAAACTGGCCGGGGAGTATAACGTTTTGTGCCGGGAAATCAAGCGGCAGCGTCAGGAGAACTAATTATACGACAAATTTCCCGGAAAATTAGGACTAAATACCTGGAAGTATTTGTTGAGATATGGTAAAATCCATAGAGAACGGCTTTGCAGAGTTTCCGGGAGGTTACCGATGGAAAATCATCAGGAGATCAGTCTGTTGTATGACAGAAAATATGAATGCCTGTACTGCGGAGAAAAATTCACCGGCAAGAAAATCAGACAGAGCAAGCTGATGTTGGATAGAAGAGACCCTGACTACTGCTGTCATTATAAGCAGGAAAGCCCTTATTTCTATGAGGTGAATGTCTGCCCGCATTGCGGCTTTGCCTATACGGACAGTTTTGTTCCGCCCAATCCGGCTCAGCGGGGGATTTTAAAAAGAACGTATCTGGATAAGGCAGGCTCCCTGGATTTATGCGGGGAGAGAAGCCTTGTCGATGCTGAGAAAAGCTATAAACTAGCCCTCTTATGCGCAACGCTCTCAGACCAAAACGGGGCAATCATTGCCGGGCTCCTGATGCGCCTGGCCTGGATTAACCGTTTTGCCGGCAAAAAAGAAGAGGAAGAGAAGCACCTTGCCAAGGCCCTGAGCGCTTATGAGTTTATTTATATGAATGGAGACGGGACCGCCCAGAAAATGGGCAAGCACCAGCTCCTGTATCTGCTGGGGGAGATCTCCGGACGGATAGGGAAGATGGCGGAAGCAAAGAGATGGTTTTCCCAATTATTCCTGGAAAAGAATATCGAGCCTTCTTTAGATAAACTGGCCCGGGACAGATGGCAGGATTTCAAAGGCGTCAGCTAAAGAACAGACTAAAAATCACCTCTCCAAAGGTGATTTTTTTATTATTGAATTCTGTTAGAGATTTGCTACAATGAAACCAGGTAAACTATTTTAGTAACCATAGTATACTTGTCTAAGAAAGGACTGGAGGGAGAAGGGAAATGATAAATAAAAAGAAGGTCATCCCCGCAGTGTTGCTTGTCTTGATTTTGTTGAGCGGTTTTTATTGGGGTTACGGCAAATATATATCGTCCCAACGAAATACAATAGAGGCCTCCGGAACGATTGAAGCCACAACGGCGGCGGTAAACGCCAAAATTGCCGGTACGCTTAAGCGAATCAACGCCGGCAGCGGGGACAGCGTAACAAAAGGGGAGCTCCTGGCGGAACTGTCCCGTAATGATCTGACTGCCCAGTTGGAACGGGATGAACTGAGCGTGCTGAAAGCGGAGGCTGCTTATCAGGAGATGCTCTCCGGCGCCAGGGAACAGGAATTGCGTGAAGCTGCAGCCAATGTCGGCATAGCCAGGGAAGAAGAAAAAAGAGCCGCCGGCGATCTGGCCCGCATCCGCCAACTGGCGGAGGCCGGCGCAGTATCAGCGGTGGAGTATGAAAAAGCGCTGACCGCCGGTGAAATCAGCAAAAATAAGGTGACGGCGGCGGAGGCCAGGCTGAGTTTGCTGGAAGAAGGTATCCGGCCCGAACAGTTGGAGGCCGCCCGGCTGGAAGTGGAGAGAAACAAGGCGGTCTTGAAAGCCTCTCAGGCTGTGGTGAACGATTTGAAGATTTACGCGCCTATGGACGGCGTTGTTGTCGGCAAGAATTACGAAGCAGGGGAGTATATTCAGCCGGGGGCCCCTCTATTGACGCTGGCGGATCTGCAGAATCTCTGGATCGCGGTATATATTCCTACGGATGATCTGCCGCGCATTAAACTGGGACAGGAAGCGTCCTTTACGGTAAGTGGGGCGGAGGGCAGTTTCAGGGGAATTGTCGGGGAAATCGCCTCAAAGGGTGAATTTACGCCTAAAACCATTCAAACGAAAAAAGAACGCACCAATGTCGTCTTCCGGGTCAAGATAAACGTCAGCAATGAAGAAGGCGTTCTGAAACCGGGTATGCCGGCGGATGTCGTCTTTAGCGGGAGAGAAGAGCGATGATTCACGTGCGGGACTTAATGAAGCGCTTTGGTCCTGTTCCCGCGGCCTGCGGGATTAACCTGCATATCAAAGAAAGGGAGATTTTTGGCCTGGTAGGGCCGGATGGGGCCGGAAAAACAACTTTACTCAGGATGATAAACGGACTGATTGCTCCGGACCAAGGAGAAGTCAGTATTATGGCTAAAAAGGCTTCCGGTCTGGACGAAATCAGGGAAGACATCGGCTACATGCCGCAGCGCTTCAGCTTATACGGGGATTTAACGGTTATGGAGAATATCCGTTTTTTCGGCTCCCTGTATCATCTTTCCGCCGCCATTATCCGGCAAAGAGCCGAGGAGATACTGGAACTGACCAATATGCAGCCTTTTACACAAAGGCTGGCTGCCGATCTTTCCGGCGGGATGAAACAGAAGCTGGCCCTGACCTGCGCCCTGGTGACCCGGCCCAGGCTTTTATTATTGGATGAACCTACCTACGGCGTGGACCCGGATTCCCGCAAGGAATTCTGGAAGATTCTGTACCGCTTAAATAAGGAAGGAAAGACCATCGTAGTTTCCACACCCTATATGGACGAGGCGGAGCTTTGTCACCGGGTGGCTTTTATGGAACAGGGGACGGTGAATGCCCTGGATACGCCGGAGCGGCTGCGTGCGGATTTTCAGTATGATTTGTTTGAATTGGAGGCCGGCCTGGTTGCCGCCGGGGTCTTAAACAGCATTCCGGAAGTTATGGACGCCTATTTTTACGGCGATAAATATCATCTGGCGGTACGCAAAGCACACGACAGCGCCGCCCTGCTTCAAAAAGCTCTTCTTTCTAAGGGAATAGCGGCGGCCGGGACTTTGCAGCGCATCCCGCCCTCCATGGAGGATATTTTCGTCTCGCTGGCCGCGGAAGAGGTGGGATGAATGCAGGAAGTAATCATAACAAGAAATCTGACGAAGCATTTTGGCAGCTTTACGGCAGTGAGCAATTTGAATATCTCCATCAGACAAGGAGAAATCTACGGGTTTCTGGGCCCGAACGGAGCGGGCAAATCGACAGCCATCCGGATGCTCTGCGGAATTCTGGCGCCTAGTGCGGGAAGCGCTGAAATTCTGGGTTTTGATTTAGAAAAACAGTCCGAAAAAATCAAAAGAAGGATCGGCTATATGTCGCAAAAATTTAGCTTATATGACGATCTTACCGTCTTGGAAAATCTGAATTTTTATGCCGGCGTTTATAATATTCCCGCCCGGGAAAGAAGCGCGCGCACTGGAGAAATGGTGGAAATGGCCCGCCTGGCGGGACGCGAGCATGAACTGGCGGGCAATCTTTCAGGGGGTTGGAAACAAAGATTGGCGCTGGGCTGCGCCATCATCTCCAGGCCGGATTTGCTTTTTTTAGACGAACCCACGAGCGGGGTCAGTCCCACCGGCAGAAGAAGGTTCTTTCAGGTGATTGAAGAGTTGGCCCGGACCGGTACTACCGTCATGGTCACAACACATTTTATGGATGAGGCGGAGCGCTGTCACCGGATCGCCTTTCTGGCGGGTGGCGCTCTCTTGGCTGAAGATACTCCGCGCAATCTGAAAAGGGATGTTATCACAGGGGTTCTATGCGAATTGGCTTTGCCTGACGCCATGGATAAAATTGCCGATATTGAAAAGCTCCCCTATGTCAAAGAGTGCAGCATGCACGGTTCCCTTTTGCACGTATTGCTGGAGGGCGAGGAAGATATGCCGCGGCTGGGGGAATTTACCGGAGGGGCGCCGCGAAGAATCACCCCTTCTTTAGAGGATGTTTTTATCACCCTGGCCAGGCAGAAAAAGAAAGCAGGTGAAAAGAGTGCATAGGATGCTGGCTGTTTTGGTCAAAGAATTCCTGCAAATCAGACGCGACCGCATCACCCTTGCGCTGACCTTTATGCTGCCGCTGGTGCAGCTTATTCTCTTCGGCTATGCGATTCAGACGGAAGTGAAGCATATTCCTACCGTCGTCTTCGACCAGTCCCTGTCGGCGGAAAGCCGTGAGATCTTAGAGGCTTTTTCCGCTTCGGGATATTTTGATGTGCTTTATTCCGCCAACGGTTATGCCCAGGTCAACGAAATGATCGAGAGCGGCAGGGCCAAGGCGGGGATCGTCTTTGGGCCGGATTTCAGCCGAAAGATTATGCGGCAGGAGCAGGCGCCCATTCAGATGCTGGTGGACGCTAGCGACAGCATGGTCTCCAACCAGGCTATTGCTGTGGCTAATTCCATCGGGATGCTGAAATCCCTGGAGAAAGTGGCAAAAAAAACGGGCCTGACCGCGCCGCCTTATGCCGTTGAGGTCCGTCCCTGGTATAATCCCGACGGAATCACCGCCTATTTTATGGTTCCGGCTATCCTGGGCATCGTGGTGACTTTATCCATGGTGATGCTGACTTCGATGGGCATTGTGCGGGAACGGGAGAGGGGCACCCTGGAACAGTTGATGGTAACCCCGATTAAACCGTATGAATTGATGTTAGGCAAAATTATCCCCTATATTGTTTTAGGGTATATCCAGATTACGATTGCGCTTTTGATTGGCGTAATCGTCTTTAAGGTGCCTATTAGAGGGAGTATCCTGGAGCTTTACCTGTTGACGCTGTTTTTTATTACCGCTTCCTTAGGGTTGGGTATTTTCATTTCCAATATTGCCGGGACGCAAATGCAGGCGATGCAGCTGTCCTTTTTTGTTATGCTGCCCAGCATTTTGCTGTCCGGGTTTTTATTCCCGCGGGAGGCTATGCCGAAAATCATTTATTATCTGGGCGGTCTGATACCGCTGACCTATTATCTGGACATCATCCGAGGCATTATTTTAAAGGGTATCGGCTTCCCCTATCTGGTGGGGCAGGTGGTCAGCCTATTGGTGTTCTCGGTTGTTATGCTGACGGTCAGCGCCTTAAAATTCAGTAAAAGAATCGGGTGATCAAATGGATATCAGGGACAAGATCATCAGCGCTTATCAGGAGATGGTCATAACACACGGCTTTTATCGGGTGAGCATGGACGCGCTGGCCGCCAAATCCGGCGTCAGCAAGCGGACCATTTACCGGTATTTTCAAAGTAAAGAGGAACTTATCGAGGCTGTCATCGATAAAATGCTTCTCCTGGTCGGCGGGAAGATAGATAGGGTGTTGTCGGAGGCCGGAACGCCGGAAGAGGCCATCAGCGGAATTCTGAATGTTTTATTCTCCCTGGGCCGCGGGATAATCAACCCGTTGACCATCAGCGACCTGCGTACGCATTACCCGCATTTCTGGAAAAAGATCGATGATTTCCGGATGAAACGGATCAATTTGCTGATTCAGGCCATACTCAGGCAAAACAGCGGCGAGCGTATCAGAAATATCGATCCGCGTATCCTGACGGCCCTGGTTCTTTCCTCCGTGCAAACGATTTTGAATCCGGAATTTATCGTCAGTAATAATCTGGATTTTGACGAAGCGGTGAACCAGCTGGTGGAAATCCTCAAATACGGTTTGTTAAAAGAAGATTAAATTAATTAGGATATGTCGCAGATATATTTACAATATTTAAGCGTTCGACTAGAATATACTTAAAAAGTAAAAGCAAGAGCAAGAGGAGCGTTTATGGATAAAATTGATTATAAAATCATTCAAATGTTGAGAGAAAACAGCCGCACAACCTGCTCGGAAATCTCCAAGAAAGTCCTGCTGTCTGTCCCCGCAGTGGCGGAACGCTTAAGAAAGCTGGAAGATGAAGGCATTATCAGGCAATACTCCCTGCGCCTGAACAGAAAGAAATTGGGCTTAAATATTCTGGCCTATGTCCTGGTCGCTTTTGATTCTCCGGAGTATCTGAGCGTCTTTCGGGAAACGGTAGCCAAAAGCGAATGGATTTTGGAGTGCCATCATATTACCGGAGAATACAACTATCTTTTGAAGGTCGCTGCGGAAAATACCGAGAAGCTGGAAATCTATATTGCCGAAATACTGCAGAAAATGAGCGGAGTCAAGAAAACGAATACGATTATAACTTTGTCCACCGTGAAGGAAGATTAAGAAGGGGGTGACGGCGGTGGCGGAACCGGTGGAAACCCGTCTGCTCACGGAGTATTATGAAAAAGAACGCAGCAGGGTGCTGAAGGAATGTATTCGCTGCGGGCTCTGTTACGAACTGTGTTCAGTCCAAAAAGAAGCCTTGCAGGAGGCCCGGCCCCGGGAATATCAGGATAAAGTGCTGAAGTTCCTGGAAGGGGGCGCAGCGGATAAGCTGGTTTACGACAGGGGATTTTCCTGCCTGCAGTGTTTCAAATGTACCGATAAATGCCCAAAAGGGCTGAATCCCTTGCTGATCAATGAGCTGATTAAATGGGATTATCAAAGAAAGAATATTAAAACGCTGAAATATAATGAACCGGCTGACCCGGAAGTGCCGCAGAGAGTAGCGGCCAGTATTCAGGTAAATGAGGCGGATTATGCCGGAATCTTTACCAAATCCCCGCAAAAGAAAAGCAAATATGTCTTTTTCCCCGGCTGCAACGTCTATTTTCAGCCGGATAAGATCTTAAGCGCCCTGGATATTCTGGACCTCTTAACGGACGATTATGCCTTTTTGCCCGGATTGAACAATTGCTGCGGCCGGGTACAGCTCTTTAACGGGGATGTGGACCGGGCGGGAGAGGTCGCAGCTGAGCTGCTGGCGGAAATTGCGGCCTATGAACCGGAAACCCTGATTGTGTGGTGCCCCACCTGCCTGTGCAACTTTGCCGTCACCATTGCTCCGATCTATGCATTGCCTTATAAGGTTGTGTCATTGCCGCAGTTTATTGCGGAAAACCTGCAGAAGCTGCAGTTCAAGCAGCCTGTTCCCCAAAAGATAACCCTGCACGAAGCCTGTAAGTCAGCACTATCGGGGCTGGATATGAAGGGACCGCGGGAGATTTTAAAGAGCCTTCCCCGAGCGGAATTCACCGAGATGGCGCGGCATGCGGAAAGTACTGTCTGCTGTGGATTGGGCGCGCTGAATTATGACAAACAGATTTTGGCCCGGATGCGGGATGAACGAATGGAAGAAGCAGCGGACACCGGCGCCGCAATCCTGGCGAATGTCTGTCATGCCTGTCATAAATTTTTCCTGGGTCAGGAGCACCGCTTCAGCTACGATATTGTCAATTATATCACCTTGCTGGCGCAGGCTTTGGGGATTGAACGGGAAGATAAGCTGAAGGCGTATATCAAAATAAACGACCAGGCCCAAATAAAGGCGGCGGCGAAAGATTATCCGGCTTCCTCGTCTTTTTCTCCGGAAAGAATAGACCAGGTCATCAGGGAATATATCATGAAATAAGTTGCCGGACACTTGTTGTATAATATACTTGGGTGTGCCATAAAGATACAAAATGGAGGTAGGATCATGAGCAAAATAGCCAAAGATTTTTTTGCCGGCTGTAAGGACCGGACCCCTGAGGTAAGGGAGAGCGGGGGAAAACCCGTTCTGGAGCTGCCGGTTAAAGACGCCCTGCAGTTTATCGATCTGCCGCAGCCTGCCGCCTTGGAGCAGCCCCAATATGACCTGACCCAGGCGATAGTCAACCGAAAAAGCCTGCGTGAATTCTCCCCGGAAAAAATATCCCTGGCGGAGTTGGCTTACCTTTTATGGTGCACGCAAGGCGTCAAAGAAAACAAGGAAGGTAAAGTTACGTTCAGAACGGTGCCTTCCGCCGGCTGCCGGCATGTCTTTAATACATACCTACTGGTGCAGAACGTGGAGGGTTTAAAGCCGGGGCTGTATAGATATATCGCCCTGGAGCACAAGCTGGCCCTGCTAAACGATGATGCTGCCCTGACCGGAAAAATTGCCGACTGCTGTGTAACTCCAATGCCGATGAAAAACAGCGCAGTTTCCTTTTTATGGACCGGCTACATTTACCGCATGACCAGCCGCTATGGGATTGCGGGAATGCGCTTTATGCTGCTGGACGCGGGGCATGTTTGCCAGAACCTCTATCTTTCCGCTCTGGCGGTGGGCTGCGGGGCATGCGCTCTCGGTGGATTTAAGGACGAGGAAATCAATGCCCTGCTGGGTCTGGATGAAGAGCAGCACACTATTTACATCGCAGCCGTGGGCAAAGAATAATCCGGCGAAAGGACGTTTTAAGCAAATGAATATTTCCTTCTTTCTTGTACCCAAACAAGATGTAGTCCATTTGTCACCCAACGCGACGATGCGGCAGTCTCTGGAGAAAATGGAATATCACCGTTATACGGCTGTGCCCTTGGTGGACGAAAACGGCAAATATGTCGGTACGCTGACCGAAGGGGACCTTTTATGGAAAATAAAAAACACCCCCGGCTTAAGCTTTGAAAACACGCATAAAATACCGCTCGCGGAAGTGCCCAGATTTAGACAGAATAAGCCGGTAAATATTCACGCCAACATGGAAAACCTGATTGATTTGGCCGTAACGCAAAATTTTGTGCCGGTGGTCGATGACGACGGGGTTTTTATCGGTATTGTCAGACGGCGGGAAATTATCGAATATTTTGCCAGCCGGTAAGCATCCGGTTGACAATGATTCTGGATGTATTATACTTTTATGCAAGACCCAAATTTACAGAAACTAGAAAATTGGGGGAATAGGTATGACGGAAAGGACTTCCTTGAGGATTAAACTCGATTCCTTCAGGCCGCTGGGTGAAATGGTGTACGAGTCGCTGCGGGATGCCATTGCCAATCAAGTGCTGAAACCCGGAGAACGGCTCATGGAAATGGATTTGGCCGATGAAATGGGTGTAAGCCGCACGCCGGTCAGAGAGGCTATTCGCAAGCTGGAACTGGAAGGCTATGTGGTGATGCTTCCCCGTAAAGGCGCTTATGTGGCGGGATTATCGGTCAAGGATATCAATGAGGTGTTTGAAATCAGGGGCGCGCTGGAATCTTTGGCGGCAGGCCTGGCTGCCCAGCGGGCTACGGATGGGGAAATAGAGGAAATGCAGAGGGATCTGGCCCTGGAAGCCAATCACTTTGAGACCAGCGACTTACTGAAAACCATTGAAGTGGACACCCGGTTTCATGAGATGATTTTCAGCGCCGCTAAGAATAACCGCCTCCTGGCCATGGTCAAAGAGCTCAGAGAACAGGTGCAGAGGTTCCGGACCACCACCCTGGCGGTGCCCGGACGGATGAAGTTTGCCCTGGATGAGCACCGGGAGATTGTGGAGGCAATCGCCAGCCGTGACACGGAGAAAGCGCAGAGAGTGGCCAGGGAGCATATTGAGAGCGCGGAGGCGGCGCTTTTGGAAGTCATAAGTTACCAGAAATGAGCCTGTTGATAAGCACAAAACCCATCAATAATTAGACGGTACGTTTTTTGCGTACCGTCTGCTTTTTATTATTTACTTTTTTCTTTGATATTTAAGTAAGCCTGGCGGACATGTTCCACTACGGCTTTTTCCGCTTCCAGGGGCTTGTTATCCAGAAAGTTTTGCAAGATGGCGCGGTGCTCATTTAAGGTCTTGTCCAGGCGGTTGGGCATTTGCAGGGATTCCAGCCGGGCCAGCTGCACATATTGATGCAGATTGCTCAGTGTGAGGTTTAAGATTCTGCTGCCGGAAGCCTCATAGATGATATGGTGAAACTGGTTGTCAAGGTCGGCTACTTCATCCACATCGCCCCGGGCGGCATAGAATTCCATCAAATCGAAAATCTTTTTCAGTTCTTTTTTATCCTGTTCGTTAATGCGTTCCGCCGCCCAGCGTACCGCCAACCCTTCCACCAGCTGCCTGATGGCGTAGATATCTGCAACATCTTTGTTGGAGATGCCTATGACAACCGCGCCTTTGTTGTGCGTTGTTTCCACCAGGCCTTCCTGCTCCAGCAGGCGTACAGCCTCACGGATGGGGGTGCGGCTGACGCCGAGTTCTTCGGCCAGCTTCGATTCCACCAGGCTCTCCCCCGGTTTATAATTGCCGTTGATAATCTGCGTCTTAATGTACCGGGAAATCTTATTGCGCAAAGAGGATTCATTTCCTGCAGACAGGTCGGGCTCCCTACTCATGATTTTTCCTCCTGAGATGAAAGTGCGAGAAATTCGCCGATACGCCGTCCGGCCTCCCGCAAGCGCTCTTTGTTTTGTACCAGGCCGATGCGGACATAGCCTTCTCCGCAAGGGCCAAAGGCTGTACCGGGAACTATGGCCACACCGGTTTCCTTTAAAAGCCGGCGGACAAAATCAACCGAAGAAGGAAAATGAACAGGAAGCTTCGCCCACACAAACATGGAGGCGCGGGGCTTCCGGACCTGCCAGCCGTACCGGGAAAACTCTCCGAGCAGGACGTCGCGGCGCTCCTGATAGGCCAGAGCGTTTTGCCGTACACATTCGTCCGGACCTTCCAGCGCGGCGACCGCCGCCAGCTGAATAGGGCGGAAGATTCCATAATCGATATTGCTTTTAATTTTCCGCAAAGCATCGATTATGGCCGCATTGCCGACAATAAAGCCCAGGCGCAGACCGGCCAGATTGAATGTTTTGGAGATGGAATGAAATTCCACGCCCACTTCCTTGGCGCCGGGAATTTCCAGGAAGCTGGTATTTTTATAACCGTCGTAGGACAGTTCTGAATAAGCAAAATCATGACAGATAATAATTTTATTTTCCAAGGCAAAGCGGACAGCCTTGACAAAAAACGCCCGGTCAGCCGTGGCCGCTAAAGGATTGCTGGGATAATTCAGAATCATGACCTTGGCGCGCTTGCGGACGTCTGCGGGGATCGCGTCCAAATCGGGAAGATAGCTGTTTGTTTCCAGCAGCGGCAGGGGATAAAGCTCCGCGCCGGCCAAAAGAGGAGCGGCGTAATAAATAGGATAACCGGGGTCAGGCACGAGCACAATATCCCCGGGGCCGGTCAACGCCCAAAAAAGATGAGAAATGCCATCCTGGGAACCCATCAGGGAGAGGATTTCTTCATCCGGATGGAGCGTTACGCCATAATATTTTTCATACCAGCCGGCAATCGCCGTTTTCAAAGGAGGAATACCCTCCGTTAAGGTATAGCCATAATTCGCGTCATCCCCAATAGCTTGCAGCAAAGCAGCCTTGACATGGGGAGGCGGAGGCATATCCGGGCTGCCCACGCTCAGATTGATGATGTCCAGACCTTGGGCCTGGGCTTCTTTAATCAGTTGGCCGATTTCGGAAAAGATACCGGGTTGTATTGCTGAGAGTCTTTTTGCTTCAATCATCTTACTTTTACACCTCAGATATGACTTAATGGAATACCGATGAGACTACACGGATAAAAACATTTTGATACTTCAAATTCTATTATACAATATAATCCTCTTTTAAGGTATGCTTGGGATAAAGTGCTTGTTTACCATATTTGTATAAATCGTTATGATATAGGATAGTAGTGACTTACTGAATCAGCGGAAGGAGCAGGCGTAATGACCGGAAATAAAGCGTTTTCCAAAGTACATATATTCATATTCTTAATACTTTTTGTTATGATTTCGCTCACAGGATGCCGGCAGGAAGATAAATATATTTCTTTTTTACGTTACGGTTTGGCTGAGGCGCCGGCGTCCCTTGACCCGGCGCTGGTTCAGGATGCCGCGGGCAGGCAGCTCCTAGGCGCTGTCTATGAAGGCCTGCTCAGGCAAAAGCCTGACGGGACTTATGAAGCGGCTATGGCAGGGGAATGGTCGATGGAAGAAGCGGGCCTGAAGTATATTTTTAAAATCAGAGACGCCGTCTGGTCGGATGGGTCCCCGGTTACGGCGCAGGATTTTGTCTTTGCCTGGAAGCGGGCGCTGGATCCACAAAATAGGAGCCCCTACGCTTATTTGTTGTATGACATCAAAAATGCCGAAGGATATCATCGCGCCGGAACGAAGGATTATTACGGCGCTGCCGCTACGGCAGACGAAGTGTCTGTTTACGCCCCGGATGAAGCTACGCTGGTGGTGGAACTGCGTCAGCCGGATACGGCTTTCTTTAAGAAACTTGTGCATCCGGTCTTTTTCCCGCTGCCGCAAGGATTGGTCCAGGAACTGGGCAAGGCGTACTTTGCTGTAGAAAATATGGCTGCCAACGGGCCGTTTATTCCGGCGGAGCAATCGCCGGAAGGCGCTTTGGTTTTAAATAAAAACATCGCGTACTGGGATGCGGAAAATGTGTCCCTGCCGGGCATCGTCTGTTATTTCGACAATGAAAAGCAGGATACCTGGCGGATGTTTGAAGAGGGCCGCCTTGATTTGACCTTAACGGTTCCGCAGGCGGAACTGGAAGAGCAGCAGAAAGAGAACAGGCTGTTCGTCAGTCCGCTGCTGGCCAATTATTATTACCAGTTTAACACCGCCAAAACTCCGCTGCAGGATAAACGCGTGCGCCAGGCGCTGTCGCTGGCTTTGGACCGGAAGCAGATGGTTGAGGAAATCCTGCGGGGTGCGCAAAGGCCCGCCCAGGGACTGATTCCCCACTTTGCCGCAGAAAACCCGGCGCCGGATAATAACCCGGCGGAAGCTCAAAGGCTGCTGGCGGAAGCAGGTTTTACGGCGGAATCATTTCCGGCGCTGGAACTGCTGGTAGCTGCTGAAGAAAGTCATCTCTATTTGGCGGAGTATCTGAAAAACCAGTGGCAGGAAAAGCTGGGCATTACAGTGAATATTACGCCCCTTGACCCGGAAGCAAGAAGAATGCGGCTGCTGGCCCGGGATTATGACCTCGCTTTGGCGGGATGGTTTGTTGATTATGACGAGAAGGCGGAATTTCTGGAAAGCTTTGTTTTTCGCCTGGGACAAAATACTTCCGGTTGGTCCAATGCGCACTATGACGCCTTGGTTAAAGCGGCCCGGACTTCCCTGACGGAAGAAGAGCGCCTGACGGCGCTGCAGCAGGCCGAAATAATCTTAATGGCTGACCTGCCTGTCCTGCCCCTGTATGACTATACCCGGGCATATGTTCAACAGGGACGGGTGGAGGGTTTTTATGTCCCGCCGGCGGGCCTGGAAGCTGAATTCAAATGGGTTCGTATAAAGACACTATAGTACTATTGTCATAAATTGAATAAAAATGCTATAATATAGGCAATTTCGTACTGTTTCGAGGAGGGAAGCGCCGATGGCCGTTGAGCAAGCAGTGGTGTTTAAGCTGGGTGTGGAAGAATATGCTCTTTCTGTGGCTGAAGTGAAAGAAATTATTAATTACGGCGGATTAACCAAAATACCGAATGCTCCCCAATATATGGAGGGTATCATTAATCTGCGCGGCAAAATTATTCCCGTAATTAACGTTGCCGCAAAATTTGGACTGCCTTTTATACCCGGAGATAACACGAAAACGATTATTGTCGAGACTGCCGAATCTGATATCGGCATTATGGTCAGTGAAGTCTCTGAAGTCCTGAACATCGACCAGACCAATATCGAAAAGAATCCGGTTATTGCCAGAACCAATGCGGCCATCGCCGGTATCGCCAAAATAAATACACGGCTGATTATCCTGCTGAATCTGGCGGAGATTTTTTCCAGGCAGGAACTGCAGGAATTCGATGAGATCAGCTAAGCAGCTTTAAAAAGTGCCATAAAAAGGCGGGCATATAAAAAAATATTTCGGTTAAATTAATAGCAAGGGTACGTAATGGTTGAGCCAAGATTCATGCGCGCTCTTATGATGAGGGTGGGTATGGGTCGGCCAAAGGTTTTATATAGGTCGCTAAGGCTTATATAGAGCCGGAGGGAAGATTCTGTGTGGCGGGTATGCTCTTTTGAGCCCAACCTGTCATCCAGGGTCGAGCTAAGATGATGCAGGGTGCTTAGTGCCGGCGAAGGCATGAGATGTTTCATCAGGGTATCCTGCATGGTCGAACGAACGATTGTTATGGGTGGTCCGGCTATGCATAACAGTCCAAGCCAGATCATTACGTGCTCTATTTATTTTAGCAATTAAGCGAAATCCGCAAATAATCATTTGCGGATTTTAGTTTTTATTATAAAATTATCTTATGAAATCATAAAAAATATTTATGAGATAAAATGGAGGAGCAAAAATTGAATGAAGTGATGATCGGCTTCAGAAACCTGACGGCATTTGTTACGATGGTGGAAGAAAACAGCTTCACCAAAGCGGCGGAGAAGCTCTATCAGACCCAGCCGGCCTTGAGCATACAGATTAAAAAACTGGAGAATGCGCTGGGAGCGCAACTGATCGAGCGTAAAGAAAAAGAGATCCTCCTGACTGATGCGGGGGAGATTTTCTATCCCGAGGCCAAAAGAATACTGGAGCATTATACCCGAACGCTGGAGGCCATCGATGAACTAAAAGAGATGCAGCGGGGCAGGCTGCTAATCTGTGCCTCGACTTTGCCCGGAGAATATATTCTCCCTAAAATGGTCGGTGCGTTTCAACGCCAATATCCCGGCGTACAGGTTGAACTGAATATTGCCGATACGGATAAAGTGACGGCAGCCTTAAAAAACAGGCAGGCGCAAATCGGTTTTCTGGGTGTTTCACCCCTGGACCCCAAGCTGACCGTGGAAACTTTTGAGGAGGATGAGCTGTATTTACTGGTCTCCCCGGATGATACTAAAAAAATAAGCTGGCCTGCCTTTCCATTGGACAGGCTGATCTTACGGGAGAAGGGCTCGGGGACGCGCAGGGTGGTGGAGGAGAATTTGAAAAGAAAACTGAATTTGCAGATCATTACGCCGAAAATGGAAGTAGGCAGTACCCAGGCGGTCATCAATATGATTGCCGCCGGATTGGGCATCGGTTTCGTCTCCCGCTGGGCGGCGGAAGACGCGATAACGCTGGGCAAGGTAAAGGTCTATCCCGGCGATGAATTTGTCATCAAACGCAAACTATATAAGGCTGTTTTAAAGGACAGCTATCTCAGCAATACTACGAAGGCTTTTTGGGAGCTGGCCACAAGCAAACCTTAAGGGCAGGATCATTACGTCAATTCCCCGTACGAACCCAGATTCTTAATGGAAGTCCTGGGAGCTAACGCAGTGAGCGCCCTTTGCAGCCCCGGATGGTCATACCCGGCCTGACAGTCGATAAAAAAGATATAATTGCCCAGTTCTTTTTTGGCCGGCCGGGATTCGATACGAGTCAGATTGATATTTTCTTTGGCAAAGGCCGCCAGGGCTTCGTAGAGACTGCCCGGACGGTCTTTTTCCATGCTGATGATCAAAGAAGTTTTGGTGGTGTTCTGCCGTAAGTCCGGCTCCTTGGCGACTGCCAGAAAACGCGTCTGGTTTGGCGAAAAATCACCGATGTTTTCGGCAACCACCGGAACCTGATAGCACAGATGAGAATGCCAGGAAGCCACGGCGGCTATCCCCGGGACAGCAGGGTCGAGTCTGCGGACGGCTTCGGAGGTGCTGGAAGTTTCCATCAACTCGGCCTGGGGCAATTTCTCCTGCAAAAAATGGCGGCATTGCGCCAGGGCCTGCGGATGAGACAGCACGGTATGAATCTGGACTAAGGAGGGGGTATAGCTCAAAAGATGATGTGTTATGGCAAGAATGATTTCTTTTTGGATATACAAATTGAGTTCATTTGCCAGCAAATCCAGGGTGATATTCACGGAGCCCTCAATAGAGTTTTCGGCGGGCACAATGCCCAAGGAGGCCTCCCCCCGATCGACTGCCGTCAATATTGCGGCGATGGTAGGATAAGGTTGAAGACAGCCGGGATCACCGGGCAGGGCTTCCAGCTGTTTGAGGGCAGCCTGCTGGGAGAAGGAACCTTCCGGCCCCAGATAAGCGATGGCTTTCATATCTTCAGCTCCCGGTTGACGGCATGAGCGACAGGCGCCAGGCTTTGCATCAGCAATTGGAATTTTTCCGGCGAAAGGGATTGCGGGCCATCGCAAAGGGCTGTCGTCGGATTCGGGTGCACCTCGATGATCAGGCCGTCGGCGCCCCCGGCTGTTGCGGCAAGGGACATGGGCTGAACCCAGCGCCAGTTGCCGGTGGAATGACTGGGGTCGACGATAACAGGCAGGTGGGTCAGATGCTTGATGGCCGGAACAGCCGATAAATCCAAGGTGTTCCGGGTATAGGTCTCGAAGGTGCGGATGCCCCGTTCACACAGGATGACCTGGGGATTGCCCGCTTTTAAAATATATTCTGCGGCCAGGATCCATTCTTCGATGGAGGCCGACATACCGCGTTTTAAGAGGATAGGCTTGCCGGTTTCGGCTGCCGCTTTTAATAAGGAGAAATTCTGCATATTGCGGGCGCCGATTTGCAGAATATCGGCGTATTCCGTTACCAGCTGCAGGCTGGCGGTATCAATTACTTCCGTGATAAAAGGCAGGCCGGTTTCAGCCCGGGCTTCGGCCAGATACTCCAGACCTTGCTGCTCCAAGCCCTGGAAGGAGTAAGGGGAGGAACGGGGCTTAAAAGCGCCGCCGCGCAGAATTTGGGCGCCTGCGGCCTTGACGATGCGGGCGCTCTCCAGGAGCTGCTCCTTGCTTTCGACGGCACAGGGACCGGCCATGACGATGATTTCCGGTCCGCCGATTTCCAGGCCGCCGACAGTGACGACGGTGTCATGCGGCTTGAATTCGCGGCTGGCCAGTTTATAGGGCGCAAGGATGGGGAGGACTTTTTCCACGCCTTCCAGGGCTTCTAAAGAGATGTCAATCAGTCTGGACTTGTCGCCCACTGCGCCGATAATGGTCTTTTCTGTACCGCGGATAATTTCGGTGACGAAACCCTTGTCCTGCAACAATTTGACGACATTTTGCAGCTTTTCTTCACAAGTGCTGTTTTTGAACACTACAATCATTTCATAAACCTCCTTTAATAAACTCTTGATTTCTCCGTAATGCTTGTATTTTCTTAGGATTTCACTTTAATTATCTTAAGCCTACTCTCTGGATATCCTTAAACCCTGGCAGCTTTTGTGTTTTCCGGCAGAGCAAACAAACC
>JAVEYA010000027.1:0-26552 GCA_034003745.1 Clostridia bacterium
GGCGCCAGGCGCGTTTTAGTGGAGCTGGCTGAAAAAAGGCGGCTGGCGGAAAACCGGGATAAGGGGTGATATAATGGGACAGTATTATGTGGGCGATATTGTTAAAATGAAAAAGAAACATCCCTGCGGCAATGATGATTGGGAAGTACTGCGTACCGGGATGGATTTTCGTCTTAAATGCATCAAATGCGCCCGGCAGGTTTGGTTATCCCGCCCTGATTTCGAAAAATCAGTTAAAAAGCTAGTCGAAAGAGGGCCGGAAGTTCCTGCCGAAGAACAATGAACACCTCCCATTAGCGGAAATAATTTGCATGAAAGAAGGATTTGTGCTATAATCTGCTGATGTAACGTCCCTGCTCCATTTTAAAGAATGGAGCCATAGACCAGAGGGAGGAGGTGAGACTCAAGATGCGGAACTACGAATTGATGTACATCATCAAACCGGATCTCGACGAAGAAAAAACCCAAGCCGTGATTGACAAATTCAATGCGTTAATCACCGATAACGGCGGAGAAATCGTGACTGCCGACAAATGGGGCAAAAGACGTCTGGCGTATGAGATCAAAGACTATCGTGAAGGTGTCTACATCTTGGTCAATTTTAAGGGTGAGGTAGCAACAGCCCGCGAGGTTGACCGGATTATGAAGATTACTGACGATATACTCCGCTTCATGATTATTCTAAAAGATAATCCGGAAGCCAATTAGGTGGTGTGATTATGCTGAACCGTGTAATTTTAATCGGCCGGCTGACCAAAGACCCGGAATTGCGCTATACGCAAAGCGGTACTGCCGTGGCTTCGTTCACGCTGGCGGTGGACCGCTCCAGAGCGAATCAGCAGGGTGAGCGGGAAACCGATTTTATCCCGATTGTGGTCTGGCAAAAGCAAGCGGAAAACTGCGCCAATTTTATCGGCAAAGGCTCTCTGGTAGCTGTTGACGGCAGATTGCAGGTCAGAAGCTATGAGGATAGAGAAGGCCAACGCCGCTGGATGACGGAAGTCATCGCCGAAAATGTCCGCTTTCTGGACCGGCGCGAATCTTCCGGCGCTGCAGCCGCTAAAGGACTGGGTAGTGAAGTCGAATTCAGCGAAGATGATATTCCCTTTTAGGTAAACATTTTAGGTCAAAGGAGGGAACGCTTTGAGACAGGACAAGGGTCGTCGCCCGCGCAAAAAAGTATGCAGTTTTTGCGTGGATAAAGTAGAACATATAGATTATAAAGAACTGGGAAGGCTGCGCAAATACATTACGGAAAGAGGCAAAATTTTGCCTCGCCGCATTTCCGGCAATTGCGCCAAGCATCAGCGCCAATTGACCATAGCCGTGAAAAGAGCCAGAAATGTCGCCTTGTTGCCTTTTACAGCAGAATAGATACGCAGTTGATTAAAGGGGAGCCTTAGGCTCCCTGTTATTTTTTTGCGTCAGCGGATAAAGGAATTTTGTTTTTTTAAGTAGAATAGATTATGGGGTAAACAATAAGCTGGGAAACGGGAGGAAATCATGCCGGGACCGGAGTTCGATATCGTTAAAAACATAGAGGCTTTGGAGTGGACCAAGGCGGAACTGGTAGGTTCCTTATCCCGTCTGTTCAAAGCGCTCCTGAAGGGCGAGGCGGAGAGCATCCTGGATTCTCTGGCGCTTTTGATCATCAACTGCTATTTATTATTGAAAAGAACAGGTTTGAATTTCGGACAGCTGGAAATGCGTGTCTGTGAGAAGACGACAGAGCTCCTGTCGGCAGGGCACCCGCTGGAGGAAGGATATAAAGACCTGTCTTCTTTAAAAAGCTATTTAGATTTGAAGAGGTGACCGGATAAGTGAATGTCTCTTCCAGAACCAGGGCTGTCGCAGAGGGAGGACTGATGGCGGTATTTACCGCTATCCTGGCTGCAGCCGGGCTGTATATTCCATTGATGCAGTTCGTGGTTTTTTTTGTCTGGACCATTCCCAGCGTGCTGGTAATTGTGCGGCATGGCTTGATGACGGGGCTGGTTTCTCTGACAGCGGCCACATTGCTGATATTTATGCTGGCCGGACCGGTTAGCGCCATCATGGCGGCTATTCAAATCGGTTCTCTGGCGGTAATTTACGGTATTGCTTTCCGCCGCGGCTGGAAGGCGGGGGCGGCCTTGTTTTCGGGTGCGGCGATTATGATGGTTTCGACGCTGTTGTTGTATTATCTGGTCTTTATCATTACCGGAATCAACAACCTTGATATTGCTTCCCAATTACAGGAAGCCCTTGAACCAACCATTCAGATGTATAAGGATATTGGCTTAATTAACCCGGAAAAGGGCGTCACTGAAGAAGGCGTCCGGCAAATCATGCAGGGATATTTCCAATCCTTCACTTTTTTCTTTCCGGGTATGTTTGCCCTGTCCGGGGCGGTTTCTGCTTTTCTGACCTTCTTTGCTTCTCAGAAAATATTGCGCCGCTTTCAGATTGAGATCAACAGCCTCCCGCCTTTTCGTCTCTGGCGTCTGCCCTGGTGGATTATCTGGGGTCTGATTGCCGGCCTGATTTGCAATGTGGGCGGGATGCATTGGGGCATGGAGACTTTAAGCAAAATAGGCAGCAATATTGTGATAATCTATGTAGTTGTCCTTTTTGTGCTGGGACTTTCCACCCTTTGTTTCTTTCTGCGCAAATACCTGGGTGAAGACTTGGTTTCCCGGGTGATGCTGCCGCTCATTATCTTTTTCTTGGCGCCGTACTCCGTAATTACTTTAGCGGTTGTCGGTTTGGTGGACCTCTTCTTTAATTATCGGCGCTTTTCCGGGGTAACCTAAAGATGAAAACCCGGTACAGGGAGTGTCCCCGGATGTACTATAAGCGAGACAAGAGCAAAGAAATGTCCCAGACCCTGCGGGAGATGATCGGGCAAGCGACCCAGGTTGTGATTGCCGGGCATGAGATGGCCGACAACGACAGCTTGGGCGCCTCCTTTGGCTTGGCCAGGGCAGCGGTTTGTTCAGGGAAAAAGGCCTGGATCATTATTGATGAGTATAACCAGGCCCTGGAACGATTGCTGAAGGTATACCCGAGTGAGGATTTCCCGGGAAATATGATCAAGGTCCGTGAGGCCGAAGCTAAAATGGATGACCGGACGCTCTTGTTGATTGTCGATACCCACAAACCCTCGCTCCTGCCCAGTAAAAAGCTGCCGGAACTGGCGGCGCAGACGGTAATTATAGACCATCACCGCCGCAGTGAAGAAATAATTCCCGCTTCCTTGATCCATCTGGACGACCAGGCTTCTTCCGCCTCGGAGCTGGTTGCGGAACTGTTGCGGCATCTGGGCAGGCAAGTGTCCCTTGCTCCGGCGGAAGCCACCGCCTTATTGGCAGGAATCACCGTGGACACGAAATATTTTATGCTGCAGACGAGAGCCCGGACCTTCGGGGCAGCCGCCTGGCTGCGCCGGAGGGGAGCGGACCCGGCAGTGGTGCGGATGCTGTTGAGCGATGATACCGCTACAGCGATCAAAAAAGCCGAAGTGATCCGCAATATGAAGATACTCTATGGTAAAATTGCCTTTGGTTCGTATCCGGAAAAAACCCACGACGCGCAGTTGATGGCGGCCAAGACGGCGGATAGCATGCTGAATATCGGTAACATCAGCGCGTCTTTTGTTCTCTGGCCCTATGATGAAGGGGTGGCCGTCAGCGCCCGTTCCAATGGCGAGATCAATGTCCTGGAGATTATGGAAGAACTAGGCGGCGGCGGACACTATAATGTAGCCGCAGCGAGAGTTGACGCTTCCCTGGCCGCTGTGGAAGAACGCCTGCGGCAAGTGTTGGAGAACCGGTTTTACGCCAAAGTATGAGTTGAGGAGGGAATCTGGATGAAAGTTGTATTAATCAGTGATGTTAAAGGTACCGGTAAAAAAGGCGAGGTTATCAATGTCTCGGAAGGATACGCGAGAAATTTCCTATTGCCCAAAGGCGTGGCCATCGAAGCCTCGGAGAAGAACCTGAAAGAACTGGCGCGGCAAAAAGCCGGAGAAGACAGGAAAAAAGCCGAAGAACTGGCCCAGGCCAAGAGCCTCAAGGAAAAGCTGGATAAAATTGAGTTAAATATCGCAGTGAAGTCCGGGGAAGGCGGGCGTCTTTTTGGCGCCATTACCGCCAAAGATATCGGTGAGACCCTGGAAAAGCTGCACGGACTGAACATCGATAAACGGAAAATAGAGATAGGAGCGCCCATTAAAACCTTGGGTGAACATCTGGTTCATATTAAACTGCACCCGCAGGTATCCGCGGAAATAAAAGTGCAGATTACCGCGGAATGAACGGCTTTTTAAAAGAAAGCCTTGGCGTGAGGTGGGGAGAGAATGAGTGTTTTACTGGAAAAGATACCGCCGCATAACCTGGAAGCGGAGCAGGCTGTACTGGGCTCCATGATGATTGACCGGGAAGCCGTTTACGCGGCGGCGGAGAATCTGGCGCCCGAGGATTTTTATAAAGAAGCCCATCAGCTTATTTACGGTGTTTTTCAGACGCTGGAGGCCAGAGGCGAACCCATCGATATGATTGTGCTCACGGAAGAGCTGCGTAAGAGCAACAACCTGGAAAAAGTCGGCGGAATCAGTTACGTCGCCACCTTGGCCAATACGGTGCCGACCGCGGCCAATGTGCGGCGCTATGCCGAAATCGTGGAGGAAAAGGCGATTCTGCGCAAGCTGATTCGTTTCTCCACCCAGATCACCAGCCGCTGTTATGAGGACCAGGAAGAGACTAAAATCCTCTTGGACAATGCGGAGAAAATGATTCTGGATATTGCCTCAAATAAGAATTCGGAAGGCCTCGTCTCCATCAAACAGGTCTTGAACGACACCCTGGAAAAGATTGAATATTTATCCTCTCAAAGAGGCAATATTACGGGAGTTCCTTCTTTCTTTACGGATTTGGACCGGATGACTTCCGGCTGGCAGAATTCCGATTTGATTATCCTGGCGGCTCGCCCGGCCATGGGGAAAACCACCTTCGGCCTGAATATCGCCTATAACGCGGCGGCCAAAGCCCAGCTGCCCGTGGCGGTTTTCAGCCTGGAGATGTCACGGGAACAGCTGGTGCAGAGATTAATCAGCTCGGAAGCAATGATCGACCAGCACAAATTAAGAACGGGGCGCCTGGGGGATGAGGAGTGGCTGCGGTTGACCAAAGCCGCCCAGCCCTTGTCGACGGCGCAGATTTACATAGACGACAATCCCATGATTACCGTATTGGATTTACGCTCAAAAGCCCGCCGGCTCAAAGCCGAAAAAGGTCTGAGCCTGATCGTGATCGATTACCTGCAGCTGATTCAGGTCTCCAGCCGCAGAAATGAAAACCGGCAGCAGGAAATATCGGAGATCTCCCGCTCCTTAAAAGCGCTGGCCAGGGAACTGGACATTCCGATCCTCGCTATTTCCCAGCTGTCCCGGGCCGTGGAACAGACCCATGAAAAAAGGCCGGCCTTAAGCCATCTGCGCGAATCGGGAGCCCTGGAGCAGGATGCCGATTTGGTCATGTTTATTTATCGGGACGACTACTATAATCCCGACTCCGAGAAGCCCGGCATCGCCGAGATCATCCTGGCCAAACACCGCAATGGCCCTACCGGCTTCGTAGAGTTGGGCTTCATCAAAGAATTTACCAAATTTGTGAATCTGGAAAAATATCATACACCGGATTAATCAGGACAAACTAGTATCGAGGAGAGTGATGGATAATGCCCGCAGTTGTATTGATCGGCAGCCAATGGGGAGATGAAGGCAAAGGCAAAATCACCGACTTTTTGGCCGAAAAAGCGGACCTGGTGGTCCGTTATCAGGGAGGAAACAATGCCGGCCATACCGTCGTGGTCGATGATCGGGAATTTAAATTGCACCTGATTCCCTCGGGAATTCTGTATCCCGGCAACACCTGCGTTATCGGCAACGGCGTAGTGATAGACCCGCAGGTTCTGGTGGAAGAACTGGACTACCTGGAAAAGTCCGGCGTCTCCACGGAGAATTTGAAGCTGTCCTCACGCGCGCATCTGATTATGCCTTACCATATCCGCCTGGATGAACTGGAAGAAGAACGCAAGGGCGCCAATAAGATTGGGACGACACGCCGGGGCATCGGCCCGGCCTATATGGACAAAGCAGCCCGGACAGGCCTGCGCCTGGTGGATTTGTTGGATGAAGAGGAGTTTGCCGCCCGCTTAAAACGGAACCTGGAAGAAAAAAATAATCTTCTGCAGAAGATTTACGATACCGAAGGGTTCGATTTTGAGGAAGTTTTTCAGCAGTATCGCGGCTATCTGCCGAGAATTGAGAAATATATCACCGATACCTCGGTCATCATCCATCAATTTCTCTCTGCCAAAAAGAATGTTCTCTTCGAAGGCGCCCAAGGAACGCTTCTGGATATGGATCACGGCACCTACCCCTACGTCACCAGCTCCCATCCGGTGGCCGGGGCGGCCTGCATCGGTGCGGGCGTAGGACCCAGCGAAATCAATAAGACCATCGGCGTGGTCAAAGCCTATACCACCCGGGTGGGGGAAGGACCTTTCCCCACGGAACTGTCCGGGGAAGTGGGTGAATTTATCCGGGAGCAGGGCCAGGAATACGGCACCACTACCGGTCGGGCGCGCCGCTGCGGCTGGCTGGACACCGTTATCCTGCGCTATGCCGCGCGAATTAACGGCTTAAACAGCATTGCCGTCACCAAGCTGGATGTTTTGGACCAGCTCGAGACGATCAAAATTTGCACGGCTTATGAATACCGCGGGGAGATTCTGACGGAGTTCCCGGCCAGCCTGAAAGTTCTGGCCGAATGCAAACCCATCTATGAGGAATTGGCAGGCTGGCAGAGCGATACCTCCTTGGTCAAAAAATATGAGGATCTCCCGGCTAAGACCAAGGTCTATCTGGAGCGACTGTGTGAACTGATTCACGTGCCGGCGTCGATTATCGCCGTTGGTCCGAAACGTGAGCAGACCATTGTACGGGAAAAAATCTTTGCCTGATTTTTTTGTTGACACAACCGAAAGTATCCTGTTATTATATACAGGTGTGACTCCAAAAATAAAGGTTACACCTTGTTTTATCAAGAGCCATTAGCTCAGTTGGTAGAGCACCTGACTTTTAATCAGGGTGTCCCGCGTTCGAGTCGCGGATGGCTCACCATTTTTATGGCCCGGTGGTCAAGCGGTTAAGACACGGCCCTTTCAAGGCTGTAACACGGGTTCGATTCCCGTCCGGGTCACCATAGGGGCGATTAGCTCAGCTGGGAGAGCGCCTGCCTTACAAGCAGGATGTCGGCAGTTCGATCCTGTCATCGCCCACCAATTTTGAATAATATGTGGAGCTGTGGTGTAGTGGCCTAACATGCCTGCCTGTCACGCAGGAGATCGCGGGTTCGACTCCCGTCAGCTCCGCCACTAACTTTAAAACAAAACAAACGCCGCACGGTCTAAGCCGTGGGGTCTTTTTTTGGGCTTGCCAAAAACAAGTTGAAATATCGGAGCATTCTGCTGTATAATAGCGAAAATATAAAAAATTAGGTCGTGGAAAAATTGGACAAAAAAGCGTATATAAAGGGTTTGGCATTTGGCGTGTCGGCGTATATCTTATGGGGACTGCTGCCTCTGTATTGGAGGCTTGTGAGCGCCATCAGCCCTTATCAGATTTTTGGCCAGCGGGTAGTCTGGTCCTTTGTTTTTATTTGTATTCTGCTGGCCCTGACCAAAAAATGGCCGGAATTCTTAAACGCGCTCAAGGATGGACGGGAATGGTCCAGGATTATTATACCTGCCGTATTTATTTCGCTGAACTGGATTGTATACATCTGGGGTGTTAATAATGGCTATGTGATAGAAGCAAGCCTGGGCTATTTTATCAATCCGTTGATTTGCGCTCTATTTGGGAAGTTGTTTTTCAATGAGTCCCTGACCTTTATTCAGAAAATCAGCATTGGGTTCGCAGCGGCCGGGGTTATACTGAAAACATTGATGTATGGCAGAATCCCTTATGTGTCCCTTGTACTTGCCGTATCCTTTGCCGTATACGGTCTGTTCAAAAAGAAATCAAGACTCAATTCGGTTTCCGGCTTGGGCTTTGAAACCTTGGTCATCGGAATCCCTTCTTTGATTTACTTGCTTATCGCTGAAACAAGCGGAGCGGGCATTACGGGGAACCTCCCCGGGATGTTCTGGCTCCTGATTGCGCTCTCCGGAATCATCACGGCAACGCCGTTGATTCTATATGCGGAAGGCATGAAGCGGCTGCCGTTCACCATCATGGGGTTCTTACAATATATATCCCCGACACTGCAGCTTTTTTTAGGAATCTATGTTTTCAAAGAACCCTTTGACCTCTCTTCTTTGGCGGCTTTTTCACTTATCTGGGCCGGCGTCATCCTCTTTACCTGGTCACAATATGCGGAGCTGCGTAAACGGCAGGCGGCCGATGAAACGGTGGTTCTATGATTATGACGCCTCTTCATGGTATAATTTAGATAGAGTCATCCCATGAAGGAGGCGAGAAAATGGATAATTATGTGATCACCATTGCCAGAGGCTTTGGCAGCGGCGGTAAAATGATCGGTGAGCAAGTGGCCAAAGAACTGGGCATACCCTGCTATGAATACCAGCTTTTAAAAATGGCTTCCGACCAAAGCGGCATCCACGAGTCTCTTTTTGCCCGGGTGGATGAAAAGTTAAGGGGTAGCTATGTCGTGAATCAGCTGAAGAAAATTCCTTATCCCACAACGATTACGCCTGCCAGCAGCGCCTTTATTTCCGATATAAACCTGTTTAACATTCAGTCGGATATTATCCGGGAGCTGGCCAAAACCGAATCCTGCGTCATCATCGGCAAATGCGCCGATTATATCCTGCGCTCCTATCCCAATGTGGTCAGCTTTTATATACAAGCTCCGAAAGAAGTCTGTGTTGAAACCGTCATGGAGAAGATGCATGTCGGCAAGTCCGAAGCAGCCCGGTTGATTGCCAGGACCGATAAATACCGCTCCGACTATTATAAATTCTATACAGGCGGCGGGAAGTGGACCGACTCGACCAATTATGATCTGGTGCTCAACAGCTACCGGATTGGCTGGGAAAATTGCGTAGAGCTGATTAAGTCTTATACAAAGCTGAAGCTTTTATAATTAACCCCGTTATTTTCTTCGTTACTCTTAAGGATTTAAACCCGGGAGGGTTTAAATCTTTTCTTTTGCAGCTTTGCGGCTTTATAATAAAATAGCCCGAGAATTAATTATAAAGGAGTACCTATGGATAGCATTATCAGTATATTGGTCCAGGAATTGAAGCAAAATCCGGAACACATCAAGAATGTCATCACCCTCATCGATGAGGGCAATACGATTCCTTTTATCGCCCGCTACCGCAAGGAAATGCACGGGTCGATGGACGACACGGCGCTGCGGGACCTGGCGGACAGGCTGAACTACCTGCGGAACCTGGAGGCGCGCCGGGAAGAGGTGAAGAAGGCGATTGCCGCGCAGGATAAACTTACAGAGGAGTTGTCAGCCCAAATAGACGCGGCTAAGACCCTGGCAGAGGTGGAAGACCTCTATCGGCCCTATAAGCAAAAGCGCCGCACCCGCGCCTCCATTGCCAAAGAAAAGGGGCTGGAACCGCTGGCGATGACACTTTTGGAGCAAAGCCGTGACTTATCTGACTTAAGCGCGCTTGCCGCGGAGTATATCAATGCGGAACTTGGCGTCGCGACTGCGGAGGACGCGCTGGCGGGCGCTTCCGACATCATCGCGGAAATTGTAGCGGACAGCGCGGAGGTAAGACGAAGATTGCGCGAGCTCTTCATGAGCAAAGGCTATTTAAGCTCGGCTGCCGCCAAAGAGGAAGATTCGGTTTACAGTCTGTACTATAAATTTATCCAGCCGCTCTCTCGGTTGCAGGGACATCAGATTCTGGCGATAAACCGCGGTGAAAAAGAGGAATGCCTGAAAATTTCACTGGAAATAGACCGGGCTGCGGCGCTAAGCGTGGTCTGGCATGAATTCGTCAAGCCCGGCTCGAAAGCTTCGGAGTTTGTGCAGGCGGCAGCCGAAGACGGCTATGACCGTCTGCTTTTCCCGTCGCTGGAGCGGGAGATGCGTGGCGCGTTGACAGACAAAGCTTCAGATGGAGCGATATATAATTTCGCACTTAACTTAAAGCCCCTTTTACTGCAGCCTCCGATCAAAGGCCATGTCACCATGGGACTCGATCCGGGCTATAAGAATGGCTGTAAGGTTGCCGTGGTAGACGGCACGGGTAAGGTTTTGGATACCGCTGTAGTCTATCCCACTTTTGGCGAGCGCCAGAAAAACGAAGCCATTTCTCTTTTGGGAAAGCTTATCAAGAAGCACAAAGTTGAACATATCGCCATCGGCAACGGTACGGCTTCGCGGGAAACGGAGCAGATGGTCTGCGAACTTATATCCGGAATGAAGGATGTCAGCTACATGATTGTCAACGAGGCGGGCGCCTCGGTATATTCCGCGTCCAAGCTGGCCGCGGAAGAGTTTCCCCAGTATGATGTCAATCTGCGCTCTGCCGCCTCCATCGCCCGCAGGATGCAGGACCCACTGGCGGAACTGGTCAAAATTGACCCTAAGGCCATCGGTGTAGGACAGTACCAGCATGATATGCCGCCCAAAAGGCTGGATGAGACGCTTGCCGGCGTGGTGGAAGATTGTGTCAATGCTGTGGGCGTCGATGTCAACACGGCCTCCCCTTCCCTGCTGCAGCGGGTTTCCGGATTAAACTCCACGACAGCCAAAAATATTGTCGGCTTCCGTGAGGAAAATGGCATTTTCACTTCGCGTAAGCTGCTTTTAAAAGTGCCGAAGCTTGGCCCAAAGGCCTATGAGCAATGTGCGGGCTTCTTGCGTGTGCCCGAGAGCAAAGCTATACTGGATAATACCGGCGTCCATCCCGAAAGCTACACTGCAGCGGAGAAGCTCTTGGCCCTGTGCGGATACACCCTTCAGGATGTGTCCGGAGGCAGCCTTTCCGGGCTTCCGGAACGTGTCAAAGATTATGGCGAAACTAAGGCCGCGGAGGAATGCGGTGTCGGCGTCCCCACACTGAAAGATATCGTTAAAGAGCTGATGAAGCCGGGACGTGATCCGCGTGATGAGCTGCCCAAGCCGGTGCTGCGCACGGATGTGCTGGACATGAAAGACCTGGCGCCCGGCATGATTCTCACCGGTACGGTGCGCAACGTCATTGATTTCGGCGTGTTTGTAGATATCGGCGTGCATCAGGATGGACTTGTCCACATTTCCGAGCTTGCGAACAAATTCATCCGCCATCCCTCAGAAGTGGTTTCCGTCGGAGATGTGGTTAAAGTCAGCGTACTGGCCGTGGATATGCCGAAAAAGCGTATTTCACTCTCTATGAAACAGGTCAAATAGTAAACAGAGACGATCCACAGAAAAACCTCTGTGGATACGTTCTTTGTTGACATTAACGATATTATTAAGGAGAAGTCCCATGCGACTGGTTGATATTTCTCATGTACTGAAAAAAGATATGCCCGTCTTTCCGGGCGACGAACCGGTACGCCTGACGCCGTTGAAAAATTATATGAATGATAATTACACCGCCTATTTCCTGCAGACCGGCCTGCACGCAGGGACCCATCTGGACATGCCCGGGCACATGCTGGACGATGCACGCACCGTGGCGGATTTCCCGCCGGAGCGTTTTATTGAGCGCGGCGTTCTCCTGGATATGCGCGGGGAATCTGTGCTGAAGATGAAGCCGGCCTATGAAAGCCATATCCGGGAAGGGGATATCGTCCTCTTATATACCGGCTGGGATGTGCGTTTCCATGAGCCGGACTATTTCAGGGACTATCCCGTCGTGGACGACACGCTCGCGGATTTCCTGATCGGGAAGAAAATAAAAATATTGGGGATGGATACCCCCTCGCCGGACAGAGCGCCTTACGCGCTCCATAAGAAACTGCTCTCCCAGGATATTTTTATTCTTGAGAATCTCACCAATCTGCATCAGCTGTTGTCTGTTCCCGCATTCGAGGTCGTCGCCCTGCCGCTGAAACTTGCGGCCGAAGCCAGTCCTGTCCGGGCCGTCTGCCGGATACCGTAAGGAGGGTAAACTATGCCTAAACCGCGAAAAATGCTGAATAACTGGGATGCGCCGTACCTGCAGTCTCTGGTCCGGCTGGTTGAAACCCAGAGCAAGACAACCCTGGCCAACTGGTGTCTTGATTATGCTGAACGCCACCTGCTGCCGATATACGGGAAGGATTTCCCCGGCGACACCCGCCCTGAAGCCTCGCTGCAGGCCGCCCGGGAGTGGCTGGAGGGGAAGACCAAGCTGCCCGCCGCCAAGCCGCTGATCCTGGCCTGTCATGCGGCTGCCCGTGAAGCGGAGGGAAGCCCCGCCGCCCAAGCAGCGGCACGGGCCATCGGGCAGTGCGCTTCGACCATTCACAGCGCCCGGCACTGTATCGCCCTTCCTTTATACGGAGCTTTGGCCATTGCTTATGACCGTGCGGGCACGGATGAAAAGTGGGAAGTTTATGAGAGCCTTGCCGCGGAGGAATGCGCGAAAATGGAAGCCGCTCTTCGTTTGGTGGCTGTGGAAAACGAGGAGAATCCGGCTAAAATTAATTGGAATTGCTGAAAATATAAAAGTGAGAGCAAGAGGACAGTTCTTCTGGGATATCGAAGAGCCGTCCTCTTACATTTTATTTATATTTGCTTGACATTGACGCAGCGTAATAGTTTATGCTTATCGTCACAGGAGGTGATTTCAATAGAATACACCGTCAACAAACTGGCGCAGCTGGCAGGCGTCAGCACACGGACCCTACGCTATTATGACCAGTGCGGCTTGCTTTCGCCCGTTCGGGTCAGCTCCAACGGCTATCGCATTTACGGCCGAGCGGAAGTGGACAGACTGCAGCAAATCCTCTTTTTCCGGGAGCTGGGCTTTCCATTGGATGAAATCAAAGCCATTCTTGCAGCGCCGGACTTTGACAGCGGTACGGCTATGGAAAAGCATTTGGCGGCATTGCAGGCCAGGCGGCGGCAAATCGATACGCTGATTGCCAATGTGGAAAGAACGCTAAAATCATTGAAGGGAGAAATGAATATGAGCGATCAAGAAAAATTTGCAGGCTTTAAAGAAAAGCTGATTGCGGAAAATGAAGAAAAATATGGGGCGGAAATCCGCCAAAAATACGGTGAGGAAGCGGTAGAACACTCTAACGCTAAGCTGCGGGGCATGACCCAGGAACAATACGATGAGGCCCAGCGACTGGCCGAGGCGTATCAGGATGCCCTGAAAGAAGCGTTTCAGCAAGGCGATCCGGCAAGCGTCCTGGCCCAAAAGGCCTGTGACCTCCATCGGCAATGGCTGTGCTGTTATTATGACCAATACAGCAAAGAATACCATCAGGGGCTTGCCCAAATGTATGTTGACGACCCGCGTTTTACTGCGTATTATGATAAGATCGCACCCGGCTGTGCAGTCTTCCTGCGCGACGCCGTCAGGGTATATTGCAGCGATTGAGGTCAATAACCGTCAAATAGACAAAATTATTAGCTAAATATTGTTTTAAAATGGCTATATTGTTGATACAATATAGCCATAATTTATTTATGGAGGTGCTTGTATGAAGGTCAGTGCCACAGATATGAAGAATGCCTTCGGAAAATACCTGAAAGAATGTGAGAAAGAGGCCATCTTCATCACCAAAAACGACCGGATTATCGCCAAACTGAGCAGCTACAGGGACCCCTCGGATGATTATTTTTTGGTGAAGGAAGGCAGCGCCGCGTATACCTATTCAGGCAAACGGGTTACCTATGAGGAATTCTTAAGGATAACCGAAGGCAATGAGGACAGGTATGAATTCATTGATGGCGAAGTGTTTCTGCTGACGGCGCCCGGGACGAAGCATCAAATTATACTCATGAATATGATTACAGATATGATAAGTTGGTTTGCCGGTAAGAAATGCCGGGTTTTTGCGGCGCCTTTTGATGTTACGCTGGAAACTGATTATATGGAGATTAATGATGAGGGCGAAAAAGTTGAAAGTAAGAATGTCGTCCAACCGGATATACTCGTCTCTTGTGATTACAAAGAGCAGACCAATGAGCGCGACCGCTACACAGGGATACCTGCCTTGGTGGTGGAGATTTTGTCACCCCAAACCAGGCGCCGTGACCAGACTAAAAAGCTCAATGTCTATATAACCGGCGGAGTGAGCGAGTATTGGATCGTGGACCCTAAAAAGAAAACGGTTGTTCAGTATTATTTTGCCGATAAGGAACAGGTTGATTTAAATAAATGCGACCATCCCGGCATCGTGAAATCGTTCCATTTTCCAGGATTAGAACTGACCACAGAAAATATTTTCCGGGATGTTGAATAGAAAAGCAAAGATAATATGGAGGTATATAAAAAATGGGCGGTGACAAAATTCAATTGTTCGAGGATAAACGAGTACGAACAGCCTGGAATGAAGAAGAACAGGAATGGTATTTTTCAATCGTTGATGTTATTGCGGTTCTAACAGATCAAGCATCTCAGCGGACAGCTGCAAAATATTGGAGTGTTTTAAAAGTGCGCCTGAAAAATGAAGGTAATCAACTGACTACAAATTGTAGTCAGTTGAAAATGACCGCAGAAGATGGCAAAAAACGATTAACCGACGTCGCTAATACTGAACAGCTTTTGCGTATAATCCAGTCCATACCGTCTCCAAAAGCAGAGCCATTTAAGATGTGGCTGGCGAGAGTCGGAAATGAACGCATGAATGAGACTATTGATCCGGAACTTGCGATTGACCGTGCGTTGGGAACATATTTAAAAAAAGGGTACAGCGAGGATTGGATTCATCAGCGGTTACTCTCTATCCGCGTACGCAATGAACTGACCGCTGAGTGGAATACGCACGGAGTTAAGAAGGGCGCTGAATACGCTATTCTAACCGATGAAATTACGAAAGCTTGGGCTGGAATGACGACCCGCCAGTATAAGAATTTCAAAGGCTTAAAGAAAGAAAATCTGCGCGATAATATGTCCACTCTGGAACTGGTGCTGAATATGCTAGGCGAAGCTGCGACCACAGAAATATCAAAAGAAGTTGAACCTCAAACTTTTGAGGAAAACAAGAATGTAGCACGAAGCGGAGGAGAGGTCGCCGGTATTGCCAGAATTGAAGCAGAAAAACGTACTGGCCGACCGGTTATAACTTCCAAGAATGCAGTTGATTTCTCCAGACTTCTTGCAGATGTTACAGAAAAAGACAGTGAATGATGAGCGAAAATAAAAATCGGTATCCCTGGAAATAAAGAAAGAAGAGGGATGAGTGTGTTTAGAAGTCAACCAATTGATATGAGCGAAGAAACATTAAAAAGATTGGTCTTGATGTTGACATCGAAGATAAAGAGCGCAGTGAACGCAAAGTGGTTGGATTGAATAATAGGGGGGGAAGCCCAATGGAGAAAATAATCCTGCGCCTGGAGCGTCCGGAAGATTATAGAGCCGTAGAAAAAATTACCTACGAAGCCTTCAAGACTACCCCGCACGCGGGCGGAGACGAGGCTCTGCTGGCGCATAAGCTGCGCGATGCGGCGGCTTTTGTGCCGGAGCTGGATTTTGTGGCCGAACGGGCAGGCCAAATAGTCGGAAATATTATGTACAGCAAAAGTAAAATAAACGGGGAAGACGGAACTTGGGAAACCTTAACCTTCGGGCCCTTAAGCGTGCTGCCCGCCTGTCAGGGCCAAGGCATCGGCTCTGCCCTCGTCAGACACTCTCTGGAAGCAGCGGAGAAAATGGGCTTTCGTGCGGTGCTGATATTCGGTCATGAAGGCTACTACCCTCGTTTTGGCTTTGTCAACGCCGCCCAATACGGCATCACCACCGCCGATGGTCAGAACTTTGACGCCTTTATGGCCCTTCCCCTTTATGATGGCGCGTTATCCGGGATAAAAGGCAGATTCATCTTCGATCCTGTCTTTGAAAGCCTGGATAAGGCGGAATCGGACGCCTTCAACCTGCAGTTCCGGATATAAGGAACAATTTCTGCATAAATGAGGTCTGATTAAGGTAAAGATGGAAGAAGGAGTCCTTTTATAAAATGTCTAAAAAGTTTTGGGCACGGCTGTCGGCCGTCCTGCTTATCGTTGCCGTTGGGGTAGGCTGGGCCTGGCTGAGAGCAAATGAAAATGAACCCGGTTTTTCCGGCATAAGCCAAGGAGCGGAAATGACGCTTGATGATGTCCGGGTGTTGTCGCACAAAGGTGATCAGCTTACGTTTGAAGACTTCAAAGGCTTTAAAGGAGCGAATGTCAGTTCTAATTTGAATTATTTAATTATGGTCTATGCACTAGAGAGCAAATACCGTCTCATTGTCAGCACAGACGGGAAAATCATAGACGGCGCCAATCTGGAAAGTATTCACGCTGAGGGCGGTAGCGGAATCGATATCCGCTATGAAGATGCGGATGAATTTCTGAATACCGGAACCATTTCCGGATGAAAAGAGTCTGACTAGATACCACGCCGCAAGGTGTGGTTTTAAAATAATGGCCGGCGTTATACAATAACAAAGAGAATATATAGCGTTTTATCAGGCGGGAGGATACCCATGATTAATGTTCAAGGCATGACCAAGAAATACGGAAAACTTTTAGCCAACGACGACATCACCCTGTCGGTGGCAAGCGGCGAACTGGCCGTATTGCTCGGTCCTAACGGCGCAGGCAAGTCCACCCTGATCAAATCTATCTGCGGTCTGCTGCGCTATCAGGGCGCCATCACCATCGGCGGATATGACAATCACACCATCGAGGCCAAGAAGCTGCTGGGCTATGTACCGGAATACCCGGTGCTTTATCCGCTCTTGACGGTGGCCGAGCATCTGGAGTTCATCGCCAAAGCCTACCGGCTGGAAGCGTGGGAGGAACGAGCGGAAGAATTACTCCGCCGCTTTGAGCTGGATGATAAAAAAAAGAAGCTCGGCAAGGAGCTTTCCAAAGGAATGCAGCAAAAGGTCAGCGTCTGCTGTGCGCTGTTGCCCCAGCCCCGGGCCGTTATTTTTGACGAGCCCTTGGTTGGCCTGGACCCCCACGGTATCCGTGAGCTGAAAACGGTTATTGCGGATTTGCGGGATTCCGGCTGCGCCCTTTTCATCAGCACCCATATGATCGAAAGTATGGAGGAAAACTGGGATGTAACCTATATCATGGTCCGGGGCAGGATCGAACGGGTCTGCCGCCGGGTCGAACTCGAATCCGGCCAAAGCCTTGAAGACCTGTATTTCAAGATCACGGAAGGAAACGGCCGGGAGGAGACACGATGAATAGTCTGGTTTTCGTGCTTGTCAGGAGCGCTAAAAACAGTCTGCTGGAAATCTTGCGCAAACCGGCCAAGCTCGCTCTGTGGATATTTATTGTTGTCATGATCGGCGGATTCTTTATCCTTTCTTTGTTTACCGGCCAGAAAGCGGACAGTTTCCAGGATATCATCTGGCTCAAGGGGCTGCTTTTCGGGTTTATCTTAATTTTTGTGATTATAGCTGTGAAAAAGGGATTATCCAACGGAGATGTCATCTTTGATATGAATGATGTGAACTTGTTGTTTGTTTCTCCCGTCAACCCCCGTTTAATCCTGCTGTATGGCATCATCCGCATGGCGAAGATGGCTTTTTGGACGGGATTTTTTATTTTGTTTCAAAGCCAGTCTCTGGGTACGAATTTTGGCCTGGGGTTTGACGGCATACTCCTGGTCTTTTTAGGTTTTATTCTGGCTGTTGGCCTTCTTCAGGTCATCTCTCTTTTGATTTACAGTTTGACCAACGGGAAACCGGCCCGCAAAATGGCCGTCAGGATGATGGCTGTGGCGGCCTTCCTGCCGTTGGCAGCTTATCTCGCTGTCCGTTTTGCTGAAAGCGGCAATATCCTGACGGCATTGGAAAGCGCTTTGCGTTCGCCGGTTTCTTCCTGGACTCCGGTGGCCGGTTGGGCTGCGGAATGCGCAGTGGCCTTGATTAGCGGCAACCTGGGAAGCGGGCTTTTGTTTTTCGGTATGATTTTACTGACCGGGGCGCTGTTCATGGTCTACATTGCTTTAAGCAATCCCGACTATTATGAGGATGTGCTGGTGGCCTCGGAAACCGCTTTTGAGAAGAAACGGCTCCTGTCCGAAAGCCAGGTGAATACGGAAGCGCACTCCACCAAAAAAATTCGCTTGACCCAGACCGGTATCAGCGGTTGGGGAGCAAACACTCTGTTTTATAAGCATCTGCGCGAGTCTTTCCGGGCCAATCGTCTGGGCTTGTGGGGAGGGACCTCCTTTTTTATCGCAGGGGGCGCGGTCCTGGCGTCTTTTCTTCTTCGCAACAGCGGGATGCTGGTTCTGCTGCAAATTCTGATGTGGATACAGATTTATCTGATCGGCACGGGACGGGGCTTGAGGGAACTGTATATGCATTATCTCTACCTGATTCCGGAGGACTCCTTTACTAAAATCATCTGGAGCAATCTGGAGATCGTGCTGAAAGTCTTGGTGGAAAGTCTCTTTGTCTTCACCCTGAGCGGTCTGATTATGCGGGAGGATCCCCTACTTGTTGCTGCCGTCATCATCGTTTATACCTTGTTCTCCTTTCTTTTGCTGGGCATCAATTACCTTTTCTTACGCTGGACCGGCGCGGATATCAGCGAGGGGATCTTAATTCTGATTTACACCCTGGCGGTGGGTCTTATCATGCTGCCCGGGCTCGTCGCCGCTATCGTCATTGCTAACTTTCTGGGAGAAGGCGGTATCTTGATTGGGCTGACAACGTTAGCCTTGTGGGAACTGCTGGCCGGGCTCGTCTGCTTTGCCTGGTCCAAAGGGATTTTACACCGGTGCGATATGCCTGTGCTGAAAGCCGGGAAACAATAACCCCCCCTTCCATCGGCAACGCCGGTATGAAACAAGGAGGACTGAGCACAGATGAATAACGTCTGCGTAATCATCCACGGCTTCGGCGGGGGACTTAAAGAAATCGCCTATTTAAAAGAGTTTCTGCAACGAAACAATCAAACTGTGGAAACCATTCTTTTGGCCGGACATGGCGTAAGCAAAAAAGAGCTGGGAGACTCCACGTATCTGGAGTGGCTCAGCTCTGCGGACAGGGCTTTCCGGAGAATTACCCGCCAATACGATTCTGTGACCCTGATTGGCTTTTCTATGGGCGGGCTGATTGCGACATACCTTGCCAACAAATATCAAGCGGAAAAAATAGTGCTGGTAAACACCCCGGTATATTTCTGGAATGTCCAGGTAATCCTTAAGTCTGTTCTGCAAGATCTCCGGCAAAATAGGCGCGACCATATCCGCTATTATCAGCGAGCCTTTGCCCGCACGCCTGTGCGTTCCGGCCTGCAATTCTTACACATCCTGGCCAAGGGTAAGGAATGGTTTCAGCATATCAAATGCCCTACCTTGATTCTGCAATGCCGCGACGATGAAAGCGTCAAACCCAAAAGCGCGGCCTATATCGAGAGTAAAATAAAAGCAGAGAGTACGCTTAAATACTATGAAGGCGGCTGCCATCAGATCTTCAGCAACGCCTGCGATTGCAGGGAGAGCGCCTGCCGGGATATTCTGGGTTTTATTAAAAAATAAATGCCGTGCGGGCCAAAACCGCATGGCATTTAATATCGGCTGAGTCCGGGATTCAATGGGTGATGGAGGGGAGGTTGCCTAAATTGTTGTTTTCGCTTGAGTCGGGCAGGGATTTTAAATACTCATTGCCCTGGTTTTTCGCGATGCCGACGCCCTTAATGCCGCCTTGTCTGGCCAGCGCCAGGGCCTGGGGCTTATTTAAGATGCGGCCGTCGGAGAGCTTATAGCCTACGGTACGACCGGACTCCTTAACCAGCGCTATAATTTCCTGGGCGTCCGCGTTGGGCGTGGGGATTTGCTCCAAGGTATTCAAAGGCAGGCTTGATAAATCAGGAATATTGTTTTCCATTTGCATTCTTCCTCCGTTTAATGAACATAGTCTTTAAGCTGCTATTAGTTTGCCTGCCAAAAATAGAATATATTCAACAGGCATTCTTGTGTGCTTCATTATGTTAAAAAGTAGCACAGGGTACTTGCCCAACCCCCAAAATTAAGTTATTATTATCTATGCAAATCTAATAAGCGGGTGTGGTTCAATGGCAGAACTCCAGCTTCCCAAGCTGGCGGCGTGGGTTCGATTCCCATCACCCGCTCCATGAAATTAAACCTGCTCCGCGTGAGCAGGTTAATTTATTAGATAGATGGTAGAATCGAACCCACCGAGGGGTATGGGGCGTGAGTCCCATGTTCAATCAATTAGTTACGCTCCTATGGAGCGCAACTCGATTCCCATCACCCGCTCCATAGAAATTAAACCTGCTCCGCGTGAGCAGGTTTTCGCATGGTATAATATTTCTAAGATACGGTATAGAAGAAGGTGCTGCGGAAATGGATTCAGCATTAAAGCTTTTTTATCACCGCAAGCTTTATGACGCGGATAATACCCATCCTCTTTTTCTTAAGGCGATCCTGGAAAATGTCCGGCATCATCAGGCGCACTGCCCGGAGTATGCGGCGATATTGGAACAGCAGGGGTTTTCTCCGGAAAATGTTCGCACGGTGGAAGACATATATAAAATTCCGCCTATCCCGACGCTGTTCCTGAAAAACCACACGCTTTATTCCACCGGTAAAAAATTAATGTTTGCCTCCACGACCTCCGGAACAAGCGGGAAAGTGAGCCGGATGGGGCTGGATTGGTCCTCGTCCTGGCGGGGCTTGGGGATGATCCTGGGGACCTTTTTTACCCACAAACTTGTTTCCCTCAGGCCGACCAACTATATTATTCTGGGATATGAGCCGGCCAGGCGCAATCAAATCGGAGCGGCGAAGACGGCGTACGCCACCACCTATGCTGCTCCGGCGCTTCACCGGGAATACGCCCTTAAAGATACCGGTGAAGAATATAGGCTGAATCTGGATGGCCTGAAGCACGCGCTCATCAGATATGAAAAAAGCGGTCATCCCGTCCGCTTCATGGGGTTTCCCGCCTACTTCATGTTCTTGCTGAAAGAACTCAAGGAAGCGGGAATTCGTCTGAACCTGCACCCGAAGTCACTGGTGATGCTGGCCGGAGGATGGAAACAATTTTTTTCGGAGCAGGTAGACAAAAAAACATTATATGCATTGTCCCAAGAAATATTGGGGATCGGCGGAGACCGCATTCGTGAGTTCTTTGGCGCGGTGGAGCATCCGGTCGCGTATTTTGACTGTCCTAATCATCACTTCCATGTGCCGGTTTATTCCAGAGTGATCATTAGGGACACGGACTTTCAGCCGGTTCCATACGGTACGCCCGGGATTTTGAATTTGCTCACGCCGATGCTGACCGCGATGCCGTTTACCAGCGTAATGACCGACGACTTAGCGATCTTACATCCGGGCGAAGAATGCGGCTGCGGTATAAAAACCCCGTATTTTGAGGTGCTCGGACGGGTTGGACTTGCCGATATCAAGACCTGTGCGGCAGGCGCTGCGGAGCTCTTAGGGGCGTTGAAGGAGGATGCGAAATGAATTTGGTTGACGGCAAAATCCTGGATACAAAAGACTGCGACAGTGTATTGGAATCTCTGGACGAGCGGATTCTGGAGACCCTTGCCAAACCGCCTTTAACACCGAAGGTCGTCATCAACGCCTGCGATAAACTGGTAAACACCCTGGACAAATCCCTCTATTCCTCTGCCCTGGCTCAAGCGGGCATTCCGGAAGAACTCGCCGACAGCTACCTTGCGATGGCCCGGGGAATGTTTTCCGGAGAGGCGCTGCGCTTCCGCCTGAAAAAAGAGTTTGGCCAAGACTATGATAAAGTGCTGAAATATACCCCGGTAGGGGGAGAAAACGAAGTAACGGAGAGGATTTTGCCTCTGGGCGTGCTCCTTCATATTGCCGCGGGAAACGCAGATGGGTTGCCGGCCTTTTCCGTCCTGGAGGGGCTGCTTACAGGAAACATCAATATCCTGAAGCTTCCGGCGGCGGAAGGCGGTATCTCTATCCGGCTGTTATACGAGCTTATACAGATTGAACCGCTACTCTCCGAGTACATTTATGTTTTTGATTACTCGTCCCAGGACATTGTTCATATCAATAAATTGATTGATGCGGCCGATGCGGTGGTTGTATGGGGGGGAACCGGGTCTGTTTCAGCGTTTCGCGGCATGCTGCCGCCGCATATTAAGCTGATCGAATGGGGACACAAGGTTAGTTTTGCTTATGTAACGAAAGACGGAAGGGAGGACGGGAAGCTTGCCGGGATTGCGAAAAACATGGCCCACACCAGCCAGCTTTTGTGCAGCTCCTGCCAGGGAATATTTCTTGACACCGACGATACGAGGGAGATAGACGACTTTTGCCGACGCTTTCTACCGATTCTTGAAGAGGCCGTTGCGGCAAGCGCAAAACCTACGGATATCGGGATAAAGGCACAGACCGCCTTGCGGGTATACAGCTCCGAGCTGGAAAAGATCTATACAGGCGATCGGCTTTTTAAAGGCAACGGCTGCAGCCTGAGAGCCTGTAACAATCAAATTCCCGAAGCGGCGATAGGGTTTGCCAATGCCTGGATAAAACCGCTTCCCTGCCGGCAGATACTGAAAGCCCTGCGGCCTTATAAAAATTATTTGCAGACAATCGCGCTGCTTTGTGGAGAACACGAGAAAGATAGCCTTATAGCAGATCTGCTGAAAACCGGCGCCGTCCGTGTCTGCCCAGGGGGACGCATGTCTGAAACTTATTCCGGCGCGCCCCATGACGGCGAATATCCGCTGCGCAGGTACACGAAAATTGCGTCCTGGGAGTAAGGAGGAGGGCTGCGATGGCAAATACCGAACCGCGCCGCCGGGCAGGTTTGTTTATTCCATCTTGTCTTCTTTCTGGTATAAGCTTACAATTGAAACAGAGAATAAATATTCGGGGGAGGGTAATTTATGGAGAAGGTTGCCAACAGCGTAAGAGTTGCCGTTGTCCAGGCGGCGCCCATTATCATGGATCGGGAAAAAACCCTGGCAAAAGCCCTGAACTTAATCAAACAGGCCGGTGAAACGGGAGCGAACATTATCGTCCTGCCGGAATCCTTTATCCCCGCTTATCCCCGGGGTCTCTCCTTCGGCTATGTCGTCGGAAAAAGAACGGTGGAAGGACGCCTGGATTGGCAGCGATATTACGAAAATTCCGTACCCATCCCCGGAGCGGAAACGGCCCTTCTCGCCCAAGCCGCCAAGGAAGCGGGAGCGTACCTGTCCATCGGCGTCACGGAGCGGGACGGCCGGGGAATGCACCACTCCTTATACTGTACCAATATCTTCTTCGGCCCGGATGGCGCGCTTTTAGGCATTCACCGCAAAATCAAGCCCACCGGCAGTGAGCGGATTATCTGGGGCGAGGGAGACGGCAGCACCCTCACCGTTTTGGATACGCCCTATGGTAAAATGGGGGCCCTGATGTGCTGGGAGAACTATATGCCCCTGGCTCGCGCCGCGATGTACGCTAAAGGCGTCACCTTATATCTGGCGCCTACAGCGGATTATCGGGAGGAGTGGCAGTGCACCATGCGCCATATTGCCCTGGAGGGCAGATGTTTTGTGATCGCCTGCAATCAATACGTGGAAAAAAGCATGTACCCCGCCGACCTGCAATACTATCATGACCTGGAATCCTGTCCGGAGGTGATTTGTTCCGGGGGCAGCTGCATCGTCAGCCCCTTCGGCAAATACATTGCCGGCCCGGTCTTTGACAAAGAGGACATCCTCGTGGCTGACTTGGACCTAGATATGATTATCCAAAGCCGCATGGAATTTGACCCCAACGGCCATTATGCCCGCCCCGATATCTTCAAACTAATTGTGAACGAATAAGCTTCATGATATAATACCTGTGTTAAGCCTGAAGAAGGAGGAAACAAGACCATGTCTCAAGGGGTACATATTAAAACCATCAATAAAGAGGTCCTTACCCAAACGATGAAGAATGGCGGCTGCGGCGAATGCGTCACCTCCTGCCAGTCGGCCTGCAAGACTTCCTGTACGGTCAGCAATCAGAGCTGTCTGAAAAAATAAGAAGTATCTTTAAAAATTAAACAACTTACGCCAAGCTTTTAAGCTTGGCGTAAGTTTGTTCGTCAATAAAGAAAAAGAGGTAAAATATGACCTGTAATTTTGACGCGGTACACAGCTTTACCATCCAGGATATCCATATTCTGCTGGATATCAACAGCGGCATCGTGCATTCACTGAGCCGGATGGCCTGGGATTTTTATCAGGAATGGGAGAAGGCCGGTGGAGACGCTCCCCGGGCGATAGAAGCATTGGCCAAAACATACGACCCCAAGGAGTTGCAGGAGATCCACCGGCAGTTCGAATCCCTGCGGGAAGAGGGAATGCTTTTTTCCCGGGATGATTCCCTCGCAGGCTACGAACTACCGGAAGATACGCTCATCAAAGCGCTGTGTCTGCATGTCGCTCATGACTGCAACCTCAGATGCGCCTATTGCTTTGCGGATACAGGCAGTTTCGGCGGTAAGCGCGGCCTGATGGATGCAGATACCGGAAAGCGCGCCATCGATTTCTTGTTTGAAGTCTCCGGACCCCGGAAACACATCGAAGTGGATTATTTCGGCGGGGAACCGCTCTTGAATTTTGCCGTAGTGCGGGAATTGATTCAATATGGACGGGCCAAAGCCCAGGCCTGCGGGAAAGAATTAAAGCAAACGCTGACCACCAACGCCGTTCTTTTGGATGCGGAGAAAAGTGATTTTCTGAATGCGCATGGCGTCCAGCTCATCTTAAGTCTGGATGGCCGCCCGCAGGTGCACGACCGGATGCGTCCCGCCACCGGCGGGCAGGGTTCCTACGAGCGCGTGCGCGCAGGCATTAGGGAGTACCTCTCCCGGCCCAATTCCGCCGGTTATTTTATCCGGGGCACCTATACCCGGTATAACCCGGATTTTTGTGAGGATGTCCGGCACTTGGTGGAGCAAGGTTTCCTGAATCTTTCCCTGGAGCCGGTGGTAGCGCCTGCGGGAGTGGGATACGCTCTGACGGAAGAAGACCTGCCGCAAATTTTCGAGGAATACGAAAAGCTGGCGGAGCTGCTCTATGCCTATGGACAGACGGGACAAGAAGTCAATTTCTTTCATTATAATATCAGCCTGGACAAGGGACCGTGCCTGCCGAAGCGGCTTTCCGGCTGCGGCGCAGGGCACGAATATCTGGCCGTATCCCCCGAAGGCGACCTGTATCCCTGTCACCAGTTTGTGGGGCAGGAAGAATATAAAATCGGCCATGTTTCTACAGGGGTGCGCAATTTCTCGATTGGCCGGGAATTCCGCCGGGCCCACGTCTTCAATAAGCCCCAATGCCGCGGGTGCTGGGCCAGATTCCTGTGCAGCGGCGGTTGCCACGCCAATGCGTGCAGCCTCAACAGGAATATTTTGGAACCCTATCGCATAGGATGTGCAATACAACAAAAAAGACTCGAATGCGCCCTCTATTTACAGGTCAGGAAAATGGCCGGTGAGCAGGACAACCCGGCTATCTAGCCTATATATGACTAAAAAGGGAAGAATTGGTCAGAATATTAATGTATTATTGTTGCTAAAACTTGGGCAGTATGGCAGGTTGTACCTTGATAACCAGGTTTCATAATGATATAATTACCACGTTATCCGTGTACAATAATAAATATTCTGCCATATACTGATTACAGGAAGGAAGGTGAGGAAACCGCAGGTTTTTCCCTGGACACCACCTGCGGGGAAGATGAAGGAAAGTATACTGAATGCGCGTATGCCTCAATTTCTCCAGCATAAGAAGATATGGCTGACCGTAGTAGGGATATTTGCGGTAATAGCCGCACTATTCATAGGCATAGACAGGAATTCATCCTTAATGCTGACCGTGGATGGGCAAGCGCTGGCGGTAGTGGCAGGCGAAGAAACCGTGAATCAAGCGCTGGACTCGCTTAAAACCGCCCGGGAAAAGGAATCCGGAGTCACCATCGCCGGTTTTTCCAACGAACTTGCCTATGCCGAAAATCCCGACAGCTCTAAGAAGCCCGTCAGCGCAGAAGCCCTTGCAGTTTTGTTGAAAGATAAGCTGGAGTGGGAGAGCGCCTGCTGGGCCATCAAAATCAGCGGCAAACCGGACCTTTATTTCAAGAGCGAAGCGGACGCCGGGCAAGCGCTGGAAATGATTAAGGAATATTATCTGCCTAAGGAAGGCGCACAGCAAATCGAGCACATCGCCTTTGCCGAGGACGTCGATATCCAACAGGAAACAACGGTCATGAACGCGTTGCTTACGCCGGAAACCGCAGTGGACGTTATGGTCAAAGGCCTGAATAAAATCATTAAGCATACCGTCCAAAACGGCGATACCCTCTGGGCCATCGCCAAGAACAACAACATGACCGTCGACGAATTGAAGGAAATCAATACGGAATTAAAAAGTGATTTTCTG
>JAVEYA010000028.1:0-24558 GCA_034003745.1 Clostridia bacterium
AGGTCATAAACATTGATGCCGTCTGCAATCAGGGGTTTGATCCCCGGGATGTTTCTGGCCGATTCTTTGACATTGTCGGTTTTTTCAGCCGTAACCACTGCTGCTTTGGTCTCGATTTTGAGATTTTCCAAAACCTTGACCATGTCTTTGGTCTTCGGCTGGTCAAAGGCTAGCGCATCTAAGATAATGAGATCGCCGCCGTTTACTTTGGCGGAAAGCACCGATTTAATGGCCAGGCGTCTTTTCTTCTTAGGGATAGAATAGGAATAATCACGGGGTTTCGGTCCAAAGACGATCCCGCCCTTCCTCCACAATGGAGAACGGATCGTACCGGCCCGGGCCCTTCCTGTTCCTTTTTGCCTCCACGGTTTACGCCCTCCGCCTCTGACTTCCGCGCGGGTCTTGACGGAGTGGGTGCCGCGGCGCAGGCTGGCCAGCTGCATTACTACAGCTTCGTGTACTACAGCCTCGTTAGGCTCAATCCCGAAAATGCTTTCATTTAACTCAATTTCACCGACGGTTGCGCCGTCCATATTATATACAGTTACTTTAGGCATTCCAATATCCTCCTTCCTGAGCAAGTTCTATGCCTTCACTGAGCTTTTGATGGTTATCAGTGTCCGCTTCGGTCCGGGGATGGCCCCTCTGACCAGGATCATGTTGCGTTCCGTGTCAACCCTAACCACCAAGAGCTTCTGTACGGTAACTCTGGTTCCGCCAAGTCTGCCCGGCATTTTACGGCCCGGGAAAACCCTGGCCGGTCCTTTAGCCCCGGCCGATCCGGGACGGCGATGGTATTTCGAGCCGTGCTTCATGGGACCGCGATGCATCCCGTGACGCTTGATGCCGCCGGCGAAACCTTTTCCTTTGGAGATTCCGGTAACATCCACCCAATCGCCGGAGGCAAACACATCGGCTTTGATCTCCTGGCCGATTTGAAACGCTTCCGGGTCTTCCACTCTGAATTCTTTCAGAAACCGTAAAGGTTTCACTTGATTCTTGGCAAAATGTCCTTTTTCAGGCTTGGTGACTTTTTGTTCTTTTATTTCGCCAAAGCCCACCTGAATGGCATTATATCCATCATTTTCGATTGTTTTCTTCTGCACAACAACACAGGGTCCGGCTGCTACAACCGTTACGGGAACAGCTTTGCCCACTTCATCAAAAATCTGTGTCATGCCTACTTTTGTTCCCAAGATGGCTTTTAACACAAATGGCACCTCCTACAACACGCTTGGTTATGTTAAGTTTTTATAACTTGATTTCAATGTCCACGCCTGCCGGCAGATCCAGTCCCATCAGCGCATCGACAGTCTTCGGATTCGGCTCCAGGATGTCGATCAGCCTTTTATGGGTTCTCATCTCAAACTGCTCCCGGGAATCCTTATTGACGTGAGGAGAACGCAGTATCGTATGGATATTGCGTTCGGTCGGCAACGGAATCGGTCCGGCCACGAAAGCGCCTGTGCGCTTGGCGGTATCGACGATTTTCTCCGCTGATTGATCAAGAATTTTGTGGTCAAATGCCTTTAGTCTGATTCTGATTTTTTGCTGTTTGGCCATTTTGTTACCTCCTTTTTCGCCCGATTATTATAATTATTACGGACTTCTCCACGGAAATTCCCTGTCTTGCAGCCGGCCATATGAACACGCCCTCGGGTGTGTCATGGCTGTTACAGCAACCTCCCGCTTCATCGATGTCAACCATACTAAATGATTATATAAAATATTGCTTAAAAGCTCAAGCCCTAATTTACTTAATTTATGATAAAAATTAAGTTTTTATTAACACAGCAAGGCCGGGAAGAAAGGAGATTTTGCTTTCCTTTCTCCCGACCGCTAACTTTTACTCGATAACGTCTGCAACGACTCCGGCTCCAACGGTACGGCCGCCTTCACGAATAGCGAATCTCAAGCCCGGTTCAATGGCGACCGGGGTAATGAGTTCGATGACCATTTCGATGTTGTCCCCGGGCATGCACATTTCAGCTCCGTCCGGCAGGGTGGCTACGCCGGTTACGTCGGTGGTCCGCATGTAGAACTGGGGTCTGTAGCCGTTGAAAAAGGGTGTATGCCGGCCGCCTTCTTCTTTGGTGAGGACGTAGACGTTGGCTTTGAATTTGGTGTGGGGCTTGATGGAGCCGGGTTTAGCCAATACTTGACCCCGCTCGATTTCTTTTTTGTCGACGCCTCTTAGAAGTACGCCGATGTTGTCCCCGGCCTGGGCCTGATCCAAGAGTTTTCTAAACATTTCTACGCCGGTGACGACGCTTTTTCTCGGGGCTTCGGTAAAGCCGACGATTTCTATTTCTTCGGAGACTTTGATGGTCCCACGCTCTACTCTTCCGGTGGCCACGGTGCCCCGTCCGGTGATGGAGAAGACGTCTTCTACGGGCATTAAGAAGGGTTTGGCGGTATCCCGCTCAGGGGTGGGAATGTAGTCGTCTACGGCTTTGACGAGTTCCATGATTTTCTGGGACCATTCGCCTTCGGGATCCTGCAGGGCTTTTAAGGCGGAGCCCCGGATGATGGGAATGTCGTCCCCCGGGAATTCGTAGGCGCTCAGAAGTTCTCTTACTTCCATTTCTACGAGTTCTAAGAGTTCTTCGTCATCCATCATGTCTACTTTGTTCAGGAAGACGACGATATAGGGTACCTGAACCTGACGGGCCAGGATGATGTGTTCTCTGGTCTGGGGCATGGGTCCGTCCGGTGCGGAAACGACGAGAATGGCTCCGTCCATCTGGGCTGCGCCGGTGATCATGTTTTTGACGTAGTCGGCGTGTCCCGGGCAGTCGACGTGGGCATAGTGCCGCGCTTCGGATTCGTATTCGACGTGGGCGGTGGAGATGGTGATGCCACGGGCCTTTTCTTCGGGCGCTTTGTCAATTTGGTCGAAGGCTACCTGCTGGGATAAGCCTTTTTTGGCCAGTACGGTGGTGATCGCCGCGGTGAGAGTGGTCTTGCCATGGTCAACGTGGCCGATGGTCCCTACGTTGACGTGCGGTTTGGTTCTTTCGTATTTTTGTTTAGCCATTATTCTTTCCTCCTAAATAAAACTTAATATATTTTGAAGATTAATATTTATCTGCCCTGGCGGCGCGCCACGATCTCTTCGGTGACATTTCTGGGCGCATCTTCATAATGGGAAAACTGCATGACATATGTCCCGCGTCCTTGGGTCTTCGAACGCAAATCTGTAGCGTAGCCAAACATTTCCGAAAGCGGCACGAAACCACGAATAATCTGTGTCCCTGTACGCGCTTCCATGCCTTCGATATGGCCCCGGCGGGAATTGATATCGCCGATAACGTCTCCCATATACTCTTCCGGAACCTGTACTTCCACTTTCATGATCGGTTCCAGGATAACGGGCTTGGCCTTTTCCGCGGCGCTTCTGAAAGCCATAGAGCCGGCAATCTTAAAAGCCATTTCGGAAGAGTCCACTTCGTGGAAGGAGCCGTCATAAACGGTAGCTCTCAAATCAAGCATCGGGAAACCTGCCAGAATGCCGTTTTCCATTGCTTCACGGATACCGTTGTCAATGGGGGTGATGTATTCCTTCGGAATAACGCCGCCCACGATTTTGTTGACAAATTCGTAACCCATTCCTCTTTCCAGAGGCTCAAGTTCGATCCAGCAGTGTCCGTACTGTCCGCGTCCGCCGGACTGGCGAATGAATTTTCCTTCCGCTTTACTGGTGGCGCGAACTGTTTCTTTGTAGGCAACCTGCGGTTTGCCGACATTAGCGTCAACTTTGAACTCTCTAAGCAATCTGTCAATGATGATTTCCAGGTGCAGTTCGCCCATGCCGGAGATAATGGTTTGACCGGTTTCCGGATTGGTATGGATCTTAAAGGTCGGATCTTCCTCGGCCAACCGTTGCAGGGCTGTACCCATCTTTTCCTGATCCTGTTTCGTTTTCGGTTCGATGGCCACATCGATAACCGGAGCCGGGAAATTCATGGATTCAAGGATAATCAGATTATTCTCGTCGCACAGCGTATCTCCCGTAGTGGTATCCTTTAAGCCCACCGCGGCGGCAATATCGCCGGCATAAACTTCGGATACTTCTTCCCGGTGATTCGCATGCATCTGTAAAAGACGCCCGATACGTTCCTTTTTATCCTTGGTACTGTTATAGACGTAGGAGCCCGCCTTCAAAACGCCCGAGTAAACCCTGAAATAGGCGAGTTTTCCAACATAGGGGTCGGAAACGATTTTAAAGGCCAAGGCCGAAAAGGGCTCGCTATCGCTGGCATGTCTGATTTCATCCTCGCTGGTATCCGGATGGACACCGTTGACGGAGGGGATATCGGTCGGCGCGGGCAGATAGTCGACAACTGCGTCCAAAAGGGACTGCACCCCTTTATTCTTAAAGGAGGATCCGCATACTACGGGGATTAATTCCACGGCTAAAGTCGCCGTGCGAATAGCCTGCATGAGTTCATCTTGCGTTATTTCTTCGCCTTCCAGGTATTTCAGCGTCAATTCTTCGCTAAAATCAGCCACGGCTTCAATCAGTTTTTCGCGATATTCCGCGGCTGTATCCTGCAGTTCCGCCGGAATCTCGGCCGCTTCACTCCTGGCGCCCCTGTCGTCCAGATAGTGATGTGCTTTCATCGCAACCAAATCAATAATACCGCTGAAATTTTCTTCCGAACCGATAGGCAGTTGAATCGGAACAGGGTTCGCTCCGAGCCTGTCCTTAATCATATTGACGCCCCTAAAGAAATCTGCGCCTACCCGGTCCATCTTATTGATGTAAGCGATTCTGGGCACGCCGTATTTATCGGCCTGCCGCCAGACGGTCTCGGATTGGGGTTCCACCCCGCCTACGGAACAGAAAACCGCCACCGCGCCGTCCAAGATTCTAAGCGAGCGTTCCACCTCGACCGTGAAGTCAACGTGTCCAGGCGTGTCTATAATGTTGACACGATGGTCGCGCCAATAGCACGTAGTCGCCGCCGAACTGATGGTAATCCCGCGTTCCTGCTCCTGCACCATCCAGTCCATCGTGGCAGCGCCGTCGTGTACCTCGCCCATTTTGTGCACGCGACCGGTGTAGAACAAAATTCTTTCCGTGGTCGTGGTCTTGCCGGCATCAATATGGGCCATAATACCAATATTTCTTGTTTTCTCTAAAGATATTTTTCTAGGCATAATTAAATGATTAAAGCCCCCACACTATATTTTTACCAGCGATAATGCGCAAAAGCCTTGTTGGCTTCCGCCATTTTATGCGTGTCTTCTCTTTTCTTGACGGCTCCACCAGTATTATTGGAAGCATCCAATATTTCCCCCGCCAATTTATTTTCGATGGTTTTTTCTCCGCGCTTCCGTGAGAAAGTTACCAGCCATCTGATGCCTAAAGACTCACGTCTTTCACTGCGGACTTCGATCGGCACCTGATAGTTGGCCCCGCCCACGCGGCGCGCTTTTACTTCCAGAACAGGCATAATATTTTTCATGGCCTGTTCCAGGACTTCCAGTCCGTTCTTACCTGTTTTTTCTTCAATCATTTTTAAGGCGCCATACACGCCGTGTTCGGCTACGCCTCTTTTACCGCCATACATCACCTTGTTGATGAATTTCGTCACCAAAACGGAATTGTAAATAGGATCCGGCAAAACGTCTCTTTTCGGGACCGGCCCTTTCCTTGGCATTATATTCCCTCCTTCATGCGCCAACGATGATATCTTACGCTTTCATCTGCTTATGGTTATTTTGGTTTATTACTTTTTCGCTGCGGCTTTAGGCCGTTTGGTGCCGTATTTGGAACGGGCCTGATTGCGCTTTTGTACGCCGGCTGTATCCAGGGCGCCTCTGACAATATGGTATCTTACGCCGGGGATATCTTTAACCCTGCCGCCCCGTACAAGCACAACAGAGTGTTCCTGCAAGTTGTGGCCTATGCCGGGGATATACGCCGTTACTTCAATGCTGTTGGTCAGTCTGACCCTGGCTACTTTTCTGAGCGCGGAATTCGGCTTTTTGGGAGTGGTTGTATACACCCTGGTACAAACGCCTCTTTTCTGCGGGCACTCCTTTAACGCAGGCGCGGTGGATTTTTTAACGCTCGCTTCTCTCGATTTTCTGATCAATTGGCTAATTGTTGGCATGTCACACACCTCCTTCCCAGGATTATGATAGTCTCATTATTTATTTTGCGGTATCCGGGTGCAAAATCGCCGCTGCAGCTGTACCTATCCGGATACCGCTTGCTTTGCCTAATTCGGCCATCGAATCCGCCTCGATAACTGGTATGCCCCGTTTCTGACAGGTTTCCAAAAGAGGCCGGCGGATTTTCTCTTCAACATCCCGGGCCAAATAAACGCTTTGCGCCTGGCCGGATTCCGCCGCTTTCAGACATTGTTTAAATCCCACAACCTTTTTAGCGGCATTCGCCAGGGAGCGCATGGTGGATAAACCTCCTTCGGAACAACGCACTGAATAATATTATCATTGCAAGCGCCGCACTGTCAAGAAAAAGTCAACCTCTTTCCTAAGTGATTCGCTTTAATTTACTGTTAATTCTTCTTTTTCGGCAACCGCTGCCGGCTCCTCTTCGGTCAGCGGGGTGATTTTGATGTTGCGGTATCTGGACATCCCCGTACCCGCCGGGATCAGCTTCCCGATAATAACGTTTTCCTTCAGGCCTAACAGCGGGTCGGTTTTGCCTTTGATGGCGGCCTCGGTGAGAACCCGTGTCGTCTCCTGGAAAGAAGCCGCCGAAAGGAATGAATCGGTAGCCAAAGAAGCTTTGGTGATCCCCAACAAGACGGGCTTGGCCGTGGCCGGTTCTAAGCCTTCGGAAAAGATTTTGGCATTTTCCTCTTCAAACTCGAAGATGTCAATCAAGCCGCCGGGTAAAAGCTGCGTATCCCCCGGTTCTTCTACTTTGACCTTGCGGAGCATCTGCCTGATCATGACTTCGATGTGCTTATCGTTAATATCGACGCCCTGCAGGCGGTAGACCCGCTGCACTTCACGCAGAAGATACGCCTGCACGCCGCGCAGGCCTCTGATTTTCAATAAATCATGGGGGTTGATCGAGCCTTCGGTGATTTCCTGGCCCGCCTCTACGCTCTGACCGTCTTTTACTTTAATCCTGGAGCTGTAGGGAATCTGATAGATAAATTTCTCCTCGGAATTCGTTTCTATCTCAATTTCCTTACGGCCTCTGACCTCGGAGATATGAATCGCGCCGTCCGCTTCGGCGATGATGGCCTGGCCTCTGGGCTTTCTGGCCTCAAAGAGTTCCTCCACCCTGGGCAGACCCTGGGTGATATCCTCGCCGGCGACGCCGCCGGTATGGAAAGTCCGCATGGTCAGCTGTGTTCCCGGCTCACCGATGGATTGCGCCGCGATGATACCGACCGCTTCACCGATTTCGACTTTATGCCCGGTGGCCAGATTCCGACCGTAGCACTTGCGGCAGACGCCATACCGGGTCTTGCAGGTCAGGACGGAACGGATGGCCACTTCCTTGATGCCGGCTTCGATAATCTGGTTGGCCTGCTGTTCGGTAATCTCTTCTTCCGCCGAGACAATCAATTCCCCGGTTTCCGGATGACGGACATCTTCCAGCGTGTACCGGCCGATGATTCTTTCAATCAAAGCCTCGATTGCTTCATTGCCGTCTTTGATTTCATTGACGAGCACGCCTGCGGTGGCGCCGCAGTCATGTTCCCGGACGATAACGTCCTGGGCAACGTCGACGAGTCTCCTGGTCAGATAGCCGGAGTCAGCCGTTCTTAAAGCGGTATCAGCCAGACCTTTTCTGGCGCCGTGGGTGGAGTTGAAGTATTCCAGCACCGCCAGGCCTTCACGGAAATTAGACTTAACCGGAACCTCAATGGTACGTCCCGACGGGTCGGCCATCAGGCCCCGCATGCCGGCGAGCTGGCGTATCTGCTGGATATTACCGCGCGCCCCGGAATTGGCCATCATATAGACGGGATTGAATTTATCCAGTGTATCGAGCAGCGCTTTGGTGACGTCTTCGGTGGCTTTGTTCCAGACTTCGATAACCAGCTTCTGGCGCTCGTCATCGGTAATCAGGCCGCGTCTGAATTGGTTTTCAATGACTTCAACCTGTTTGTCCGCATTGAGGAGAATGCCTTCCTTTTCCTTCGGCACCACGATATCCGTAACGCCGATGGTGATTCCGGCGCGGGTGGAATACGTGAAGCCTAATTGCTTAATGCCGTCGAGCATCGTCGCGGCGGCCGCGTTGCCCAATTCGCTGAAGCAGCGCGCCACGATTTTACCCAGTTGTTTTTTGCCTACCACTTCATTATAATATCCTATTTCCGGCGGAATAGCCTGATTGAAAATCAAGCGTCCCGTCGTTGTTTCGAACCTTTTGCCATCTTTACGGACAAGAATGGGTTCTTGCAGCGTGACTTCCCCGCACTCATAGGCATAGGCAGCTTCTTCGGCATTGACAAAGATCCGCTTTCTGCCGTCTTCCCGGGGCCTTTCCACGGTCAAATAGTAGGAGCCCAGTACCATGTCCTGGGTCGGGGTGACGACCGGACGACCGTCTTTGGGATTTAAGATGTTATGGGAAGACAGCATCAGGAGTCTGGCCTCCACCTGCGCCTCGGCGGATAGCGGCACGTGCACCGCCATCTGGTCGCCGTCAAAGTCGGCGTTGTACGCCGTGCAGACGAGGGGGTGAATCTGCAGCGCTTTCCCTTCCACCAGAATCGGTTCGAACGCCTGAATACCCAATCTATGCAGGGTAGGGGCGCGGTTTAAAAGGACAGGATGATCCTTAATAACTTCTTCGAGTACATCCCAGACTTCATTCTTTACTCTTTCCACCATCCGTTTGGCGCTCTTGATATTATGCGCGTACCCGTCATTGACCAGCTTCTTCATAACGAAAGGCTTAAAGAGCTCCAGGGCCATCTCCCGGGGCAGACCGCACTGGTGCAGCTGCAGATTGGGTCCGACCACGATAACGGAACGGCCGGAATAATCGACGCGCTTGCCTAACAGGTTCTGGCGGAAACGGCCTTGCTTTCCTTTAAGCATATCGCTTAAGGATTTTAAGGGCCGGTTCCCCGGCCCGGTAACCGGCCGGCCGCGGCGCCCGTTGTCAATCAGGGCGTCCACTGCTTCCTGCAGCATTCTTTTTTCGTTTCTGACAATAATATCGGGGGCGCCCAGGTCCAAAAGCCGCTTTAAACGGTTGTTTCTGTTAATCACCCGCCGGTATAAATCATTCAAATCGGAAGTGGCAAAACGTCCCCCATCCAGCTGCACCATCGGGCGAAGCTCAGGCGGGATTACCGGAATGACGTCCATCACCATCCACTCGGGACGGTTCCCCGAATTTTTAAAGGCTTCTACGACCTCCAGGCGGCGGATGGCCCGCACCTTGCGCTGGCCGGTCGTCTCTTTAAGCTCGGTGCGCAGTTCTTCGGCAAGGGCGTCCAAATCCATCTCTTCCAGCAGTACTTTGATGGCCTCAGCGCCCATTCCGGCCTGGAAGCGGTTGCCGTATTTATCCTTATATTCACGGTATTCCATCTCGGTCAAAAGCTGCTTTTTCATCAAAGGCGTAGTGCCCGGTTCCGTAACGATATAGGAAACGAAATAGAGGACTTTTTCCAAAGAACGGGGGGAAACATCCAGAATCAACCCCATCCGGCTGGGGATGCCTTTGAAATACCAGATATGGGAGCACGGCGCGGCCAGTTCGATGTGGCCCAAGCGCTCGCGGCGGACTTTAGACTTGGTGACTTCAACGCCGCAGCGGTCGCAGATAATCCCTTTGTACCGAACTCTTTTGTATTTGCCGCAATGGCATTCCCAGTCTCGCGTAGGACCAAAGATTTTTTCGCAAAACAAGCCTTCCCGCTCGGGCTTCAAGGTACGGTAATTGATGGTTTCCGGTTTTTTAACCTCACCGCTCGACCAAGCGCGAATTTGTTCAGGAGAAGCCAAACCGATTCTCATCCTGTCAAAGTTATTTACATCCAACAAGGGCCTCTCTCTCCCTTCAATGTTTAATCACTCGTCCGAATCATCATCTGCAAGTTCCATCTCGTTCAAACCCCGCTCAAAATCTTCAAATCCATCCTCATCCGCTTCTTCGCTGAGTTCTTCATATATTTCCAGATCAGGCTGATCGGGTGTGTGAATATCCAGCCCCAACTCTTTAGCCGCCTCCGAGACATCTTCATCAATTTCCTTGATTTCAATTTCCTGATCATCCTCGGATAAGACTTTGACATCGAGGCATAGACTCTGCAGTTCCTTGATTAAAACTTTGAAACTCTCCGGCACCCCGGGTTCGGGTACGTTTTCTCCCTTGACGATGGCCTCATAGGTCTTGACGCGGCCGACGACATCGTCGGATTTAACCGTCAGAATTTCCTGTAAGGTGTAAGAGGCCCCGTAAGCCTCCAGGGCCCAGACTTCCATTTCCCCGAAGCGCTGGCCGCCGAATTGGGCCTTGCCGCCCAGGGGCTGTTGGGTAACCAGGGAGTATGGTCCGGTGGAACGGGCATGAATCTTATCGTCAACCAGGTGGGCCAGTTTCAGCACATACATATAGCCCACCGTTATCTCATTGTCAAAAGGCACTCCGGTTCTGCCGTCGTAAAGTTTGGTCTTGCCGTGGATGGGCAGCTGGGCTTCTGCCATCATGTCTTCTATATCGGTTTCTCCGGCGCCGTCGAAAACCGGCGTGGCTACCCGAAGGCCCAACGCTTTGGCCGCCCAGCCCAGGTGCGTTTCCAGGACCTGACCGATATTCATTCTGGAGGGCACGCCCAAGGGGTTTAAGACGATTTCAATGGGGGTGCCGTCCGGCAAGAACGGCATATCTTCTTCAGGCAAAATCCGGGAAATGACACCCTTATTACCATGCCGTCCGGCCATCTTATCGCCTTCGGAAATCTTTCTTTTCTGGGCGATATAGACCCGGACGATTTGGTTAACGCCCGGCGCCAGCTCGTCGCCGTTTTCTCTTAAAAACACTTTGACATCGACGACTTTTCCGGCCTCGCCGTGCGGCACTCTGAGCGAGGTATCCCGTACCTCGCGTGCTTTCTCACCAAAAATAGCTCTTAAAAGACGTTCTTCCGCCGTCAGCTCCGTTTCTCCCTTAGGCGTAACTTTGCCGACAAGAATATCCCCCGGCCGCACTTCCGCCCCTACGCGGATAATGCCCCGGTCGTCCAGGTCCTTTAAGACGTCTTCGCCGACGTTGGGGATATCCCGGGTGATTTCCTCCGGGCCTAGTTTGGTATCCCGGGCGTCGCATTCATATTCCTCGATATGAATAGAGGTGAAATAATCTTCTTTCACCAGCTTGCGGCTAATCAGAATAGCGTCCTCGTAGTTATACCCTTCCCAGGTCATAAAGGCCACCAGAACATTTCGCCCTAAAGCCAGTTCCCCCTGATCGGTGGAAGGCCCGTCGGCAATGACTTGTCTTTCTTCCACGCGTTCGCCCTTTTTGACAATGGGTTTTTGGTTAAAGCAAGTGCCCTGGTTGGAGCGGGCGAACTTAATTAATTTATATCTGTCGGCTCCGCCCTGATCATTTCTGATGATAACTTCATTGGCCGAGACTTTTTCCACAAAGCCGGCATTTCTGGCCAGTACTACCACGCCGGAATCCTTGGCCGCCTTGTATTCTTCCCCTGTTCCTACCAGGGGCGCATCCGTCCGCAAAAGCGGTACGGCCTGTCTTTGCATGTTTGCTCCCATCAGGGCGCGGTTGGCGTCGTCGTGCTCCAGGAAAGGGATCATCGCGGTAGCGATGGAGACAATCTGTTTGGGTGAAACGTCCATATAATCGACTTTATCCACGGACGTAACCAGCGTTTCGCTGCCGTGACGGGCATTCACCCGGGTATTGATAAAGCTGCCTTCGTCATCTAAAGGCGCGTTGGCCTGGGCGATAACAAAGTTATCTTCCTCATCCGCAGTCAAATAGGAAATCTCCTCCGTTACCTTGCCTTTTTCCTTATTGACTTTGCGATAAGGCGTCTCGATAAAACCGTATTCATTGATGCGTCCGTAGGTGCTTAACGAACCGATCAGGCCGATGTTGGGTCCTTCCGGCGTCTCGATGGGGCACATCCGGCCATAGTGGGAATGGTGGACGTCGCGCACTTCAAAACCGGCTCTTTCCCGGGACAAACCGCCCGGTCCCAGAGCGGAGAGTCTTCTCTTGTGGGTCAATTCCGCCAGGGGATTGGTCTGGTCCATGAACTGAGACAGCTGGCTGGAGCCAAAAAACTCTTTGATGGCCGCTACCACGGGCCGGATATTAATCAGCACCTGAGGCGTAATGACATCCACATCCTGGATAGTCATCCGCTCCCGGACCACGCGTTCCATTCTGGAAAGACCGATTCTGAACTGGTTCTGTAAGAGCTCGCCGACCGAACGCAGCCTTCTGTTGCCTAAATGGTCGATATCATCCGGTTTGCCCTCGCCCTGCATCAGCGCAATGAGGCGTTTGATGGCGGCGACAATATCTTCCTTCGTAATGTGCCGGATGTGCGCGGGCACTTCAACTTTCAGCTTCTTGTTCAACTTATAGCGGCCGACGTGGGCCAAATCATATCTTTTAGCGTCGAAGAAAAGTGTGTATAATAAAGAGCGTGCGGAATCGACCGTGGGCGGTTCGCCCGGACGCAGTCTTTTATATATTTCCACCAGCGCTTCATCTTCCGATTCGGTATGATCGCGCTCCAGAGTCAGGCGGATGCGCTCATCGTCGGGGAACAGCTCCATGATCTGCCCGTTGGAGCTATAGCCCAAAGCCCGCAGAAGCACCGTAGCCGGCAGCTTCCGCGTCCGGTCCACCCGCACGAAAACGTTGTCGTTTAAGTCGGTTTCAAATTCCAGCCAAGCCCCGCGGTTAGGGATAATGGTCGCCCCGTATATTTTTTTGCCGCTGGGGTCAAGCTGTTCAGTGTAATAGACGCCAGGCGAGCGGACCAACTGGCTGACAATAACCCGTTCGGCTCCGTTGATAATAAAGGTGCCCTTTTCCGTCATCTGCGGAAAGTCACCCATAAATACTTCCTGCTCCTTGACTTCTCCGGTTTCCTTATTAATTAGCCGTACTTTTACCCTTAAAGGCTTGGCGTAAGTAACATCCCGTTCCTTACATTCTTCGACGGAATACTTGGGTTCCCCCAGACTGTAATCGATAAACTCGAGTACCAGGTTCCCGGTAAAATCCTGGATAGGAGAAATATCCCGGAACATTTCTTTAATTCCTTCATTCAGGAACCACTGGTAGGAGTTTTGTTGGATTTCAATTAAGTTGGGCATTTCCAGCACTTCTTTGATGCTCGCAAAACTAACCCTTGTTCCTTTCCCAACCTGTACCGGATGACGCATGAAATTCCTCCCCCTTATGGCCATTATTTATTTCTAACATAAACACCTAATAGCAAGGCCGAAAACCTTGCTATTTTAAGTTCACTTATTTATCATTTCCAGTTATTACCTGATTTATTCTAATCATCCTCTTAGAATAAAATATTGGTATGTACTTTTAGTCGCATTTTATAATGTTAGCAGAATCAGGTATGGCTGTCAATATTTTTTTCATAAAAAAACAATGCCTTTTAAAAATAGGCATTGTTTTTGCATTGTTAAATACTTATTTGGGGACGATCCCAATGCTCACGGGAAATGCTCCGTGGTCTTAATTAATGTCTACTTCAGCGCCGGCTTCTACCAATTTGGCTTTGGCTGCTTCAGCTTCTTCTTTACCGATGTTTTCTTTGACGGGCTTCGGCGCGCCGTCCACCAGGTCTTTGGCTTCTTTCAGACCCAAGCCGGTAAGTTCGCGAACGACTTTGATGACGTTGATCTTCTTGTCGCCGGCAGCTTTGAGGATAACGTTAAATTCGGTTTTCTCTTCTTCAACCGGAGCGGCGGCGGCAGCAGCGGCAGGAGCAGCGGCCATAGCTACGGGAGCGGCGGCGGATACGCCGAATTCTTCTTCGAAGGCTTTGACCAGTTCGGCCAGTTCAATTACGGTTAAACCTTTCACGGATTCAATAATCTCAGCAATTTTAGACATCTTACAATAAACCTCCTTCAATTTTACCTTTTAAAATTTTATAAACTGTATTGATTTAAGCTTCCTGGGATTTTCTGTACGCTTCCAAAGCATATCCGAATTTTCTGATCGGGCCTTGCAAAACATTGGCCATGCCGGTAAGCGGGCTCTGCATGGAACCCAAAAGTCTAGCCAGCAATACTTCCCGCGAGGGCAGATTGGCCAAGGCTACTACGCCGTTTAAGGCTATGGCCTGGTTCTGCAGGATTCCGCCTTTGACTACCAACTTATCATGAGCTTTGGCAAATTCCAAAAGAACTTTCGGCCCCGCCACCGGGTCTTCATTGCTGAACACCCAGGCTGTCGGTCCCTGCAAATAGCTATCCAGGCCGGTCAAGCCGGCTTCATCCGCCGCTCTTTTGACCAAGGTGTTTTTTAAGACTTTCATCTCTGCGCGGGCGCTCCTCAGCTTGGCTCTTAATTGCGTCACCTGGGCTACGGTAAGTCCGCGGTATTCTACAATGATCGCGGATTGGGCCTGGTTCAGGCATTGTTTAATCTCTTCAACCTGTTGTTTCTTTTCCCCAAGACTACCCAAAAATCTTCGCCTCCTTTCAATATTCCTTCAATACAAAAAACAAGAACCTCCGCGAGATAGCGAAGGTTCAATCACTGTTAAGCATACAAAGATGCCTGTCTGTACAGCTCGCTCACCTCGGCGGGCCTCCCGTAGGGGAGATTAAGCATTGCGCACCTGCTATCTGCGGTTATATGCAGTTACAATTAGAAAGTATATACAAAGTAAGCTAAACTGTCAAGTTACAAACACGCTTCATAAAGTTAGGTCAGTTTCAGCGGGTTGATTCGCACACCGGGGCTCATGGTCGAAGATACGGTAACCGAGCGTATATATTGTCCCTTGGCGCCGGAGGGCTTTGCCTTCAACAAGGCTTCCACCAAGGTCTGATAATTCTCCATCAGCTTCTCCAGATCAAAAGACGCTTTGCCGAGGGGCGCGTGTACGATACCGGTTTTGTCGACCCGGTACTCCACTTTGCCGGCCTTGATTTCATTGATGGCTCTGGCAATATCAAAGGTAACGGTTCCGACTTTTGGATTCGGCATTAACCCTTTGGGGCCCAGCAATTTACCGAGCTTACCGACGACGCCCATCATATCCGGCGTGGCGACAGCCACATCAAAGCCGAACCAGCCGCCTTGAATTTTGGCAACCAGATCGTCCGCTCCGACAAAATCAGCGCCGGCATTTTCTGCTTCTGTGGCTTTTTCGCCTTTGGCGAAAACCAGGACGGAACGGGTTTTCCCGGTACCGTTGGGCAGAACGACGGCTCCGCGCACCTGCTGGTCGGCATGGCGCGGGTCAACGCCCAGCTTGAAGGCGATATCAATGGTTTCGTCAAATTTGGCTTTGGCTAATCCTTGGACCAGTTCCAATGCTTCTTTGGACTCATACAGGCGGTTCTTCTCCACCTGCTTTAGCGCTTCCGCGTATCTTTTTCCTACTTTGGCCATTATTTATTCCTCCTCGTGGTTTTAACGGACCTTTTTTGAAGGTTTCCTCCCACTAATTTAACGTAATCAGCCTTCGACGATTTCAATGCCCATGCTGCGGGCAGTACCCATAATCATTTCCATGGCCGCTTCCACAGAGGCGGCGTTTAAATCGGGCATCTTCTGTTCGGCAATTTCTTTCACTTTGGACTTGGGAACCTTCGCTACCTTCTTGCGGTTGGGTTCACCCGAGGCCGTTTCAATACCGGCGGCTTTTTTCAATAAAACCGCAGCCGGCGGGGTCTTGCAGATAAAACTAAAGGAACGGTCGGCATAAACAGTGATTTCCACCGGGATGATCAAACCGGTCTGTTTGGCCGTTCTTTCATTGAACTCCTTGCAAAACTGCATAATATTTACGCCGTGCTGGCCCAAAGCCGGGCCTACCGGCGGAGCCGGAGTAGCTTTACCGGCGTTGCACTGCAGCTTGATAAAGCCGATCGCTTTTTTTGCCATTTATCAACATCTCCTTAAAAGTCTTAATAATTTACACGGTTTTCTGGGCTTGGCTGAAATCCAGCTCGACGGGGGTCTCCCGCCCAAACATTGCTACAAGAACTTTCATTTTACCCTTATCGGGATAAATTTCTTCAACAGCGCCAATGAAGTTTTGGAAAGGACCGGAAATAACCCGCACGCTTTCCCCAATCTGAAAGGATATTTTCGGCCGGGCTTCTTCTAAACCCATATGCTTTAAAATATGCTTCACTTCGGTCTCATGCAGAGGGATCGGCTTGGAGCCGGTCCCTACAAAGCCGGTTACGCCGGGGGTATTGCGAACAACATACCATGACTCGTCCGTCATGGTCATTTCCACCAGCACATAACCCGGAAAAACTTTGCGTTTGGCAATTTTTCTCTTGCCGTTTTTGATTTCTATTTCATCTTCCATGGGAACAAGAATACGGAAAATCTTATCTCCGACATTCATTGATTCAACGCGCTTTTCCAGATTTGCTTTTACTTTATTCTCATAACCGGAATAAGTATGAATCACAAACCAATTTTTTTCCATAAGTAAGGGCTTTCCCAGGTTTGACTAGCCCTGCCCCCTTCGATATCTATATTTATCCAATGATAAAACTCATCAAATAACCCACGCCGGAATCAAACACCCAGATAATCGCGCCGACCAGGACTACTGAAACAAGCACAATCACAGTGTAGGAAGTGATTTCCTTTCTGTTGGGCCAATGAACCTTTTTCAGTTCGGAGATTACTCCACGGTAGAGCCGTTTAGCCCTGCTAATAAAACCGGGCTTCTCTCCCTTGGCTACACTCATTTTTCACACATCCTTAATACTATCTATCTTTGCCGTATTCACCCGACACTATAACGATTCTTACTTGGTCTCTTTATGCGCGGTATGTGTTTTGCAAAACTTGCAGTATTTTTTCAGCTCAATACGGTCAGGAATGTTCTTTTTGTTTTTGGTCGTATTATAATTGCGGTTCTTGCATTCCGTACAAGCCAATGTAATCGCTATTCTCACAATTGCCACCTCCCGGATAAACCCTTCTATTCTACGGGCATTCTATCCATGACAGTATTTAATATTACCACAGGCCTAATTTAGTGTCAATAATGGCGTTTTTTACAGAGGAAGAGTCTGCAGAGTGCCTGCAGACTCTTCATTTAGAAATTATTTTGCAGTTATACATTCAAACCGGTTCTAATTTACTCGATGACGTCTGCAACGACTCCGGCGCCAACGGTACGGCCGCCTTCACGAATAGCGAATCTCAAGCCCGGTTCAATGGCGACCGGGGTAATGAGTTCGATGACCATTTCGATGTTGTCCCCGGGCATGCACATTTCAGCTCCGTCCGGCAGGGTGGCTACGCCGGTTACGTCGGTGGTCCGCATGTAGAACTGGGGTCTGTAGCCGTTGAAAAAGGGTGTATGCCGGCCGCCTTCTTCTTTGGTGAGGACGTAGACGTTGGCTTTGAATTTGGTGTGGGGCTTGATGGAGCCGGGTTTAGCCAATACTTGACCCCGCTCGATTTCTTTTTTGTCGACGCCTCTTAGAAGTACGCCGATGTTGTCCCCGGCCTGGGCCTGATCCAAGAGTTTTCTAAACATTTCTACGCCGGTGACGACGCTTTTTCTCGGGGCTTCGGTAAAGCCGACGATTTCTATTTCTTCGGAGACTTTGATGGTCCCACGCTCTACTCTTCCGGTGGCCACGGTGCCCCGTCCGGTGATGGAGAAGACGTCTTCTACGGGCATTAAGAAGGGTTTGGCGGTATCCCGCTCAGGGGTGGGAATGTAGTCGTCTACGGCTTTGACGAGTTCCATGATTTTCTGGGACCATTCGCCTTCGGGATCCTGCAGGGCTTTTAAGGCGGAGCCCCGGATGATGGGAATGTCGTCCCCCGGGAATTCGTAGGCGCTCAGAAGTTCTCTTACTTCCATTTCTACGAGTTCTAAGAGTTCTTCGTCATCCATCATGTCTACTTTGTTCAGGAAGACGACGATATAGGGTACCTGAACCTGACGGGCCAGGATGATGTGTTCTCTGGTCTGGGGCATGGGTCCGTCCGGTGCGGAAACGACGAGAATGGCTCCGTCCATCTGGGCTGCGCCGGTGATCATGTTTTTGACGTAGTCGGCGTGTCCCGGGCAGTCGACGTGGGCATAGTGCCGCGCTTCGGATTCGTATTCGACGTGGGCGGTGGAGATGGTGATGCCACGGGCCTTTTCTTCGGGCGCTTTGTCAATTTGGTCGAAGGCTACCTGCTGGGATAAGCCTTTTTTGGCCAGCACGGTGGTGATCGCCGCAGTGAGGGTGGTCTTGCCATGGTCAACGTGGCCGATGGTCCCTACGTTGACGTGCGGTTTGGTTCTTTCGTATTTTTGTTTAGCCATTATTCTTTCCTCCTAAATAAAACTTAATGCCTAATAATTTCGATTATGATTATGTAGACTACCCTGCGGATAGTCTATCTCCCACGTATTTTATAATATTTACTTAAAGCTGTCAAATACTAGTATACATGCGGTATTTAACCCTGTTCCCATACTTTTGGCCGGTCAAAAGTTCCAGCTTTTCAAAATTCAAAACAAAGCCGCGAATTGTCGCATAGGCGGCATTACCAAAATCGCGCTCCAGCTGTTTGGTGGAAAACTCGCCGTTACCGTATGCGGAAAGCACAAAATTCCAGAGGTCTTTCTCTTTGCTGGTTATTTTCCCCTCCTCCAGCGCTTTACTAAATCTGCTCAAGGTATCCGGGGCAGGCGCAAAATCGGCAAATTTATTATAGACATTTTCTACGAAATAAATAAGAAACGGAGTTATATCCACTATTCCACTGATTTTGGCGTTTTCTTCAACCAGCGTAAAGGCCTTATAATATTTGGCTTTGCTTTTTTTAATATAACTTGAAAAGGGGATGAAGAGCGCTGCGGGATAGCCTTTTTGCACCAAATACCAAAGGTGCAAAAGACGAGCCATCCGGCCGTTGCCGTCAAAACAGGGGTGCACGTAGGCCAGGTAAAAATGAATAATCGCCCCTTTATAGAGGTCATTTATTTTATCATCGGCATGAATAAAAGCAATGAATTTACTTAGATATTCATTGAGCTTTTCCTGAGGCAGGCCGATGTGCTCAACATTATCACTTCCCATTACGTAAACAGAGTCGTGCCTATAGAGTTTCCCCGGCAATAGTTTGTCTTCTTCTTTTTCCAAGAAGCTGCCAATAGCCAACTGATACAAGTAATGAATATTTTCTGCAGTGATGGCGTTTTCAGGATTACTGATATATTCCAGCCCTTTCTTCAAGCCATAAATACGGTTTTCGCTTGAATCTTCCGGGGCATATCCCTGGAGAATCTTGCGGACGCTTTCCCGTGTAAAGTCGATGTTTTCAATTGTAAGGGTGGCTGAGATCTCTTCCTCCATCGCTTTTAGGCCATATTTTTTCAAATTGTTTGGAGGCATTAACAAAAGCTTGGCTGAAGCCATCTCTATCTGTACAAGGGCTAGCAAAAAGACGAGAGCATTGCCTTTAAAATCCCAGAGGGGCAAAGTTGTATAAGCACTGTTTTTCAGCACCTCCATTAATTCCGACAGTTTTATAGACGGATATTGATACTTTAACTTCTTCAGGTTGAGAATACTCTTTTCCGAAAGTATTTTGGCGTAAATGGCCGCATCCACAATCAATCACATCCATTGATACTATTTAGTATCGTTATGTATCAGTTTACTAAAAATAATACCTTAAATCAATCCCTCCGCCGCATAAATTAAAGACCTGCTAAAAGCAGGTCCTGAATTCATCTGGTGGCGGCGCAGGGATTTGAACCCCGGACACTGCGGGTATGAACCGCATGCTCTAGCCAACTGAGCTACGCCGCCAAAATATAATGGAGCTGATGACCGGGATTGAACCGGTGACCTTATCCTTACCAAGGATACGCTCTACCGACTGAGCTACATCAGCTTGTTGTTAATTGGTTGCGGGAGCAGGATTTGAACCTGCGACCTTCGGGTTATGAGCCCGACGAGCTACCAGCTGCTCCATCCCGCGGCGTTGATTTAGCCCATCTGGGTCAACAGATGGGCCAGCAAAAATCATTATATAACATGATAAACGTTGCGGTCAAGGTTTTTATGATGGAACTTATTGGTCCCTTTTTTCCAGATATCTTTCCAGTTTTCTCTTGACCCGCTGCAGGGCATTATCAATGGACTTAACGTGCCGTTCCAGCTCTACCGCGATTTCCTGATAAGTCTTGCCTTCCAGATAAGACATAAGTACTTGCCATTCCAGAGAACTCAAAATTTCTCCCATTTTTTCCTCTATGTCGTCAAACTCTTCCCGGCTGATGATCAGTTCTTCCGGGTCAGTGATCTTGGAGCCGGAGATAACGTCTAAAAGCGTTCTGTCCGAATCTTCGTCATAGATGGGCTTATTCAAAGAGACGTATGAGTTCAGCGGGATATGTTTCTGCCGGGTAGCCGTCTTAATGGCGGTAATAATTTGCCTGGTAATGCAGAGCTCGGCAAAGGCCCGGAAGGAGGATAGCTTATCATAACGAAAATCGCGGATAGCTTTATATAGGCCGATCATACCTTCCTGGATAATATCCTCGCGGTCGGCGCCGATTAAAAAATAGGAGCGGGCTTTCGCACGCACAAAATTTTTGTATTTATAAATCAAAAATTCCAGAGCGCCGTTGTCACCGTCCCTGGCTAAATCTACGATATGTTCATCATCCAGATATTCAAAGGCTTCAATCATGTCACGCCGCGCGCTTAAGCTCATCCAATCCTCGCCTCCGACTGCAAACAATATAGCGGGGTAAATAATACTACTATTCTTTTTATTAGGTCAATTCAGAAGCCTACGCCTGTCTCACAATCAAACTTATTATATATGACTTATCAACTTACCGTCAAGCTATGTTTATTGCGGGGACAGACGCTGCCGGACGGCTTCATAGACGACCACGGCGGCTGCTACGGAAACATTCAGCGAGTTCAAACGGCCGCGCATCGGGATGCCGATCAAAGCGTCGCACTTATCCCGGACCAGCTTGCTCAGGCCTTTGTTCTCGCTGCCCAGCACCAGAACAAGGGGACCTTGCAAATCCGCGGCATAAATTTGCTGTTCAGCCGCGGCGTCCGTTCCGATGACCCAAAACCCATTCTCCTTAAGCCGGTCAATGGTAGCGGCCAAATTGGTGACACGGGCTACCGGGACAAATTCTACCGCGCCGGCTGCAGCCTTAGCCACCCCGGCCGTCAGGGGAACGGCCCGGTGTTTGGGAATAATGACGCAGTGCACTCCCGCCGCGTCGGCAGTACGCAGCACCGCACCCAGATTGTGCGGGTCTTCCACCCCATCCAACATTAAAAACAGCGGCTCTTCCTTTCTCGTTTGAACCTCGGTCAGGACCTCTTCCCAGTCGCTGTATTCCTTGGAAGCCGTTTGCGCCGCAACGCCCTGGTGGGATTCTTCTCCCACCAGAAAATCCAGCTGCTTTTTGTCCACGAATTGCAGCAGAATATTCCGCTCTTTGGCCAGCGCTGTTATTTCCCTGATGGAACCGTGCGCGGAGCCTTTGGCCACCATCAGTTTATTGATGGGCCGCCCGGCCCGCAAGGCTTCCAGGACCGAATTTCTACCATAGATATAATCATCCATACAATACCACTTCTTTCGGATATTTAACCCAATGGACAACAACGTAAATGAGTGCTTATTGACGGTCTAATAGCTCTGTAACTGTATGCTGAAACTAGCGTCACCGTCTTGTCCAATGTAAGCTAACTGATTAACTTAACCGTAATATTTTTAACTCTGCAGTTATACCCAATATTGTCCTAGCGAATGCTTAATGGGCATGCTTCTTTACACCTGTCACAATATTTTGGTCCCTTATCAAAAATACAGGTTTTATTTTCCGCTCTTTTTTCTGCTACTATCATATCCATGGTTGTATCATTAATATTGTGTATATCAATGATATGTGCTGCAACTTTTGCAGTCTTTATAGCTTCAATAGTTGACTCTATTGTTGGTAGTCCTCCTGAATGCTCTTCTCGCGTCACTGCTGATATAATGTTAGCACAACCTTCTAATCCCATAATCGCTGCGCCAATGGCGCCTGAGATATGATCCATTCCTATGTCTATGTCCGTCGGCAGGGGACCTAAGGGCATAATCGGAAAACCGGCATTTCGCAAAGTCGATGATATTTTAATTATATCATTAGGTCTTGCATGTCCTGGCGCTTCAATAATAACCCCAACATTTTGTTTGGAGATAAATTGCGCTAGCTTAATTTGAGCTTGAATTTCCATCCTTTGAGCTTCATCATTACAATCAAATATATTTCCTGATCTAAAAGTAGTCCCTAAACTTAAAGTTACTCTATGTTTTTGAGCATGAGCTATTATTTGCGGTAATATTTGAAGATAAATATTTTCATCATTAAACTTTCTGTTTATCAGATCTTTTATTACTATTCCGCCGCCCCGCGAAGTAATTGGCACCATTCTTTTCCTTGACGCTTCGAATATTTGTTTATTTGCCGTAGGATGAATTGTTATTAATCCTACCCCACATTCCATATGCTCAATTATGATATCCAACAACTCTTGAGTATCAATTAAATTTTCTTTGTTTTTAATTAAGTATATAGGTAAAGTCGCAGATACAAATGGCGTTTCCTTAACTACTCTATACCAAATACTATTATTTCTTTGGGTCCTCTTCATACTTAAATCTGAGATTATTTCCGGCCTTTGATCCATTTCTAAAACTCTATTAAGCTTTAGAAATTCATAATCATAATCTGATAATTCATTTGCTCCAATTAAACAGTTAATTATGGTCTTTTTACCTTGTCCAGCTTCTATAAAGCAATCACTATTTTTTAGCTTTACAATGTGCTTTACATTACCCTCTACTCTAAAAACTTCATCAAACACTTATGGATATCCTCCACTGCCACTTCGCTACCAATAATCTTATCATAGTATTCCTTATCAAGTTTTTCTATTTGATTCATTATTAATCCATTCTTAAGGATTTTCCTCATGACATCACTATTTCTATCTTCGCCGGTCAATATAACCGGTATTATCTTGCAATTTTGATTTAGTGCTACTTCAACTTCAGCTTCGGTACCCATACCCCCGTTAAACACAACAACAATCTGTGTTGAATTAAATAGTTTAGCTCTATACTTCTTCAAATCTCCTAATAGTTTAGGATCATTAGAGTATTTAGCATTCGCAGCATATGGGTTGGGGAAGATTTTTAATCTGCAGTTAATATCATGCTTCTTTAAAATACATTGTTCAATAAAAGCAGAAACAGTATTTGCTCCAATTCCTGATGATTGACCACTTACTAAAGTTATTCCCTTATCATCTGCCATTTTCACACCTAGTTGCCGTGATGTTTCATTAGTCTTTTCATGTGAACCCGTAACATATATTGTCTTGCCTCTTGATTTTTGGCTTATTAATTCTAAAATATCTTCTAACTCATTATGTTTATCAATTAATAAAGTGGATATGCCCAAACGTTTCAAATCATCACACCAAAGTTTTTGCCTTATGAATTTCTCCTTATATAGGTTTTCATCCTCATTTTCAACTTTTTTTACTTTTGTTGTTATTAAGTAATGTTGCTGTGTAGACCTGTTACATAGCCGTCTGGCCTCAATCATTATATTTCTTATATTAGGATCTCTATAGCTGTAACCAATAAACAAAAATGATTTCTTTAGTAAATCATTGGATAGTCTTTGAGAAATTGCTGGTTTCTTTATCGGAAAATCTTCATAATCTTCTTGAGCTATTACAATATCTTCATGTTTTGATCCTGCAATGCATCCGTGCATCTTGATGATCTCTATCTCTGAATTCATAATATTTCTTGAAATAGAATCATCATTGATTTTCACATCTAAATGAAAATCAGAAAATGCCCTTTCTAGTAAAGTATCATAATTAGTAGTCCATATAGTTGATACTTTAGTAGTTGATAAGTATTTATGATACTTATTAGTCGAGAATTTTCCACTAAATGCTTTAGCTATCTCGTTTATAAGCGGCCCCCTATTTCCCGAGTAATTATTTACTATATATTGTGCAATTTGAGGCAAATCATCTTTCCCATTATCTATCTTAATATCCAGTTCATTGGTTAATGGTTCCAAAAGCTTAAACCAATCAACTTTAGTAGATGGGCATGATATTCCACTGCCTACAAAAATTGCTCCACAGTCATTTTGCAAAGATTGAGAAAACTTATTAATAACAGTATCCCTTCTCATGAATATCCTCTCCCCTAATTATCCTGTATAGGATAGCACCTGACTGTTTACATACTTCAAGAAACTATACTGAATATGATTAAATTCTTTTGAGTCACTTGCGTATACTAATTTCCATGTTTTCATTTCATCT
>JAVEYA010000029.1:0-22708 GCA_034003745.1 Clostridia bacterium
AGGTTTATCCCTGAGAAAATGCCGGTCTTTGATGCAAGCACGCCGGCAGGATAAGTGATAACTAAGATAGACAGGGAGTGAGGGATTTGACCAATATGATCCATTCCCTGGTCGTTCTGGTAGAAAACCGTCCCGGCGTACTGACGAGGATTTCGGGATTGATCAGCCGCCGTTCATTCAATATTGAAAGCATTGTGGCCGGTTATTCGGAAGAAGCGGATATGACCCGGATTACCATTACGGTCAGAGGCGATGACCAGGAAATCGAGCAGGTGGTCAATCAGCTTTCGAAACTGGTGGATGTTATTAAGATCGTCAACCTGACCAAGGTAGACAGCCTGGAACGGGAGCTCGCCATGATCAAAGTCAAGGCCAGTCCCGAAAAACGTTCGGATATCGTGGATATCGTGGATATTTTCCGGGCCAGGATCGTGGACGTTAACCGCGAAACGATGGTTATCGAATTGACTGGAGATCAGGGCAAAATCGACGCCCTCTGCGAAGTGATGAAGGACCACGGCATCATCGAAATCGTCAGAACAGGCAAGACGGTTATCTCTCGCGGGCCGCTTCCTGCAAAAGAACTTTAGACTGTTGATAAACCCTTATCTAGTAAGGCTGTCATTCTGAGACAGTTACACTGTCGAAGAATCTTTCTGCTGTATCGATTTAAGATCCTTCGCATAGCTCAGGATGACAAGGGTGTTTACTCAAGGGGTGATATACATATGTCTCTTCGTTTCATTATCGGCCGGGCCGGGACGGGCAAAACCCACCGGTGTATTGCGGAGATTGCCGCGCGGCACCGGGAAGACCCCCAGAAAACGCTGATTTATCTTGTCCCGGAACAGGCCACTTTTTATACGGAGAAAAACCTGCTGGAGGACTCCGGTCTTGCCGGGACGATGCGGGTGCAGGTCTTAAGCTTCCAGCGACTGGCCTGGCGGGTCCTGCAGGAGACCGGGGGCGGCGTCCATACGCTTTTAAACGAAGTGGGCAAAAGCCTGATTGTGCGCCGTTTGCTTGATCAGGACCGCAACGAGTATAAAGCGTTCGCCCGGGTGATGGATACGCCGGGCTTCATTCTGGAACTGTTAAAGGGTCTGGCTGAATTAAAGACTTATCAGGTCTCCCCCCAACAATTGAGTGAGGGTGTTGCGGCGCTCCCGGATGCTTCGGCGAGCGCTTTTCGGCTTAAGCTGGCTGATTTGTCCCGGCTTTATTCAGAATATGCACAATATATCTTAAACAAATATCTGGATGCCGAAGGTTTTCTGGAGAAGCTGATCAGAAAGCTTCCTCAGGCTGCTTTTCTAGAAGGTGCGGAAGTTTGGCTGGACGGTTTCAATGGTTTTACGCCGCAGGAATATGAAATAATTCGCTGTCTCCTGGGGAAAGCAGCCCGCGTCAATGTGGCCCTGTGCCTGCGCGACGAGGATAGGTCAGCCGATCTGGATGAAATGGAGCTGTTATATCCGGCCTGGGAAACCTGGCGGAGATTGCAGAAAATTGCCGCTCAAATCGGCTGCCTGGAAGAGCAGACGCTGGTTTTATCTTACGGGAAAAAGCACCGCTTTACCTACAGAAGGGAATTGGCGCAATTGGAGGCGAGTTTTTTTGATACGGACATCCCGGCGGATGTGGCTGAAGGCATAAGTCTGTTGCAGGCCGCCAACCGGCGGGTGGAAGTGGAGGGAACGGCGCAGGAGATCTTACGGCTTTGCCGGGAAAAGGGTTATCGCTTTGGCGATATTGCAGTGTTCTTCCGGGAATACGCCCCTTACGAGAATCTGCTGCCGGCTGTTTTCGCGGATTATAGCATCCCTTATTTCCTGGACCAGAAAAAGCCGTTGGCGCATCATCCCCTGCTCGACTTACTGTCCGCTGCGCTGGAAATCGTGGAGGGGGGCTGGAAGTATGAGGCGGTTTTCCGCTACCTTAAAACAGATCTGGTCTCCGTCTCCCGTACGGAGACAGACCTTTTGGAGAACTACTGCCTGGCCCATGGCGTCAGCGGGAAACGCTGGCTGGAGCCGTGGCGGATATTAAGACATTACTCCTTGCGGGAAAAAGGAACAGAGGCTTTAAGCGCGCGGGAAGAGCGGGAATTAAAGAGACTGAATAAGGCCAGGGAAAAGGCGGCAGCGGCATTAGCCCGGCTGGAAGCGAAAACCAAAGCAGCTGCAAACGCCGGTGAGATCACCGGGGCTCTCCATGAATTATTGCTGGAGCTGGGTGTGGCCGGCAAACTGGAGTCGTGGAGCAAAAAAGCGGAAGCGGAGGGACGCCTGGACGAAGCACAGCTGCACAGCCGGGTCTGGCAGAAGACGCTGGAGCTCTTCGAGCAGTTGATAGAAGTATTGGGTGACCAGCAGCTGAAGATGAATGAATATAACCGGATTGTCCAAAGCGGCCTGGAGGCAATGGAAGTGGGATTGGTTCCGCTGGGGCTGGACCAGGTACTGGTCGGAACGCTGGGTCGCTCGCGCAATCCGCACGTGCGGGCGGTCTTTATTCTGGGGGCCAATGAAGGGGTCTTTCCGGCCCGGATCAGTGAAGACAGCCTCTTTGGCGATGAGGAAAGAAAGGCGTTGCAGCGGGTGGGCGTGGAGCTGGGACCGGGCAGCGAGAAGCTTTTATTTGCCGAACAGCTGCTCATTTATCAGTCCCTGACCAGAGCTTCGGATTTCCTGCAGCTCTCCTGTCCCATAGCGGATGAAGAAGGCCGGGCTTTGTTTGCGTCCTCTTTGTTTGGGTTCATCCGCCGGCCGGTTCGTTACCTGCAGGCGGAACCCGATTTTTCTAAAGAATCCGATTTTCTGGCGCATCCCGTACCCGCCTTGGGCTATCTGGCCGCGGGCCTGCGGCGTTTAAGCGAGGGGGAAAGCATTTCCCCTTTATGGGGGGACGTCTACGATTGGTTCGCGCAGAGGACAGAGTGGCGGAAACGACTGCAGCTGGTGACATCCGGGCTGGTGGACAAAAACAGTGAAAAACCCCTGGCTCCCCGCCTGGTCCGCAGCTTATACGGCAAGAAACTTTTGACCAGCGTATCTAAGCTGGAAAGATTCCAAGCCTGTCCGTTTTCCTATTTCCTGAAGGATGGGTTGTCTTTAAAAGAAAGAGAAGAATATAAGCTCAAAGCGCCGGATCTGGGAAATTTCTTTCATGCCGCCCTGGAGAATAGTTATAATCAGCTGCGCGCAGCCGGCCTGCAGCTGGCTGATCTCACCGACGGCCAAATGCAGCGCCTGGTCACGGATGTGGTGGGGAACCTTGCGCCGCAGCTGCAGAATGAGTTGCTGCTCTCTACGGCGCGCCACCGTTATCTGACGCGGAAATTGCAGCGGACGGCGCTGCGGGCGCTGCGAACCTTGCGCGAGCATGAGAAAAAAGGGACCTTTCGTCCGGTAGGTCTGGAGATAGACTTTGGTCAGGACGCCAAGCTTCCCGGCCTTACCTTTACGCTGCAGGACGGCACCGTCCTCATCCTGCAAGGCAGGATTGACAGAGTTGATGCGGCTGCCGGCGACGGCGGCGTTTATCTTCGAATCATTGATTTTAAGTCCGGACAGGTCGGTTTAAGCTTGCTGGAAATTTTCTACGGGCTGAAACTGCAGCTTCTGGCTTATCTGCAGGTGGCTTTGGCCGGCGCATCCCGCTTAGTCGACGCAGAGGCCAAGCCGGGCGGCGTGCTGTATTTCCGGATCAGGGATCCGCTTGTCCTGGGGGAGGGGCCTTTGGAGGAAGAAGAGATCGAAAAGAGGATCATGAAGCAGCTGAAAATGAGCGGCTATGTTTTAAAAGACGAGCAGGTCGTACGCCTGATGGACCGGGAAATCGACGGGTATTCGGATTTGATTCCTGCGGCAATGAAAAAAGACGGAGCGTTCTATCAGAATTTTTCGGAACAGCTCTTGACTGCGGAGGAGTTTGCCCAGCTTTCGGGCTATGTGGAAAAAGTACTGCAGGAGATTGGCGCGGAAATCATGGCCGGGAATGTGACCATTTCGCCCTACCGCTTCAAGGGACTTTCCCCCTGCCGGTATTGTCCTTATCATCCGGTCTGCCGTTTTGACCCCGCTTCCCCCGGAGAGAGTTACCGCGATTTGCCGTTGAAGGAGCCAAAAGAGGTCTGGCAAGCAATTACCGGCACAAGAGGGGGTGCGGCGCATGGGCTGGACGGCTGAGCAGGAAACGGCCATTAGTTGCCGGGAGAAGAGTTTGCTGCTCTCCGCGGCGGCCGGGGCAGGTAAGACGGCTGTACTGGTGGAAAGAATCATTCGCCGTATCCTGGACCCTGCGGAACCGGTGGATGTGGACCGCCTGCTGGTGGTTACTTTTACCAATGCGGCGGCTCAGGAGATGAAGGAACGGATTGCTCGGGAACTGGCTGCGAGAAGCCGCGCCAACCGCCGCGATAAGCAGATCCAGCGGCAGACGCTCCTGTTGGGGCGGGCGGCTATTTGCACGCTGCATTCCTTCTGCCTGGAACTTTTAAGACAAAACTACTATCTGCTGAAATTGCCGGGCGGTCTGAGCCTGGACCCGCGTTTCTGCCTCTGCGACGATAATGAGGCGCTCCTTTTAAAAGCTGAGGTGTTGGAAACCCTGCTGGAAGATAAATATGATGCGGAAGACGCCGGCTTTTTGCAGCTGGTGGAATGTTTCGGCGGTGAGCGCGATGATCGGGCCCTACAGGAGATTGTTTTAAAACTATATGCGTATTCCCGCAGCCATCCGCAGCCGGAAAACTGGCTGGAGCAGGCCATCCGTACTTTTCGCGCGGACATGGAGGAACCTTCTGTACAGGAAATGTTCCTGTACTTAAAAGACAGTATCCTGGAACCTTTGGAAGACGCCATCCTGAAATTGATGGAGGCTCGAGAGCTGGCCGCGGGTCCCCTTGGCCCCGCCGTCTATCTGGATAATCTCCGGACGGAAATCTCCATGCTAAATGAAGTGTATAACTTGTTTGACCGGGCCGAAACGGGATCTCCCTGGCTTGCGCTTTTGCGGACGCTAGGGGAGGTCGCCTTTGCTCCACTGAAAACCTGCCGGGATAAGGAAGTAGACGAAAACGTCAAAAAAGAAATACAGTCCTTAAGAAACGAGACCAAGGAGATGATTAAAAAGCTGCAGAAAGAATTCTGCAGCCGTACGCCCTCGGAATTCCTCGCCGATATGCACGAGATGCATCCATTGATGGAAGCGCTTATTACGCTGGTAGGAGAATTTGCGCAAAGCTACCTGCGGGCCAAACTGACCCGCCATAAACTCGATTTCGACGATTTGGAGCATTTTGCTTTACAGCTGTTACAGGACGAAGGCGCCGGGGAAGAACAAAAAGGTCTCCTGGAGAAGCTGCAGGAAAGATATCTTGAGGTTATGGTGGATGAATATCAGGACATCAACACTGTGCAGGAGACAATTCTGCAGCTGGTGTCCGGGGGACCGGATGCAGGCAAATTGTTTATGGTGGGAGATGTCAAGCAGAGTATTTATCGTTTCCGCTTGGCGGAACCGGGACTGTTTTTGGCTAAATATGAACAGTTTTCGCCCTATGGGAGCGACCCCGCCGCCCACGCCGGGAAGCTTATCCTGTCGCGCAATTTTCGCAGCCGGCCGCAGGTGGTGGAGGGAATTAATACTATTTTTCGCCAGGTTATGCAAAAGAAACTTGGCGGCATCGCTTATGACAGCGCTGCCGAATTGGTCTGCGGCGCGGAGTATCCTGACGCGGACGGGGATAATACTTTTTCCCAGGCTGCCCTCGAGGTCCATCTGGTGGATTATACCGCCAATCAGGAGGCGGAGCCCGCAGACGGTGAGGAGCCGGAGGCCGCGCAGGCCGAAGCCCGGCTGATTGGCCGGCTGATCAGCCGTCTCCTGGGAAAAAAGGTCTGGGACAAGGAGAATGGCGTCTACCGGGAATTGAAATATTCCGATATCGTTATTCTGCTGCGCTCCATGAAGCGCTCTGCACCGTTGTTTTTGGAAGAATTCAGGCAAAGCGGTATTCCGGCTTACGCCGAAGTAGGGTCAGGTTACCTGCAAGCCCAGGAAGTTCAGACCATTTTGGCCGTATTGAAAATTATCGATAATCCCCAGCAGGATATCCCGCTGGCTGCGACGCTGCGTTCGGCTATCGTGGGCCTTTCCGCGGAAGATTTGGCGGAAATCAGGCTGACCCTGCCCCGGGGCACTTTCTTCAACGCGGTTCGTCTGACGGCCCGCCGTGATAAGGGCAGACTGGGTCAGGAAATGAAGGCCTTTTTAAGGCGTCTTAATGCCTGGCGTACATATTCGCGGCGCCATTCCCTGGCTGAGTTGATTTGGCTGATCTATCGGGAGACCGGATACTATGACTATGCCGGCGCTCTGCCCGGCGGCAGACAGCGGCAGGCCAACCTGCACGCCCTGCACGAACGGGCCCGGCAGTACGAAGAGGCTGCTCTGAAAGGCTTGTTCCGCTTTCTGCGCTTCCTGGAAAAAATTCAGGAAAAGGAACAGGATTTCGGGACGGCGCGCCCCCTGGGCGAGAAAGAAAATGTGGTGCGCCTGATGAGCATCCATAAGAGCAAAGGGCTGGAATTCCCTGTAGTCATTCTGGCCGGCCTGGGTAAACAGTTTAACCGTCAGGATGCCCGTGAGGATATTCTGATCGACCGCGACTTAGGATTGGGCCCGCTTTGGGTCGATGCCCAAAAACGTCTGAAGTACCCTACCCTGGCCCGGATAGCCGTCAGGAATAAGCTGCGGCGGGAGCTCTTGGCGGAAGAAATCAGAATCTTGTATGTGGCGATGACCAGAGCCAAAGAAGCTCTGTTCATGGTGGGCGCCATTCGCGACGTGGCGGCCAAAGCAAAAAAATGGCGGCGTCTGAAGGAAGTGCAGGAGCGGGAACTGCCCTATAGCTTGCTGGCCCGTGCGGCAGGCTACTGGGATTGGCTGGGTCCTTGTCTGATCAGGGAAAATGAGTCTCCAGGCCTATGGCAGCTTAAAATCTGGGAACCCCGCGCTTTTTCTGAGCCGGTTGTGCGGACAACCCAGGAAGAAGCATGGCTGGAGCGTATCGCGCAGCCCGCGGCAGCGCAGGAAAAAGGAACCTGGTCTGAATTTGTGGCGCAAAGGTTGGGTTGGCAGAATCCCTATCAGTATCTGACCGGTATTCCGGCTAAACTATCGGTTACGGAGATAAAAAACCGTCTGCAGCGCGCCGCCCAGGATGAGCTCAGTTATCCCGCTTATGCCCTGCGGCGTAATTTTACGCTGAAGCCTGTCTCCCGGGAAAAGGAAGGATTGTCCGCCCAGGAAAAAGGTTCGGCGCTGCATTTAGTGATGCGGCATCTGGATTTACGGTCTGAACTCAGCGAGAAAAATATCCTCTCCCAGATGCAGCGGATGGTCGACGATGAAATTCTCAGTCCGCTCCAGGCAGAAAATGTTGACGCCAAGGCCATAACGGGATTCTTTACCTCGGCTTGGGGTCAAAGATTAAAAAATAGTCCGGAAGTAATGCGCGAAGTGCCCTTTACGCTGCTTGTGCCCGCTTCCCGGGCGTTGTTGCGGCCGGATATACCGGAGGAGGAAAAAACCTTGGTGCAGGGTACGCTGGATTGCCTCTTCGCCGCAGGGGACGGCTATATTCTTCTGGACTATAAGACCGACGCGGTGGAGAAGGAAGAGCTGCCTGTTTTACGGGAACGTTACCGCGTACAGATGGAATTCTATGCGCTGGCTGTAGAGAAGATTTTGCAGAAGCGGATTATTGGAAAAATTATTTATGCGTTTGCCGTACAGGAAGCGATTGATTTATCCGTGGATTGATATTATAATAAATGTCGGGACTAAAAAAATAAAATAAGCAAATCTCTTCGGGGTTAGGTGCAATTCCTTACCGGCGGTATAGCCCGCGAGCCTTTTTTATGAAGGTTGATCCGGTCAGAATCCGGAGCCGACAGTTACAGTCTGGATGGGAGAAGGGAAGTATGCCATATACACTTATGTTTATATGCGCGTCTCACGTCTGAGGACTCCCTGCCCGAAGGTAAATACCTTCGGGTTTATTGTTTTTATTGATTTGCTTAAACCGGTCCTAATAAAAAATAAGGGGAGAGTTTCATGCTGCAAGTAAGACAAATGGTTAGGGTGGCGATGCTGAGCGCCATCGGGATTATTCTATTCTATTTCGTTGCTTTTCCGCTGCCGTTTTTTCCGGAGTTTCTGACCTATGACGCCGGGGACATTCCAGGGATGGTTGCGGCCTTTGTTATGGGGCCTTGGCTGGCGGTATTGATTCAATTTTTGAAAGCCTTTTTGGGCTTGTTGATCGGCGCGTCTAAGGCCGGCTGGATTGGTGCGACGGCGAATTTTATCGCGGGTGGAACGATGGTTTTGGTCAGCGGGTTGATTTACGCCCGGCATAAGTCCAAAGGCAATGCGATAATCAGCCTGATTGCAGGCTCACTCGTTACCGCCGGGGTGATGGGCGCGGTCAATTACTACTGGCTGTTTCCGCTGTGGGGCATTCCCCAGAACCAGCTGATGCCGATGTTGGTGGGTGCGACGCTGCCGTTCAATTTTGTAAAGTTTATCATCAGCTCGATTGTCACTTTTCTGCTTTATAAAAAAGTAAGGCATCTGTTATAATATCAGGAGTGAGGTCATTCTGAGACGGTAACACTGTCGAAGAATCTTCTGTTGCAACAGGTGAGATTCTTCACGGAGCCTGTCCTGAGCTTGCCGAAGGATTCAGAATGACAACAAGACCTGAGGGGAGGAACCGTTTTTGCAAGTAGGACTGGTGGGGTTGACCTTAACCGGAAAAACAACCTTGTTTAATCTTTTGACCGAATCCAGGATAGATACGGGAAGTTTTTCCGGCAAGGCCGCCTCTAACGTAGGCATGGCCCGCGTACCCGATAACCGCGTTGATTTATTGAGCGGACTCTTTAAACCGAAAAAGACCACCTATGCCCAAATTGAATTTGTGGATGTGGCGGGTCTGGTGGCCGCACAGGACGGACAGAAGTCGGGCGCTGCCAAGTTTTTGAACGATGTCAGGAATACCGACGCCATTGTGCACGTCCTGCGTGCTTTTGCGGCGGAAGATGTTGTCCATGTCGCGGGGAGAATTGATCCGGCCTCGGACCTGGAATCTGTGGAGATGGAGCTGTTGTTTGCCGATCTGGAGCTCATTGAAAAAAGAATTGAGCGGATTAAGACCGGCAAAAAGATTACCAAGGAAACAGGCGCTGAACTGGCTTTGCTGGAAAAAGCCTATCCTGTTCTGGAATCCGGCGGCTCTATGCTGGATGTGGATTTGACGGAAGAAGAACGGGCCTCCATCCGTAATTTTGCCTTTTTAACGGAAAAACCCAGACTGGCTGTGGTCAATCTGGATGAAGAGCAATATCGGGACAGGCAGTATCCGGGCCGGGAAGAACTTATAGCGTTATGCCGTGCTAAGAATATTCCGCTGGTGGAACTATGCGCGAAAATGGAATTGGAAATCAGCGAACTCCCGCCGGAGGACCGCACGATGTTCATGGAAGACCTGGGATTAACGGATACAGGCGTAGAAGTGCTGGCCCGGGCAGTCTATGTCCATCTGGGGCTCATCTCTTTCTTCACCGTCGGAGAGGATGAAGTCAAAGCCTGGACCATTCAAGAGGGCCTGAACGCACGCGAAGCCGCCGGTAAAATTCATTCCGACATTGAGCGCGGTTTTATCCGGGCGGAAGTGGTCAAATACAGTGATATCGTCGAACATGGCTCGCTGGTGAAAGTGAAAGAAAAAGGCCTCTTTCGGCTGGAAGGAAAAGAATATATTGTTGCCGACGGCGATATTGTCCATTTTCGTTTCAATGTCTAAAATTTTTTAATTTTAATTTGTTTATTTGCCTCGCGATAGGAAAAACTATTCATTAAGAATAGGTCTTCTTTCGGGAGGTATTTTTATGCAAGCGGAATATTTTCGGGTGGCCGCCAGGTGTCCTCTCTTTGAATCGATTCGCAACGCCAGGGGAATTGACGTGGGCAGCGTGCCTTCACGGGACTTGACCCCCCGTTGCAATCATTGCAGTTTCTGGGCGGGAGGAAGCTGTGAACTGTTCCTGTCCAAAGGTAAAAATTAGAAGAAGGTTAAAAAAAGTTATTATTGGATTAAATTTGCGTAAAATGTTTGCAGGAGAACTTCTTTAATCCGTCGAAATTAATGGCAAAAGATTTCTTATAATTTAACGGCGGGGGGTCGGCCTATGTTAACAAGAATATGCGCAGGTGGGATTGTCTTTTGCGACGACCGGGTCTTCATCATGAAGAACGACAAGAATGAATGGGTTCTACCCAAAGGAGTCGTTCGTAACAAAGAAATCTCCCGGGAAGTCGCGTTAAAGAGAGTGAACCATGAAACAGGAGTGGATGTTGAAATCGTCTCACCTGCCGGGGAGACGAACTACGAGTTTTATTCCCAATCCCGGAAAATGCCGGTGTGCAATAAGGTTGATTGGTACATCATGGAGGCGGCCAATGAGAACTTCTCGTTAAATAAGGACGAGGGTTTTCAGGAGGGCGGCTTTTTTACTATCGAGGAAGCTCTGGAAAAAATAACCTATAGTCAGGACCGTTCTTTGGTTCGTCTGGCCCATCGCAAATATAACGGATTCCGCAGGCAGATTTCTATTGCCGCCAACAATTAGACATTGACACTGCTGTTCATGACATGATACAATATCACTTGTCGAATCGGCAGGAAAGTCTGCCTCGGTAGCTCAGTCGGTAGAGCAGAGGACTGAAAATCCTCGTGTCGGTGGTTCAATTCCGCCCCGAGGCACCATTTGCGGAAGTGGCTCAGTGGTAGAGCATCGCCTTGCCAAGGCGAGGGTCGCGGGTTCGAATCCCGTCTTCCGCTCCAGTATGAGAAATAAGCCTGGCTCAGCCAGGTATTTTAGTCAGGCTTCATATATAATAGTACGATGGTGCGGTGGCGAAGTGGTAACGCTGCGGACTGCAAATCCGCCATTCGCCGGTTCAAATCCGGCCCGCACCTCCAATCTTTAAACAAATGCCCGAGTGGCGGAATCGGCAGACGCAACGGACTTAAAATCCGTCGGGACTTAAATCCCGTACCAGTTCAAGTCTGGTCTCGGGCACCACCTTAAAAGGAATTCCAAGGGTCGGAGGACCCTTGGCTTTTTTATTTTATGTTCGATTGTGCGAATAGTGCATTAACAGTATAATTATGTCAATGATTCTTTGCTTTAAGGAGTATGATTTTATGGATGAAGATAAAATTCTTAATTTGATGGAAAAAATGTATGGAGAAATGCAAAAAGGCTTTACTGAGCTAAGAGGAGATATTACTGATTTAAAGAGCGGACAAACTAAACTTGAGAGTAGAATGGATAAATTAGATGGCAGAATGATTATCTTTGAAAACGACCTTAAACCGAAAGTTGAAGCTGCCCTTGATGGGTATAAGAGTAATACTGACCGTCTGGACAGAATTGAAAACAAAGTAGATAAGCTTACGGAAATTGTGATAGGTCATGATGTGGCTATAGAAGTATTAAAAAGAGCAAAATGAAGGGGGATGGGAAAATGATGAAAAATATTGACGCCGTTGTATTTGATGCTTATGGTACGCTTTTTGATGTGCATAGCGTGATGGAAAAATGCAATACGGTTTTCCCCGGGAAAGGACAACAAATAAGCCAGATATGGCGGACAAAGCAACTGCAATACACCTGGCTGATGTCTTTAATGGGCCGCTATGATACTTTTTTTAATATTACCAGAAGAGCGTTAATATTTGCGCTAAAAGAGCTGGATTTAGCCTTTAACGCTGAATTATGTGAAACCATTCTTAACGAATACTATACTTTAAAACCATTTCCCGAGGTCCCGGAAGCGCTGGGAAGCATGAAAGACAAGAAGCTGGCCATCTTATCAAACGGCAACCCGGAAATGTTAAAAATGGTTGTGCAGAATTCAAATTTGAGCAACCTGTTGCCCCATATTATCAGCGTGGATGAACTGAAAATATTTAAACCGTTCCTGGGAGTTTATCAATTAGGACCTGCAAAACTGGGCGTTCCTAGAGAAAAAACATTATTCGTATCCTCGAATTCATTCGATGTTATCGGGGCAAAAGTTTACGGATTCAATGTCTGCTGGGCTAATCGCACCGGTCAGCAGCTGGATGAATTGGATGCTCAGCCCGATGTTATCGTAAAAGATTTGAAACAATTGGCTGAATTGCTATAAGCCGGCAAACCGGGAGGCGCCGGGTATTGTTAAATGACAACTTTTTTTATAGTTGTCATTTTTTATTCAGCTCAGTTTTAGTATCTCCCCTTCCGCACAACAAACGTATTGCGTATAAGAGGAGATTGGTGATATATTATACCCGTATTAAAACAGGGAGCAGATAAATTGAGATGAGCAAAGAGCGTCTAAAATTATATGGATATCAACGTGCAGATGGAAAATATGGGATAAGAAATCATGTGATCGTTATTCCTACCTCAATCTGCGCCAGTCAGACTGCCGCAGATATCAGCAGCCTGGTTCAAGGTTCGTTCGCACTGACCCATAAAGAAGGATGCTGCCAGGTTGGCAGTGATTATGAACAAACGGTCAGGACCCTGATTGGCGTCGGCAGCAATGCCAATGTTGCGGCAGTTCTTGTAGTATCGCTCGGTTGTGAAGGAATTCAAGCGGATGTGCTCGTTCAAGGCATTAAAGCTACCGGAAAACCTGTTTTTGCGGTAAACATACAAGAATGCGGGGGTACGCTCCGGGCTGTGGAAACAGGCGCTAAAATATTGAGGAAGCTTGTGCAGGAGGCTTCTGTGCAGGGGCGTTCTTTAGCGGATATCAGCGAGATCATTTTAGGCCTGGAATGCGGCGGTTCGGACGCCACATCAGGGCTGGTGGCGAACCCTGTTGTAGGGGCTGTTTCAGATTTGCTTATTCATCGCGGAGGAACTTCCATTCTTTCTGAAACCACTGAGCTCATTGGGGCGGAACACTTGCTTGCCCAAAGGGCTGTTAATAACGATACAGCCCGGCAATTATTAAATATGGTGAAAAGGACGGAGCAAAGAGCCGTCAGCATGGGGGTAGATATGAGGGGAAGCCAGCCTACTCCTGGAAATATTGCGGGAGGCATATCTACGATAGAAGAGAAATCATTGGGTTGTATCTATAAAGCCGGTAAGGCGCCGCTTGCGGGAGTTTTAGAATATGCCCAGGCGCCCCAGGACAAAGGCCTGTTCTTTATGGATACCCCCGGGCAGGATATAGAGTCCATTACCGGAATGGTTGCGGGCGGGGCTCAAATCATTATTTTTACAACAGGCAGAGGCACCCCAACCGGTTCTCCGATTGCTCCGGTAATCAAAATCACAGGCAACAGCAAGACATACAAGAATATGTCTGAGAATATCGATATTGATGCCGGTGAAATTATTGACCGGCAAATTACTATTCAGGAGATGGGGGAAAAGGTTTTCGCAGAATTCATTGAAGTCTGCAACGGTAAGCTTACCAAAGCGGAATTACTCCGGCATTATGAATTCAGTATTTTCCGGGTAGGGTATACATTTTAGAAATAAATTTTTAAAATTATAGATAATATATTATAGATAATCTTTAAAATATATAGTATAATTTGCCTGATCGGATAAATAATCATTTGAGGTGCCTGGAATGATCGCTTCTTTAGCTGAAATATCAATATCTACTAAGACCGCTGCAATTTACCAACTATTAAAAGAGGAAATATTAAGCGGTAATATCAAAGATGGCGAAAGATTAATCATCAGAGAAATAGCAAAGAAAAATAGAATTAGCGACAGTCCCGTCAGAGAAGCCATTAAGGCCCTGGAATCTGAAGGGTTGGTGCAAATAATTCCTCATGTCGGCGCAAGAGTGATGGGGAATTCTATAAAGAATTTAGAAGATACGCTTGCTATCCGGGAATATCTTGAACCCTTTGTGATGCAACTGGCTATTGAAAACGCCAGTGAATCGATTAAAGAAAAATTAAAAGAACATTTGCTGGAACTGAAAAGTGCTTATGCTTCCAAGGACGCTAATAAATATAGTATAGCGAACCGTAAATTTCATGATGTTTTTTATGAGGCTGTTGATAACCAGCAATTAATAAAGATTATGAAGAATCTATATGACTCTGAGAAGAGGTCTTTGGCTTTGTTTCAAATATATCCCGGGCTGTTGGAAATATCTTTAAAAGAACATGAGCAGATATGTCAATTATATATCGAAGAGAATAAGGAAGCATTCTTAGCTCTTACTTTGCAGCACAAAAAGAGACATTTTAATACGTTACGGGAATATTGCCAAAAAGCCAAACCTCAATATCAATAATTCTTTTTTTTATTTAATTATATATAATCGATAATCGATAATATATCAAATATGATTAACGGGAGATGATGAAATGAGACTACTGGATATCAGCACGCCGATTAGTTCAGACAATCCTTCCGACGCGCCGCATCAAGCTCCGGAAATCACCTATTTATCTCACGCGGATAATGTTCCGAATATGCTGAAGCAATTTCCGGGCGCGGCGCGGGATGACCTCCCCAATGGCTTGGGCTGGGCTACCGAAGTTGTCAGGATGACGACGCACAGCGGACCGCATATGGATGCTCCCTGGCATTATGCCCCGACGATGGACCTGGGAGCGCGCGCGCTTACTATTGGCGAGATTCCACTGGAATGGTGCTTTAGCAGCGGAGTAAAATTTGACTTCTCTGACAGAGACCCCAAGGCTACTTTGCGTTCTGATGATTTTAAAAAACAGCTGGAAATCATGGAGTATACGCTGAAGCCATATGATATTGTCTTGCTTCAAAGCGGAGCGGCTCCTTATTTCGGCAAGCCCAATTACCGGCAAATGGGCGCCGGCGTGGGTGAAGAAGCGACCCTATGGTTAATCGAACAAGGGGTTAAGGTTGTAGGAACGGATTCATTCACCTGGGATCGTCCCTTTCCTATCGTTGCAGAAGAATTTCAACTTACCAAAAACAAGAGCATTCTTTGGGAAGGGCACTATGCGGGGATAAAAAAGGGCTATTGCCAGCTGGAGAAATTGACCAATCTGGATTTATTGCCGCCATACGGGTTCAAGGTAATCTGTTTTCCCATCCATATTGAAGGTGCAGGCGCCGGTTGGGTCAGGGCGGTTGCCGTATTAAACGACTGAGTACATCGGTTTGCGCATGGTCCATTCCTGTTTATGAAAGGTGGTGTGAGGCCGGGAGACTATAAAAGGGGTATCCTAAAAAGTAGTTCAAAAATAGGAGGGGTATGTAAATGATTAAAAAGAAGCTATTGGTGGTTGCCCTTATTCTGGTAATGCTGATTTTATCCACAGGATGCAGCGGGAATAAACCTGCTGAGCAAGGTTCGGACAAGGTTGTGATTGAACATCCCAAGTCTTTGGTTATTTGTGCCAGCACCATGGGTGGAACCTGGCATTCCGCCGCCACAAAAATATCTGAATTAATCATGATGGAATTCCCTGATATGTCGGTTTCCGTTATTGAGGGCGCTTCAGATTCGAACCTGCAATTAGTAAATAGCGGCAGAGACGCGCAAATGGGTTTTTCCAGTTCCATATCGGTGATGCCTGCTTTCGATGGGAGCAACCCTGTTGTTACGGATGCCTCCAATTTAGAAGTGGTTCTTCCAATAACCTCCAGCTTTATTCAAACCGCTGTATGGGCTGACAGCAATATTAAAACTTACCCGGACCTTGTGGGTAAGAATGTTTCGCCCGGTACACAGGGCATGGCCTCCAAACTGGGGTTTGAAGCAATTATGGAAGCGTACGGATATAGTATTGCCGACATGGAAAAAGCGGGAACTACATATCAGCTGGCTGCTTGGGGTGAATATCCCGACTTAATGGGCGACGGACACATCGAAGCATGTTCTTTAAACGGGCCGGTCCCCGCCTCTATTTTTATGCAGCTTGAAGCCAGCAAACCTATTCGTATTCTCAACTGCGGCAAAGAAGAACAAAAAGTGGTGCTGGCAAAGTATCCGTCTTTATTTGTCAAAACCTTTGCGCCCGGCGGATATAAAGGAACCACCGAAGCAGTAGACCTGTTCGGATATGCAGGTATGCTGGTCGCGAATGCGGAGCTTCCCGACGCTTTCCTGGTAAGAGTGGTGGAGCTTCTCCAGGAAAATAAAGAAGCCATCCAGAAGGAACTGCCTTTGTTTGATCTTTTGGGCTGGGAAAATGCAACAATCGGCATGAATGAAAAAATTTCCAATAAGGCAGTATGGGAACTCATCCAAGCAAATCAATAAGAATATATAAACATAAACAACACAGGAACCAATTATGAATGAGCGGGAAAGGGTTAAAAACCCTTTCCCCCGGCAGTTTAAAGTAAGGAGGACAAAGTATGGTTCCGGAAACAGCAGCAACAAACGTGACGCCCAAAGCATCCCCTGCCAGTTGGATAAAGAACAGCATTTTTTGGAAAGTAAGTGTTATAGTTGCGTTGGCTATGGCGGCCTTTCATTTTTACACCTCTTGTTTCGGTGTTCTGGAAGCTTGGCGTCATCGCTCCGTCCATATGATTTTTATTCTCTTGTTGGCCTATTTGAGCTATGGAAAAATTACTAAATTTCGTTTGGCTGAAAAAGTTATCACCCTGACTCTGGTAATCGTTTGTTCCGCTTATGTTCTGATTGGTTTTCCGGATATCTATTTGCGGGAAGGGATACCTACAACCGGAGATATTATTATCGGAACAATCCTGACTTTTTTGATAATTGAAGCGGCTCGCCGTTATGTGGGCGCCCCGATGGCCATCATTGCCCTGCTGTTTTTTGCATACGCTTTGTTCGGGCACTACCTCCCCGGTCGTCTGGCTTCCCCGGATTTCAGCTACGGTAAAATTATGGCTCAGATTTTCAACTCCAATTACGGTATTTTTGGTTCTGTGACCGGGGTAGCGGCAACAAATGTGGTTATGTTTATCTTCTTGGGTTCTTTTTTACAGGAGTCGGGCGGCAGTGACTTTTTTAGTGATTTTTCTATCATGGCTACCAAGAATATTACTGGGGGACCTGCTAAAGCTGCGGTTATTGCCAGCTGCCTGGTCGGAACAATTCAAGGGAATGCCATTTCTAATGTAGCCACTACAGGCGCTTTTACCATTCCTTTAATGAAAAGGGCGGGCTATTCGCCGGTATTTGCGGGCGCTGTGGAAGCGGCCGCTTCCACAGGCGGAATGATTATGCCCCCGGTTATGGGCGCGGCAGCGTTCCTGCTGGCGGAATTAACAGGAACACCCTATAAGCAAATTATCCTATATTCAATTGTTCCTGCAATTCTCTATTATCTTGGCGTATATATGGCTATTCATTTACGGGCCCTCAAACTGAACCTTAAGCCTGTTTTGCAGGAAACATCGCTTAACCGTAAGGAATTATTCTGGCAGGGCTTGACTTGTATCTCGCCTTTTATCGTATTAATTACTTTTTTGATCAAAGGGTATTCAGCAATGTTTTCCGCTACTGCAGCTATCGGCATTCTTGTACTGATATGGATTATCCGTCCGGTTAAAAGAATGACGCTCATGGATCTTAAAAAAGCCTTGGAAAACGGTTCGCGCGGTATGCTTTCCGTTAGTTCGGCCTGTATAGCGGCAGGGGTTATAGTCGGTTTGATTTCCATCACCGGACTAGGCATTAAGGTCTCCGTTATTGTCGGTCTGTCCCAAAGCAATATATGGATGGTTTTATTCCTGAGCATGATCGTGTGCATCATCCTGGGGATGGGACTGCCGGTTTCCGCATCCTATGTGCTTGCCGCTGTAACGGTGGGTCCCGTCTTGATCAAATCCGGCTTACCCATGGTTCCGGCGCACCTGTTTCTGATGTATTTTGCGACCATGTCGGCGATTACCCCTCCGGTCGCTTTAGCTTCGTATACTGCCGCAGGTCTTTCAGGCGCTTCGCCGAACGACACCGGCTGGCAGGCGCTTCTTTTAGCCCTTCCTGCCTTCCTGGTTCCCTTTATCTTTATTTTTTCGCCTGAATTGCTGCTGATCGGTGAGGGTATGGATATTGTTCTTGCTATTATATCGGCCACCATCGGAATTATAGCGCTTTCTTTTGTTACGGAAGGATGGATGTTCGGCAAGATTCCCGTTTATTATCGGGCTTTGCTCTGTGTTACGGTTATCTCCTGTTTAATGGTTGGTCTCAAGTCGGATTTATTGGGTTATGCTATTTTGCTTTTTGTAGGCATTCAAAATTATTTAAAGTATAAAAAAAATCAAAACAATGCAATTATCGGATCCTAAAGGGGGAGTAAGGAATGGCTCAAGAAAAATGGTTTACGAAAGAATATTGGATAGGCGAACATAACTGGAATGACGAAGTAAGGAAGCAATTTGACCTGCCGGAAAAGGTATGGGTTCATGATGTTACGCTGAGAGAAGCTGAACAACATCCCGGTATCGTACTAAAGCCGGATGAAAAAATTGCTTTGGCTAAAGCGCTGGATGAACTAGGGGTATCGAGTATTGAGACATTCCCGATTGTATCGGCACAGGAAAAAGAAGTCTCCGCAGAAATCGTAAAAATGAACCTCAAAACGCAGTTAAGATGTTTGGCCCGGTGGCTTATAGCGGATATTGATACAGTGCTTGAATGCGGCGCTAAGGCGGCTGTGGTAGAAAATACGGTTAACCCCTGGGTTGTGAAAACATGTTATAGCCTGTCGGAGGATCAGATCGTTAAGAAGTTTGCGGAAGCGGTCAAGTACGCTAAAGATAACGGACTGCATGTTACAGCCATGCCCTGGGATATCGGCCGTATTTCCCTGCCGTTTTTGGAAAGGGTTTATAAGTCCATCGTTTACGATGGCGGAGCCGACCGCGTAGTGGTGTCGGACGGCATCGGCGTTACCCTGCCCTGGGCTGCTCCGTGGCTGGTCAAGAAAGTTCAAAGCTGGGTTCCGGGCATACCTGTGGAATGGCATTGTCATAATGAGATGGGACTGGCTACGGCAGATATGTTAGGGGCTGTTGTAGGCGGCGCCTCAGGCGTACATACTTCCTTATGCGGTTATGGCACGAGGGGCGGCAATGCGCCCACAGAAGAAGTTGTTTTGAATCTGGAAATACAGATGGGCGTAAAAACAGGGGTTGATCTAAAAAAACTTTATCCTGTCTGCAAATTGGCGCAAGATTTGACTAAAATTCGTATGCCCGGGAATAAAGCGGTTATCGGCGATAATATTTTCACCTATTCCACCGGCTTGTCGATTGATATCTATGAAAAATGTAAAGCGGCCGGACGGGATAATGCCTATGTGCCGATAACCCCGGAATTAATCGGAAGAAAAAGCGGCATTAAGATTGAATTAGGCAAAGGAAGCGGCAAGTCCACAATAAAAAGACGGCTGGACGAATATAAGATTACCGCAACGGATCAACAAATCGAAGAAATTACTGTTCTGGTTAAAGAAGAAGGGACGCTCCGTAAAAGCTCCCTGGATGACAGCGTCTTTTTGGATATCGTTGCAAAAATATTACAGAGATAGTCGGGGTGGTGATTCTGTGATCAAAAACATAGAGCATATCGGCATTGCCGTATTTGATTTGGAAAAAGCCCTGAAGTTCTATCATGATTTATTGGGGTTTGAAATCGGGGAAATAAAAGAAAACCCGGCCCGGAAAGTAAGAATGGCTTTTGTAAATGCAGGGGGATTCCGGCTTGAACTGATTCAGCCTACGCATTCTGACGCTCCGATAGCTTCAGATATGGAAAAAGAGGGCGAAGGCATTCACCATTTTTGTATGCAAGTGAGTGGACTGGATTCCCTGATGGAAACGCTTAAAGAAAAGGGAATAAAATTTATTGATCAAAAACCCCGCCCAGGCGCCGGCGGAGGTAGAATAGCCTTTGTTGATCCTGCCTCCGCCGGGGGAGTCAGGATAGAATTCAGGGAACTATAGGCAGCCTGGAAGGAAACGGAGTGATATGGGTATGAAAGGAAAAGTAGCGATTATTACCGGAGGGGGCACAGGGATTGGCAGATCGACCTCCTTAAGCTTGAGTCGGCGGGGGGCTATTGTAGTAATAAATTACTCCAGATCAAAAGAAGAGGCGGAAGAAACGCTCCGGGAAATAGTTTCACAGGGCGGGCGAGGTATCGTATATAAAGCGGATGTGGCAGATGACCAGGCAGTCAGAGGGATGATCAAGGATGTGGCCGGGCAGTATGGACAGCTGGATATACTGGTTAATAATGCAGGTGTCACAGATTTTGTGGCCTACAGTAATTTGGAGGGATTAACCGACGAGATATGGGACCGGGCCTTTGGGGTAAATGTAAAAGGAACCTTCTATTGCTGCCGGGCTGCAGCGCCTTATTTAAAAGAACGCAGAGGATGTATCGTTAACACTGCTTCTATTGCCGGGGTAACCGGTCAGGGCAGCTCTATGGCTTATGCCGCCACCAAAGCGGCAATCATCAGTCTGACAAAATCATTAGCCCGGGCCTTGGCGCCTGAGATCAGAGTAAACAGTGTATCTCCAGGAATCGTTCTGACCCGCTGGGTGGCCGGGCAGGAAAGCCATATTGACAGACTAAGCCGGGGTACGCCCCTGGGCAGGCCGTGTAATCCTGAGGATGTTGCTGAAGTAACCCTTGGCCTGATAGAAAATGCCGGGATGGTAACAGGTCAAAATATCATAATTGACGGCGGGATAATATAAGTCTCTACCTCCTCTTGCCAGACAGGCCGATTTCAGAATCATTCGGTCTGTCTGGTTTTATTTTGGGACAAGGGGACAACAGGTCCCTTGTCCCCAGGAGATTGAATGGAAAGATATTGGCATGTCTTAAAAGGCAATTGTCAACACTATGGAGGATACGCTTTAGTAAAGGAGCATCTCCATGTTGGAAAGGTTAACCTATGAACAGATCTTCAGCCGCCTTGTGGAGTCGGCCTATACCGGCTCCCTGCATGAAGAAATCCGGCGGCTTAATCCGGATAATGACGCCAGGACGGGTAGTCTGATTCAATATGCCTCGGGCGGCGGCGCCCCGGATAAAGTCATCTTCAAAGTGGGCGCATGCCGCCCCGGCGAGGATTGCGGTGAAGACCACTGCCAGGTGGCGTGCCTTTTTAATGCCATTGAAAGAGACGAGGCCGGCGAGGTAGTGATTAAAGATGATTACTGTGTTCATTGCGGGGATTGTATCCAGGTTTGCCCTTATGACAATCTGGTGGATAAAAAAGAATTTATTCCCTTAATGGAGGTCTTACGGGATCGTACCGTTCCGGTTTACGCCATTACAGCCCCGGCTTTGACCGGTCAATTCGGTCAGGACGTAACCATGGGTAAATTCCGGGCAGCCTTAAAACGCCTGGGTTTTTACGGGATGGTGGAGGTGGCCTTGTTTGCCGATATCCTGACCCTCAAGGAGGCCTTAGAATTTGATATCCACGTGCAAAAAGAAGGGGATTTTGTGCTGACCAGTTGTTGCTGCCCTATGTGGTGGGGGATGATTAAGAAAGTCTATGGGCAATTGATTGCCCATATCTCTCCTTCTATTTCCCCGATGATCGCTTGCGGCAGGAGCATCAAAGCCCTGCATCCGGAGGCTAAAGTGGTTTTCATCGGTCCCTGTATCGCGAAAAAAGCTGAAGCCAAAGAACCTGAAGTCAAAGATGCCGTAGATGTGGTCCTGACCTTCAGGGAAATGGAACAAATCTTTGTCGCCACAGGTATAAAGCCTGGCGAGATGCCTGAGGATGAAAGCGACCATTCTTCCCGGGCCGGGCGCATTTATGCCCGTACGGGCGGGGTAAGCGAGGCGGTCAAAGCTACCCTGGAGCGTCTGCGCCCCGGTAGAAAGATCGCGCTTAAAGCCGTGCAGGCGGACGGTGTGGCCCAGTGCCGGAAACTGCTTCAGGATGCCTTAGACGGTAAAATCGAGGCGAATTTTTATGAAGGAATGGGCTGTGGCGGAGGTTGTGTAGGAGGCCCTAAGGTTCTGCTGGATCCAGCCCGGGGGACCTGTTGCGTCAATGAATATGGGGCAGAAGCCGCGAGCGCCACGCCTGTGGACAATGAATATGTCCTTGGCTTTCTTAAAAAAATGGGTTTTGCCGAAATCGACCAGCTTCTGGAAGGGGAGAAATCCCGGATGTTCAAGCGCAAGTTCTAAGGTATGGGGATATTAAATGACATGGTGAAGACAGGGAAGAAGGAAGAATCAGAATTACAGCGAATAAATACTTTAAAACTTTAACCAAAATATTGTACATTTGAGGAGGTAAGATGTAATGGCCAACGTGGGAGTAATTGGTATTGGACAAATGGGTAAAGGCATGGTTAAGAACCTGATTAAGGCCGGACATACTGTTTATGCGTACGATCCTTTTCCGGCAGCGGCAGAGAAGGGTAAAGAATTAGGGGCTACTGTACTGGGTACTCCTAAGGAAGTCGCGGAGAAAGTGGAGATCCTTTTGGCAAGCCTGCCGACCACCCAGGCAGTATATGACGCCGTCACCGCGGCGCTGCCCGGTCTGAAATCTGGCGCAGTTGTCTGCGATATGAGTACGACAGCCGTTTCTGTGGAAAAAGAACTCTATGAACTGTGCAAAGCCAAAGGCGTCGGCTATCTGGA
>JAVEYA010000030.1:0-22331 GCA_034003745.1 Clostridia bacterium
GAAATCTTTTAATTAAGAATACCGCCAGGATTTCCCTGGTTTATGTCACTGCCCTGGCCGGAGGGGAAAGGATTCTGGCAGCCTCCGCGCTGGAAGAAGAAGAAAATACGTTTGCCGGCATTACGGACTTGGCGCTCCCCCCCAGCGGATATTTATGCGTCAAACGAAATATTAAGATACAGCTGGTGGATATGAGCAGGATTATCTGCAAATATGACCACATCTGGAGCGTCTTTTTGGATGATCCGGCCCTAAAAACGCCGGCAGCTCATGCTGAAATTCAGCCTGAAACGGCGCCGCTGAAGCAGCCCCCGCTGACCGTTATCCGTAAAAAACCCGGTGAAAAATGGCTGAAGAAAGCCGGATCGGTCCAGCTGAAAACCGCCCTTGCCAAGCTGGTCATCACCGTGAGAAAATAGTCGGAAAAAAACCGGATAAGGAAGACAGGAAATACCAAAATATTCCACAAGGGTATTGTATAATAATATTTAGTTTATCGGGTACCAGTTCAATATGAAGGGTGGTAATGTATGCTTAAGCTCTCATTGCCTAAACCGTTTCATTCCTTTGATTTATTTAAGCTGCCCGCACAAATCTGGCTGAAGAATATAGGTGTGGCGGGATTGAGCTGCCTTTTGGCCAAAGCGGCCTTGATGGGTGAATTGTATCCTTTCGGCACAAGTTTTTTAGCCGGCGTCTGTATGGTCTATCCTGCCTATGCGCCTGCCGCCTTAGCGGGGGCCCTGCTGGGGTCGGCCCTGGGGAGTTCGGGCTGGCCGGCGCTCAGTTATATTTTGTGCCTGTTTTTGCTTTATCTGGTCTTCAGCAAGGGAATCAAAGAAGAGACCCACTGGCTTTTGGTTCCCGGATTAACGGCGGCTGCGCAGTTATTGGTACGCGGAGCCGTAACTATTTTTACGGCCAATGAATTATATCAGTGGATTGGAGTGGTCTTTGAAAGTTTTTTTGCCGGCGTTTTAACGCTGGTGGCTGTTTCCGGTTTGCAGGCCTGGCCGCGGCTTTTCAGGGGACAATCCATCAACCCGGAGGAGCGGACAAGCCTGGCCTTGATTATGATCGGCGCCCTGGTAGGCGTGGCTCAGGCTGAAATCTTCGGTCTCGGCGCACAGAGTGTTTTATCCCGCTGGATTATCTTATGGGGAGCATGCCTCGCCGGGCCGGGGGGCGGCGCTGCAGCAGGCGTGGCGGTAGGGCTGGTTCCTACCATTCAGGGCAGTTTAACCAGCGGGCCTATTGCGGTCTATGCTTTAGCCGGAATGCTGGGCGGTATGTTTAATAATTTCCGCAAAACCGGTGTGGTCATCGGCTTTATGCTGGCCGTTTTATTTATGTCCTTATTTTTCGCTGAACAGATTATCATTGAACAGGCCTTATGGGAGACTTTGCTGGCTGTCATCTTGTTTTTCGGGTTTAATCTTCCGCTGGTCAAACTCAAGAAAGCAACAGGACTTGATCTTAAAGAGATGCAGCTGAAACGGGAAAACAATCAGGAAGTAACCGAACGACTGAGAAAAATATCCCAGGTTTTTTCTGAGCTGGGCAAGACCTTTCAAAGTAAGGAAGGGGAGGAGGCTCCGGACAAAGATAAGCTCAATGACATCTTCAGCCGGGTAGCCGCCCGGGTATGTGAAGGATGCAGCCTGCACCGCATCTGCTGGGAGCAGGATTTTTATAAGACCTATCGCGCCATTATGGACGCTTGCGCCGTTTTGGAGACGAACGGTGGCATTCAGGAAAAGCAATTTGGCGCAGGCTTAAAAAGAAGATGCATGCGGCTGCGGGAGCTGAGCGTGGCGCTGGATGCGGAAGTTGAACATATGCGGCTGATCGACGCCTACCGGAAACAACTCCAGGACTGCCGGGAAATGGTTCATAAGCAGCTTCTCAATCTGGCGGAAGTAATCGAAGGTTTTTCCGGCGACCTGAATAATGAAGTTTTTTCTCACGACAGAAGCGGGGCGCTTTTAAAGAAAAGGTTGGAGGAAAAGGGAATCCGTCTGCAGGAACTGTTAATGATCGATCTGGGCGGCGGAGAAAAGGAAATCGCCGTAACCCAGTCGGGCTGCCCGGAGAAGGGCTGGTGCAAAACTATGGTGGCGCCCAATATTTCGCAGATCACCGGAAAAAACTACCGCCTCAAAAGCCTGGACTGTACCTTCGGCGATGGTGTCAGCTGCACTTACCGGCTGGTTCCCGGCAATTTTTACGGCGTACAGGTGGGCTGTGCGCAATGCCCTCAAGAGGGGCAAAAGATTTCCGGGGATATCTGCGCCTCCTTTACTTTAACCGACCAGCGTTTGGCGCTGATCATGAGCGACGGCATGGGTACAGGAGAAGAAGCGCATAATGAAAGCGCGCTGGCCGTTAATTTACTGGAGAAACTCTTGATGGCCGGATTCTCGGCCGAGACGGCTATCAAGACAATCAATACCGTCTTATTCCTGCGTTCCGGCAAGGAAAGCTTCGTCACGTTAGATCTGGTGCTGATCAACCGGACCAGCGGGTTGGCGGATTTCTTAAAAATCGGCGGCGCGCCGTCTCTGATCAGCTCCCCTAAAGGATTGAGCGTGGTCCAGGCGCAATCTCCGCCGGCCGGAATCCTGGATAAGATAGAAATGCAAAATTTCCGTTATACCCTTGATTCCGGCAATGTCATTATTATGATGAGCGACGGGGTCTGGGAAGCCATCAACAACGCAGGCGGCCCGGCCGGCTGGTTTGAGGACGTGCTGCAGCGGATGAATAAAGCCTGCCCCCAGCAAATTGCCGACAATATTTTGTATTTAGCCCAAAAGGCTGCGGAAAAGGCCAAGGATGACATGTGTGTACAGGTAGCTCTTATCGAGAGTCGGGAAATTGCCTGACTTGCGGACAGCTTCCTCAAAATAGGGTATCCTTAATAGAATGAGTCCCTTTTTTTTTGTAGAAAAAAATTAGAATAACCAAAAACAAACTGGGGAAAGGAAGTCCGGGATGGAAGAATTCCATAGCCGTATTTATAAAGTAATCCGGGAATATAACATGATTGAACCGGGGGAGCTGATCCTGGCGGGAGTCTCCGGCGGACCCGATTCGCTGGCGCTCCTGCATGTCTTATGGGCTTTACAAAAAGAGCTTTCTTTCCGGCTGCATGTAGGCCATCTGGACCATTCCCTGCGGGGGGTGCAGGCGGAGGAGGAAGCTCTCTGGGTAAAGCGGACGGCCGGGCAGTGGGGGTTGCAGTGTACGCTGGGGAAGACCGACGTCTCCCTTCTCGCCCGGGAAAAGAAAATTTCTCTGCAGGATGCCGGACATCAGGCTAGAAAACAATTTTTCGAAAGCCTGCAAAAAGACCTGGACGCACAGAAAATAGCCCTGGGCCATCAGTCCGACGACCAGGCGGAAACGCTTTTGATGAATTTTCTGAGCGGAGCGGGTTCCGAAGGATTAAGCGGCATCCTGCCGGTACAGGGAGACTATATCCGGCCTCTGCTTTTTACAGACCGTGCGGACATCGAGGCCTATTGTGAAGATCATCAACTGATGCCCAGGCGGGACCCCAGCAATGAAAAAGATATTTATCTCAGAAATAAAATCCGTCTCCAACTGCTGCCCTGGCTCCGTGAGAATATCAATCCCAATCTGCCGGACACCTTAAACCGGACGGCGCGCATCTTCTGGACCCAGGAGGAATATCTGCGGGAGATAACCTGTCAGGCTGCCGCAGTATGTCTGGTGACGGAGGCGGAGAAAATAAAAATCAGGCTAAAAAATTTTGCCCTCCAGCATAAGGCATTGCAGAGAAGACTGGTGCGCAAAGCCTATCAGCTGAGCGGAGGAAAGCAGGGTTTATCCTTTTTGCATGTAGAGGAAGTTTGCGCGCTCATCTTAAATAAACAGGTGGGCAAGACTCTGCCGCTGCCGGGAGACATCCTGGTGGAAAAAGAATACGATGGGGTGGTGTTCCGCCGGGGCCGGCCTACTGATGATGAAGTCCCCTTTTTAGAGGAACGGGAACTTCTATTTCCGGGAAATACGGAAATCCCGGGAACCGGACGGATCATTGCGGCGGAGTACGCTGCCGAACTGCCCCGGGAAATTCCCCCGGATACCGTCTATATTCCCCGGGAGGAATACGCGCCGCCTTTATACATTCGCTCCCGCCGGGAAGGAGACAAATTCACCCCCGCTGGATATAATAAAAGCTATAAATTAAAAGAATATTTCATTGATCACAAGATCCCGCGTAAAATAAGAAATGGAATCCCCTTACTTGCGGATGAGAAGGGCATCCTTTGGCTGATCGGGTTGGGCTGCGGGAACAGGGTAAATAAAAAAAGCGAATCCGGTCAATATATTCTTGTAAGATTCATCGGCGCGACCGGTATTAATAATTAATTAAATTGAAAAATATTCTGGAATATGATAGTGTATTAATGTTTCCGAGTAGTTCCGAAAGGAGGAAATCTGTGAACCGGATTCTTAAAAATTTGGCAATCTATATGTTGATCGTGATGATTGCCGTCTCCATTTTTTATAACTTTAACGTACCCACCGAGGTTAACGATCCCTTTGAAAATGATTATGTTTCTTTTTATAATGCATTGGAAGACAATGAAATTCAGAGCATCAAGATAATTCAGCAGGATTATACGCGTGAAATATCCGGGACCTTAAAAAATACCGGAGAGACTTTTAAACTCAATGGCCCCCCCAATGATGAAAAGCTGATTGATCTGATCAAATCAAAAGAAATTCTGTTCAACCATGAACCGGCGCCCAAGCCGCCCTGGTGGACCAGTCTTCTTTCTACTTTTCTTCCGATTCTGTTCTTGGTCGGCATTATGTTTTTCATGATGCAGCAGACCCAAGGCGGCGGCAGCCGCGTGATGCAGTTCGGCCGCAGCCGCGCCCGCCTGCATACGGACGATAAGAAACGTGTCACCTTTGCCGATGTGGCCGGAACCGATGAAGCCAAGGAAGAGCTGGAAGAGGTTGTGGAATTCCTTAAGCAGCCCAAGAAGTTCACCGAATTAGGCGCCAAGATTCCCAAAGGCGTGCTTCTTTTCGGCGCGCCCGGAACAGGTAAGACCTTATTGGCCCGGGCCGTAGCCGGAGAGGCCGGCGTACCTTTCTTCACCATCAGCGGCTCTGATTTTGTGGAGATGTTTGTAGGTGTGGGCGCCTCGAGAGTGCGGGATTTGTTTGAACAGGCCAAAAAGAATTCGCCCTGTATTGTCTTCATCGACGAGATCGACGCGGTGGGACGCCAGCGCGGCGCAGGCTTGGGCGGGGGACATGATGAAAGAGAACAAACGCTGAACCAGTTGCTAGTAGAAATGGACGGTTTCAGCGTCAATGAAGGAATCATTATTATTGCCGCAACCAACCGGCCTGATATTTTGGACCCGGCCTTGTTGCGGCCGGGCAGGTTCGACCGGCAGATTATCGTGGATATTCCGGATGTGAAGGGCCGTAAGGATATACTGGAAGTGCACTCCAAAGGCAAACCCCTGGAAGAGGAGATCAGCCTGGATGTCCTGGCCCGCCGGACGCCCGGATTTACCGGCGCCGATCTGGCCAACCTCTTTAATGAAGCGGCTTTGCTGGCAGCCCGCCGCAACAGGAAAAAAATCAGTATGGAAGAACTGGAAGATTCCGTTGAACGCGTCATCGCAGGGCCCGAGAAGAAATCCCGGACCATCAGCGATTATGAAAAGAAACTGGTCTCCTATCACGAAGCCGGTCATGCGCTGGTCGCTACCTTGCTTCCCCATACCGATCCTTTGCATAAGGTTTCGATTATTCCCCGGGGCCGGGCGGGAGGCTATACGCTCCTTTTACCGAAGGAAGACCGCCGCTATATGACCCGTTCCCAGCTGTTCAGCCAAATTACCATGCTCCTGGGCGGCCGCGTTGCGGAGAAGCTCTTCTTAGAGGAAATCAGCACCGGCGCGCAAAATGATTTAGAGAGGGCGACGGAGCTGGTCCGGAAAATGATTACCGAATTCGGCATGTCGGATGAACTGGGGCCGTTGACTTTTGGCCGTAAGCAGGAACAGGTCTTCCTGGGCCGCGATATCTCCAGGGACAGGAACTATTCCGAGGCGGTGGCCTATTCCATCGACAAGGAAGCCCGGCATATCATGGACGAATGCTTTAAGAAAGCTGAGACGCTCCTCAAAGACAACAGCGAGTTCCTGCATCAGATTGCCCAGACGTTGATGGAGAAAGAAACCATAGAAGCGGATGAATTCGCGGCTATGCTGGAACAGGCGGGGCTGCAAAGGCCGGATGAGAACCGGCCCAAAGAAATATAACACGAAAAAAGAAACATTAGAGAATGGCGCAAATCCCTGATAAGGAGCTGCGCCATTTTTGCCCGATGAAAAGATGGGAGGTAAAAATATGGAACGTACTTTTGTCATGGTGAAACCGGACGGCGTTCAGCGTGGACTGACCGGGCAGGTGATAGCCCGGGTATCGGACAAAGGCTATCAGTTAATCGGCTTAAAAATGCTGCAAATTACGCCTCAGCTGGCGGGCCGCCATTATGCCGAGCATGAAAAGAGACCTTTTTTTCAAAGGTTGGTTGAATTTATCACCTCGGGACCCGTTGTGGCCATGGTCTGGCAGGGACCCCAGGCAGTTTCCGGCATCCGGAGCGTTATCGGCAAGACGGACCCCCAGGAAGCGCTTCCCGGCTCCATCCGGGGGGATTGGGGCGTGGATATCGGGCACAATGTCGTCCATGGCTCAGATTCTCCTGAGAGCGCCGAGCGGGAAATCGCCCTGTTTTTTCAGCCGGAAGAGCTTGTTGAATATGAGAGAACCATAGAAAAATGGGTTTGGTGATGGTATTCTATAGATAATTTAGTCGTAAGGGGGATAATTTATGGAGAATGTCTTGAAACCAGGATTGTTCTATGAACTGACAGAAATGGTCACCGAAGATCATACCGCCATCAAATTGGGCAGCGGTACGGTAAAAGTTTACGCCACCCCCGCCATGATCGCACTGATGGAGAAGGCATCATGGAAATGTGTGGACCCGTATCTAACGGAAGGACAGGTTACCGTTGGCACAAATCTGGAGGTCAAGCACCTGACAGCCACGCCTGTGGGGATGAAAGTCCGGGCCCGGGCGGAATTGCGCGCGGTTGAAGGCAAGCGGCTGGAATTTTTTGTCCAGGCCTTTGATGAAAAAGAGAAAATCGGTGAAGGCATTCATGAGAGATATATTGTCAATCAAGACAAGTTTATGGCCCGAACAGAAGAAAAGAATAAATAAAATCCGGGAGCGTGATGACCATCAAAAGCGACATACAAATTGCCCAGGAAGCCCAAATGCTGCCTATCCTGGATATCGCGCAGAAATTAGGGATTACCGAGGATGATCTGGAGCTATATGGTAAATATAAGGCCAAGCTCTCCCTGTCCTTATGGGAAAAGCTGAAAACCAAGCCGGACGGCAAACTTGTCTTGGTTACGGCCATAACGCCTACACCCGCCGGGGAAGGGAAGACGACGACTACCGTCGGCCTGGGACAGGCCTTGTGCCGTCTGGGCAAGAAAGCCATCATCGCTCTGCGGGAACCCTCGCTGGGCCCCAGTTTCGGGGTCAAGGGCGGCGCGGCGGGCGGCGGGTATAGCCAAGTCGTACCCATGGAAGACATTAATTTGCATTTTACCGGGGACATCCATGCCGTTACCGCAGCGCATAACCTGCTGGCAGCTATTTTGGACAACCATATTCATCAGGGCAACGACTTAAATATGGACACCCGGCAGATCGTTCTGCGCCGGGTCATGGACCTAAACGAGCGGGCTTTAAGAAAAATCGTCATCGGTCTGGGCGGCCGGACGGAAGGAATCCCGCGGGAGAGCGGGTTTGATATCTCGGTAGCCTCGGAAGTGATGGCCTGCTTATGCCTGGCCGAAGATTTGATGGACTTGAAAGAGCGATTGGGCAGGATTGTCTTAGCCTATACATACGCCGGCAAGCCGGTGACTGCTGCCGACCTGAAGGCCCAGGGGGCGATGACGCTGCTGTTGAAAGACGCCATCAAGCCCAATCTGGTACAGACGCTGGAGAATACGCCGGCTTTCGTGCACGGCGGCCCCTTTGCCAATATCGCCCACGGGGCCAACACTATCCTGGCCTCCAAAATGGCCTTAAAACTGGGCGATGTCCTGGTGACAGAGGCAGGATTCGGCGCGGATTTGGGCGCGGAAAAGTTCTTTGACCTGGTCAGCCCCTATGCCGGCTTCAAGCCGGACGCGGCGGTGCTGGTCGCCACCGTACGGGCCTTGAAAATGCATGGCGGGGTGCCCAAATCTGCCCTGTCTGCCCCGGATAGAGCGGCCTTAGAAAAAGGGCTGGTCAATCTGGAAAAGCATATCGAGAATATCCGGAAATTCGGAGTTCCGGTCCTGGTAGCGCTAAATTACTTCCCCACCGATACCGCAGAAGAAATGGAACTGGTCCTCGGCCGCTGCCGTGAACTGAATGTGGAAGCAGCTGTCTCCAGGGTCTTTGGAGAAGGCGGCAAAGGCGGTGAGGAACTGGCCGGCAAACTGCTGAAGATACTGGCGGAGGATTCCTCCCGGTATCATCCCCTCTATGACTGGAAACAGCCGCTGGCCTCCAAAATAGAAAAGATCGCCCGGGAAATTTATGGCGCAGCCGGCGTCTCCTACAGCAAGGAAGCGGAAAACAGCTTGAAAAAATATGAAGAATTGGGCTACGGGGCGCTGCCCGTCTGTATGGCCAAAACACAATATTCCTTCTCGGATGACGCGGGAAAATTAGGCCGTCCGGAAGGCTTTGTCCTGAATATCAAAGAAGCGCGGCTTTCCGCCGGGGCCGGTTTTGTAGTGGCTTTGGCCGGGGCGATTATGACCATGCCCGGTTTGCCCAAAAGACCGGCAGCCGAAGAAATCGATATCGATGGGGACGGCAGAATTACGGGGCTGTTCTGAATAATGTTTTTAAAATGAGGTGAACTGATTGCGCGGACCTTATTTGGTGGAGCTGGCCCAGCGGGAAAAGGCCGGGAAGCTCTTGGGCGATATTGCTCCGGACCTTGCGGGCCTGGAGATTATGCTGGAAAAAGAACGGATTTATCCTCTCTATGTGCGGGAGGTCAAAACACCGGCTGCCCATATTTTGAAAGAAAATATGCTTTCCCTGGGCGGCGAGGCTGTAACAGCCAGGGGGGTCTTGAATCATGCCCTGGAAGTAAGCGATGTGCTGCTTTTGGGCACGGAAAAGCAATATAAGGCGCTCGCCCCTAAACTCGCCCGGCAGCCCTGGGGCTTAAAATCATTGGGACAGAATATCCTGGATTTGCTGGCCAGAGTGATAAACCCCAAGAGGCTTGTCTGGACATGGCCCGGCAAAGAACTGGTTATCGGTGAAAAAGTCCTGGTGATGGGTATTTTGAATATCACGCCGGATTCTTTCTCGGATGGCGGAAAATTCTTTGATCAGCGTAAAGCGCTGGAACATGCCCGGCAGATGGTAGAAGACGGCGCGGACATTATTGATGTGGGCGCTGAATCAACCCGGCCGGGCTCGCAGCCTGTTTCCGGGGAAGAAGAGCAGGAACGCCTTTTGCCCATACTGGAGCTTTTGAAAAAAGAGATTGCCGTACCTGTCTCGGTGGATACTTACCGGGCGAGTACGGCCAAAGCCGCCTTGGATTTGGGAGCGGAAATAATCAATGATGTGGGCGGGGGCAAATTTGATCAGGAAATAGCCCGGGTGGCGGCGGAATACCAGGTCCCGGCTATCCTCATGCATCATGAGAAAGTGGATGCCCTTGATACCTTCGGGATGATTGGCGCGGTGGTGGACGGTCTGCGGGAGAGCATGCAGATTTATGCGGAGGCCGGTTTATCCCCTGAGAAAATGATGATTGACCCCGGAATTGGGTTCGGCAAAGGGACCCAGGGCAATCTGATTTTATTAAATAACCTCGCGGCGCTGAAAACTTTGCCTTGTCCCTTCCTGCTGGGCGCCTCCCGCAAAAGTTTTATCGGGGAAACATTGGACCTGCCGGTGACGGAGCGGAAGGAAGGCTCGCTGGCTGCCGCGGCCTGGGGAGTCTTCCAGGATGCCGCTGTAGTACGGGTTCACGATGTCAAAGAGACAGCAAGACTGGTCCGTCTGCTGGAAGCCATCAGGGAGGCCAGGTGAGCCGGATGGAGGAAAAGTCGGATAAAATTCTGCTGTACGGCTTAAAGTTCCAAGGCTTTCACGGGGTCTTCCCGGAGGAAAGGGCGCGGGGTCAGCGTTTTGAAGTGGATGTGGAAATATGGGGAGATTTCTCCCGGGCCGCCCGAAGCGATGACTTGAAAGACGCGCTGGACTATGCAGGCGTTTATGAGAAAATCAAAGAGATCATAACCGGCCCTCCCGTGTGCCTTCTAGAGCATCTGGCCGAGCTGTTATGCCGGGAAATCCTGGGGTTTGACCTGGCTCAAAAAGTTCTGGTCAGAATAAAGAAACCGGAAGTCGACTTAGGTGGAGAATTGTCTTTTGCCGCCATCGAGCGGGTCAGGTGCAAAAATGAATGAGCCGGTCTATTTATCCCTGGGCAGCAATATGGGCAACTCTCTGGACAATCTGCTGCAAGCCGTTGCCAAGTTGGACCAAAAGGGCCTGAAAGTCATGGATGTTTCCGCCGTGTATTGGAGCGAGCCGGTGGGTTATTTGGAACAGCCTGATTTTTTGAATATGGTCATTGCCGCGGAGACTTCCGTCTCTCCGGAAGAGGCGCTGGATATCTGCCAGGACATTGAGCGGGAAATGGGCCGGACACGGACCCGGCGTTGGGGGCCGCGTCCGATTGATATTGATATTCTTTTGTTTGGAGAAAGAACAATTCAGAGCGAAAAATTGGCTGTGCCGCATCCGCGTCTTGGGGAAAGAGCGTTTGTCCTTTTGCCGTTGCAGGAGGTAGCGCCGGAAGTTTATACCCGGCTGCAGGCGGTTCTGCCGGCACAAAAGCTTGTCTTGCAAATCACAAGCACGGATGTTAAAATAAAACTGCAAGAATACGGACTGAAATTTTAGCATTTCCGGCGATCAAGCAGTATCCTTTAAGGAGTTGCATTGAATGGGCCGGTTTTCCTGGAACTATAAAATGATACCGCTTGGAGCCGAGAGACGGACCGAGACGGAAAAGTTGGGTCATATTTTGTGAACCACAAACCTTTCCGACTTTCGGAGAGGTTTTTTATATCTATCAGACTGTTCAACAGCTTGTGAAGGAAGGGATAAATCGATGAACCCCATCAGAACCGCAGGCATCATCGGTCTGGGCCGAATCGGGACGGCGCTGGCGGTTTCTTTGGAAAGCCGCGGGTATGCGTTGCAGATCGTTCGCCCCAAGACTCTAACCGCCTGGAAGAGCCCGCTAAGCGGCAAGGAATATTCGATTTCTACGCTGACGGAAGCGGCCCAAAAGGCAGACGTTCTCTTTATCACTACGCCCGACGATATCATTTCCGACATTGTTACCCGCCTGGCGGCGCTGGACATCGAGGCTCAGGCCGCATTGCACATGAGCGGTTCCTTATCCTCGGAAATCCTCCTGCCCTTAAAAGTAAAAGGTTTAGCGATCGGTTCCCTGCATCCGCTGCAGAGTTTCGCCAATGCGAAGCAGGCTGTCAAAAACCTGCCCGGGTCCTTTTTTACCTTCGAAGGGGACGTGACGCTGATTCCCTGGCTGGCCGGCTTGGTGGAAGGACTTTCGGGCGTTTTCAAGGTTCTCCCCTCAGCGAAAGCCAAAGTATTATATCATGCCGGAGCGGTCTTTGTTTCCAATTATATGGTCGGCTTGGCCCAGGCAGGAATGGATTGTCTGGAAAAAGCGGGATTCCATGCTGCGGAGGCCCGTGAAGCACTGCTTCCTTTAATGCAGGGTACGATGAATAATCTATCCGCGCTGTCGCCGGAGAAAGCTTTGACCGGACCGATTGCCCGGGGCGACGCCGGAGTTGTGTCCAGCCATATCCAGTCTTTGACGCGGGATTTGCCGGAGCTGCTGATGCCGTATTGTACCATGGCCGGGATACTGGCAAGAATTTCAGCAGAATCGGGTAAAATAACCCAAGAAAAACACAACGAACTATTAAAAATTTTGGTCGGAGGTGTTTACCATGAGCAAAGCGACAATCAGCACGCTGAAGGAGAAGAAAGCTGGCGGCAAGAAGATTTCTATGATTACCGCCTATGATTACCCCAGTGCTTTGATCGCTGAGGAAGCCGGAATCGACATCATTTTAGTGGGAGATTCCCTGGGCAATGCTGTCCTGGGATATGAGACCACACTACCGGTGACCATGGAGGTTATGCTGCACCATACCAAGGCGGTAACCCGCGGCGCCGTCAATACCTTTGTCATCGGCGATATGCCTTTCTTATCGTATCATCTGACCTGGCCGGAGGCGGTGAAGAATGCCGGGCGCTTCCTGCAGGAAGCCGGCGCTCAGGCTGTGAAGATGGAAGGCGGGGAAGAAAGGCTGGAAGCAATCAAGGCCATTGTTTCCACCGGTATTCCCGTGATGGGTCATCTCGGACTTACGCCCCAGTCGGTGAACCAGATGGGCGGCTTTAAGGTGCAGGGCAAAGACCGCGCGGCAGCGCAAAAGCTCCTGAAAGAGGCCAGGCTTCTGGAAGAAGCCGGGATTTTTGCCTTGGTGCTGGAATGTGTGCCGGCGCCTTTGGCGGAAATGATTACCCAAAACCTCTCCATTCCCACCATCGGCATCGGGGCCGGGCCCGCCTGTGACGGACAAGTCCTGGTCTGGCACGATATTCTGGGAATAACGCAAAATATGAAACCCCGTTTTGTGAAAAAATTTGCCGATTTGCGTACGCAAACAGTAGAGGCTGTCCTAAAATATAAGCAGGAAGTGGAAGAAGGCCTCTTCCCTGCCGCTGAACATTCTTTTACCATGCGCGAAGAGAATCTGCCCAGAATCTATTGACTTAAAGGTGAAAGCATATGAAGATTTTTAAAACCGTGGAACAAATGCGCGGCTGGCAGGGGGAACAGCGCCGCCAAGGCAAGAAAATCGGCTTCGTACCGACGATGGGCTTTCTGCATGCCGGACACTTAAGTCTGGTCCACGCAGCCAAACAGGATAATGACAGCGTCGTGATGAGCATTTTTGTCAACCCGCTGCAATTTGGACCTGCGGAGGACTACAAAGCTTATCCCCGCAACCTGGAGCGCGACGCCGCTTTGGCCCGGGAGGCGGGCGTGGACGTCTTGTTCGTTCCTGAAGTCGAAGAAATGTATCCGTATTACCCCCAGTTAACTATTGTGGAGGTCCGGGAACTCACCACCGTACTGTGCGGGGCCAGCCGCCCGGGGCATTTTACCGGAGTAGCGACGGTAGTGACGAAACTTTTTAACATTGTCCAGCCGGATGCGGCCTATTTCGGCCAAAAGGACTATCAGCAGGTCCAAGTCATCAGACGGATGGTTTCAGACCTGAATATGCCGATAAAAATTGTGGCGGCAACGATTGTCCGGGAAAAAGACGGGTTGGCTCTGAGCTCCCGTAACACCTATCTTTCGGAGCAGGAAAGAAAAGAAGCGATTTGCCTCAGCGAAGCTCTCGAGCTCTGCCGCGACAGTTTCTCCAGAGGAGAAAAGAATGTGGAGGCTTTGAAGAAAATGATGGCCGAGCGCATTGAGAAGGAGCCGTCGGCGCGGATTGATTATGTAGAGATCTGCGGTGCGGATGAGCTGCAGCCGCTCCAAGAGATTGATCAGCCGGCTGTGGCCGCGCTGGCGGTGAAAATAGGCCGTACCAGACTGATCGACAACCTTCTGCTCGGGCAGTATGCAGACTAGTCAACCATAATAGATGATTTGGTTGACAAAGGCGGCTCTCCTGACTATAATAAATTTTGTTAACCAATGTATAGGTGTTGGTTGACAAGAAAACAACAGGAGATGATTGCCCGATGAAACTATCCACCCGTGACATGACCCGTGTAGCTCTATTTACTTCTTTGATTTGCGTAGCCTCTTTGATTTTAAAATTCGGCGGCGAAGCGGTGGTGCCTTTTAGCATCCTGCCCTTGATGTGTTTGCTGGCGGGTGGGGTTTTGGGCGCGCGGTTGGGCGCTTTATCCGTGACCGTCTATGTTTTAATCGGGTTATTGGGCGTGCCGGTATTATCCAAGGCGCCTTACGGAGGATTCACCTATATTCTGCAGCCGACATTCGGTTTTCTGCCTGGTTTTATCCTGGCGGCTTTTCTGGTGGGTTTCGTTTTGGAGAAGATTGAGTCGGAGCATCTTCTTAAATATTTAACAGCGATGCTCCTCGGCATTATCGCCATTTATCTCTTGGGAATTCCTTACCTTTACGCCATTATCAAATTTTATCTGGGGAAACCCTTTTCCCTATGGAGTGCCGTGCAGGTCGGCATGCTGCCCTTCATTACGTTAGACCTCCTCAAAGGGATCCTGGCTGCTTTTGTGGCTAAAACCTTATATCCGCGCCTGCGACAGACTTGACATGAGGTGATTTGCATTGCTTTTGGTTATCGATGTAGGCAATACCAATATCGTGCTGGGCGTCTATGACGGCAATAAATTAAGCAAATATTGGCGTCTGACGACGAACCGCAACCAGACGGCGGATGAATACGGCATCAGGATCTGCAGCCTGTTCAACCATTCCGGACTGGATTACAGGCAGGTGAACGCCATTACCATCTCCTCAGTGGTGCCGCCGGTGATGCCGACCTTGGAAGAGATGGCCCATTCCTATTTTAATGTAGAGCCGCTGGTCATCGGTCCCGGCGTCAAAACGGGCATGCCTATTTTATATGATAATCCCAGAGAAATCGGTGCAGACCGCGTAGTCAACGCCATTGCCGGTTTTGAGCAGTATGGCGGCCCGCTGATTATTGTAGACTTTGGGACGGCGACCACTTTTTGCGTGATCTCGCAAAAGGGAGAATATCTGGGCGGAGCCATTACGGCCGGCTTGGGAATAGCGACGGAAGCCCTTTTCCAAAGAGCGGCCAAGCTGCCCAAAATCGAATTGGTGAAGCCGAAGAAAATAATCGGGCGCAATACTGTCTCCAGTATGCAAGCCGGTTTGATTTACGGCTATATCGGACAGGTGGACGAAATCGTCACGCGGATCAAAAAAGAAATTGAGAGCGACGCTTATGTAGTAGCGACGGGCGGTATGGCGGAAATCATCGCCAATGAATCCCGAACCATCAATAAAGTGGATCCGTTTTTGACGTTGGAAGGGTTGAGAATAATCTATAATAGAAACAGATAAAACTGTAGATAAAGACTTCTGAACAGCCTATAGATAAGATTCCTATAAATTTGTCTAAAATTACTAAAATTTGGTTAAGATTTTTGGTAAAATAATCTTAGCCATTTATTTTTTGTTTAAGAGGTGAAATAGTTGCATATTGGCAGCATGGAAATAGCAAACAAAATCGTTTTGGCGCCGATGGCTGGGATTACCGACAAGGCTTTCCGTTTGATTGCCCGAGATTTCGGCTGTGGTTTGCTCTATACGGAAATGATCAGCGCCAAGGCGCTGACCTACAAAAACATTAAGACCAAGGCCTTGCTTGATTTAAGCGGGGAGGAACAGCCCATCGCCGTCCAACTGTTCGGTTCGGAGCCGGAAGTGATGGCTCGGGCTGCAGTCATTGCCGCCAAAGAAGGCGCCGGCCTTATTGATATCAATATGGGTTGCCCCGTCCCCAAGATTGTTAAAAATGGAGAAGGCTCGGCGCTTTTGGAGAAGCCAGAAGTGGCCTTTTCCATTGTTAAGGCGATGAAGCAGGCGGTTTCTGTGCCGGTAACGGCAAAGATCAGGAGCGGCTTTTCCCCGGGAAATATTGTGGCGGCAGAATTCGCGAAAGGTTTGGCCGACGCGGGGGCCGACGCGGTGTGCATCCATAGCAGGACCCGGGATCAGTATTATGCCGGCAAAGCGGATTGGTCCATGATCAAAAAAGTCAAAGCAAGCGTAAGTATTCCCGTAATCGGCAGCGGTGATATCTGGACGCCCCAGGACGCGCAAAGGATGCTGGAAGAGACCGGCTGCGACGCTGTTATGCTGGGGCGGGGCGTCTTGGGCAATCCCTGGCTGATTGCCAATGCGCGCGCATTTCTGTCCGGGGGAGAAATGAAATTTCCCTCCGCCCGGGATAAGGTAGAGGGGGCGATGGTTCACCTGGATTTAATGATTGGCTTGAAAGGGGAAGAAATAGGGGTCAGGGAGATGCGCAAGCATATCGCCTGGTATCTCAAAGGACTGCCGCATACGGCGGCGGTAAAAGAAGGAATCTTTAAGGCCAAAACCCGCCGGGAAGCAGGCGGGCTGCTGCAGGAATATCTCTTGAGATATGCGGAAAATTAAAGAGAAGGGATCATTTAAGGCTTGACAGGAGGAACAAAAAAAGATGAAGCATGTGGTCAGCGTGAGTTTGGGTTCATCCAGGAGAGACCATTGCGTAGAGACGGAAGTCGGCGGACATAAATTTCGAATTGAGCGCATCGGTACAAACGGGAATATTGAGAAAGCCATTGCTTTAATCCGGACCCTGGATGGAAAAGTCGATGCTTTTGGGATGGGTGGAATTGACTTATATATTCAAGCCGGCAGGAACCGCTATGTTTTTAAGGACGCCAGGCGTATTGCCGCCGCGGCCAGACTTTCGCCCATCGTGGATGGTTCGGGACTGAAGAATACTTTGGAAAAAAAGGCGCTGCAGTATTTAATAAATAACGGCATTTTGGATTTTCAAGGTAAAAATGTACTTCTGGTGTGCGGGGTCGACCGCTTCGGCATGGCCGAAACGCTGGTTGAATCCGGCGCGCAAGTATCTTTCGGCGATTTGGTTTTTTGTTTGAATATTCCCGTGCTGATCAAATCACTGGATACTCTGGCGGCAGTGGCCGGAGTTTTAGGCCCGGTGGTCAGTCAGCTTCCTTTCCAATACGTTTATCCTACCGGCTCTAAACAGGAATGCATTTGTAACAAATACCAAAAATATTATGATTGCCATGAAATCATCGCCGGTGATTTTCATTACATAAAAAAATATTTGCCGGAGAAAATATCTGAAAAAATAATTATTACGAACACAGTTACCCCGGAAGATGTGCAGTTGCTGCAGGGCAGAGGCGCACGCTTTCTGATTACCACCACCCCGGAAATCCAGGGGCGCTCCTTTGGCACCAACGTCATGGAAGCGGTTTTGGTTACGCTTTTAGGCAAAGAAAAAAAGGAGATTCCGGTGGAGGAATATTATCAAATCCTGGAAAGGGTGAATTTTCAACCCCGGGTAATTGACTTCACCGAAATCCGCAGTGGCTGGGACGGGGGAGAAAGGCATGGATAAGTTTGCTTTTATTATCCATCCTTTGGATATTGAGGATTATTACCGTAAATTTCCGGCGGCCCGGCATCTGCCGCAATTTATTATCGAAAGAGCGGCCAGAGTTTTGCCTCCTTTTAAAGTCTCCGATATTACCGGAATCAAATCCGCCTATAACGAGTGTGTCGGAGAATTCATCGCCTGCCCCTTAACGGCGAGTCAATTCTTAAAGCTCCCGGTCTCTTTTTGTTATCAGAAAATCATTGCCTGCGTTAAACTGGCTCAAAAGAACGGCGCCGGGATTGTAGGCTTAGGCGCTTTCACTTCGGTAGTAGGAGACGCCGGGATCACCATCGCCAATCAGGCGGGGATAGCTGTGACCACAGGCAACAGCTATACGGTGCATATCGCTTTGGCCGGGACCAAAATGGCTGCGGAGCTGATGGGGATCGACTGGTCCCGGGCCAATGTGCTCATCCTGGGGGCGACAGGCTCGATTGGCAGCGTCTGTGCCCGGCTCTTAGCGCAGGAAAACAAATATATTACCCTGGCAGCCCGTCAACAAAACAAACTGGACCGTTTGGCCGCCGCTATTATGTATGAAACCGGACTGGCGGTGAAGATAACCAATGACGTCAGACAGGCGCTGAGGAGTGCGGATATCATTATTGCCGTCTCCTCTTCATTGGAACATCAGATTTATCCGGAAGACCTGAAGCCCGGCGCTATTGTCTGCGATGTGTCCAGGCCGCGGGACGTCTCGCCCCGTGTCAGTGAGGAAAGAAAAGATGTTTTGGTGATTGAGGGCGGGGTAGTCAAAGCGCCCAACGGCGCAGAGTTTAATTTTGATTTTGGTTTCCCCCCCGGGCAGTCTTATGCCTGCATGGCCGAAACGATGATTCTGACTCTGGAGAAAAGATATGAAAACTATTCTTTGGGCCGGGAAATGGAACTCCATAAAGTGAAAGAAATTGCCGCACTGGGGGATAAACATGGTTTTAAGCTGGCCGGATTACGCAGTTTCGAACGGACAGTAAGTCCGGAGGAAATCAGCTTAATTAAACGCCGGGCTGCCGGCCTGGGTTTTGAACCGGCGCGGGCCCGGCAGAAATTCCAAAACCTTGACAAATATGGGGGTAAGTCTATATAATGACTCTAGGTTTAGGACAATTAACCGTAAAAACAAAGCACTGCAGTGCTTGAAATAAGCAAGCTGCAAGTGTTATTTTATTTAAATAACATGAACTATTTTAAAACTATGCGCATAGGCTTTCTTAGGATTTAAGTAATTTCGAGGGAGCGAAAGATATGATGACAGAAAAAGAAGTTTTCTTGACACAAGAAGGCTGTATCAAATTAGAAAATGAGTTGGAAAATCTTAAAACAGTAAAAAGAAGAGAAGTGGCTGAAAGAATCAAGCAGGCTATAGAATTTGGCGACATCAGCGAAAACTCCGAGTATGAAGACGCCAAAAACGAACAAGCCTTTATTGAAGGCCGCATTCTTACCCTCGAGAAAATGCTCAGAAATGCCAGGATTATTGAGCAGGAGCAGAATACTTCCAACGTAGTGCAAATAGGTACGAAAATATCCCTGAAGGATATGGAGTACGGCGACTCTTTTGAGTATATCATCGTGGGTTCGGCTGAGGCTGACCCAACCAATAACAGGATCTCTTTTGAATCTCCGGTAGGCAAAGCCATTATCGGCAAAAAAACAGGGGATGTCGTTGAAGTGAGTGTTCCTGCCGGTATGATCAGATACAAGATTGTTTCCGTAGGTTAAATCTAGCATGTTTTTATCCTCTGTCTTTTTATCCTCTGAATGAAGGGAAGTCTTTTTGTGGATGAAGTTCTTGGACAAGAATTGGATTTAACGCAGCTCATGCAAGTCCGTCTGGAAAAATTAGAAGAACTGAAGAAGAAAGGAATCAATCCCTTCGGTTCAAAATTTATTCGCACCCACTATGCCACTGACATAGTGGATAATTTTGCGCAATTGGAAGGAAGCGCCGTTACCGTGGCCGGCCGTCTTATGTCCAAAAGGGATATGGGCAAGGCGGGGTTCTCCCATGTGCAGGACCTCTCGGGACTGATTCAGATTTATGTCAGAAAAGACGATGTGGGTGAAGAAGCGCATGAGTTATTTAAAAAACTGGACATCGGCGATATTGTCGGTGTTTCGGGACAGGTTTTCCGGACCCAAAAAGGCGAAATCTCCATTCATGCCAAAGAAATTATGCTTTTGACCAAGTCGCTGCAGCCCCTGCCGGAGAAATGGCATGGCTTAAAAGATGTAGAACTGAGATACCGCCAGAGATATGTCGACTTGATCGTCAATCCTGAGGTGAAAGACACCTTCATTAAAAGAAGCAGAATCATCCAGGCTATTCGTTCTTATTTGGACGACCAAGGCTTTCTGGAAGTGGAAACCCCCACGATGCACGCCATTGCCGGGGGCGCCAGCGCCCGTCCGTTCATTACGCACCATAACACCCTGGATATTGATTTATATATGCGCATTGCCCTGGAACTGCACCTAAAGCGCCTGATTGTCGGCGGTCTGGAGAAAGTCTATGAACTGGGACGGGTTTTCCGCAATGAGGGGATATCCACCCGGCATAATCCTGAGTTTACGATGCTGGAACTGTACCAGGCGTACGCCGACTATGAAGACATGATGCAATTGACCGAAGAGCTGGTTTCCTCAGTGGCCCGGAAGGTTCTGGGTACGACGAAAATAACCTACCAGGGTACGGAAATTGACCTCACCCCGCCGTGGACCCGGATTACTATGGTGGAAGCAGTGAAAAAATATTCCGGGGTGGATTTTGAGAAAATCAACAGTGATGAAGAGGCCCGGCAGGCCGCGGCCAAGCTGGGCGTGCACTGTGAAAAAGATGCCACCATTGGCGCGATCCTTAATTTATTCTTTGAGGAAAAAGCAGAAGAGCAGCTCATCCAGCCGACTTTTATCCTGGATTATCCCCTTGAAATATCTCCTTTGGCGAAAAGAAAAGAGGACAATCCCTCCTTTACGTATAGATTTGAAGCTTTTATCACTGCCCGGGAAATGGCCAACGCTTTTTCCGAATTAAATGATCCCCTGGACCAGAAAGAACGGTTTGTCAAGCAAATGCAGCAACGGGAAAAAGGCGATGAAGAAGCGCAAATGATGGATGAAGATTTTGTGCGCGCCCTGGAAGTGGGTATGCCGCCGACGGGTGGCTTAGGCATCGGTATCGACCGGCTGGTCATGCTGTTGACCGACTCGCCTTCCATTCGGGATGTGATCCTCTTCCCGACGCTTAAACCCAGAGAATACTAAAAAGACGGTTTGGGTTACCCCCAAACCGTTTTCTTATCTTCCATTTAAATTACGCGGGTGATTACTCCGCAGGCCAGCCGCAGTCCGGAGTTTCCTGTCGGCTGGGTGCGGTAATCATCAGGATTCTGGTGGATAATTACCGCGCGGCCGAGGATATCGGCAGGCTTGAACCGGTTGGTAAAGAAGCTCATTTTGGCAAAGCCGTTATTGGAGAAAAGGACCGGGAAATCTCCGGCATGATGTCCGTGAGGCTGATTATCGGGATTCCAGTGACCACCGGCGCCGGCAAAAGGATTCGCAGGGTCTCCTATGTCGCAGGCGCCGAATTCGTGCAAATGAAAACCATGGGGACCAATCGGAGAATTTTCGCCCTGGGCGGGTTGATAAGGAGGCAATCCCCGAACTTCAACCTTAACCTTGGTTCCGCCGGGTACACTTATAAAATAAACGGCGCCGCTGAGCCCGGGCGCTAAGGGCCCGCCTTGCAGTTCAGCTTTGACGATTAGGGGAATAATTTTATTATGCATAAACTTCACCTCTTATAGCTTGATTAGTGTAATATATGTCCAGGCTGCAAAAAGGTGATGGATTCGTTGAAGCAAAACAGCAATTATAATTTAATTTTAGGCAATAAGTTCCAGTATATTGTGTCTGTCAATAGTCAGGGAAAATGACATCCCTTTAGGTAGATAACTCGGCAGCAGAAATGTCATCCTTACGATGCTTAGAGACAAATAATTGATTGTAACCAAACCAGGGCGATTTGTTCTTAGTTTTAGCTGCAGGCTGATTCGGGATATTTTTTGCTAGAATCTGTTTCTGTGGGCTTTGCGGCATAGTAACCTCCTTGGTCTTAGATGTAATAGGTTCAGGAGTCATCACAAGGTATTTAAAAAGTACCTTTATGCCAATATAACTGCTGGTAGCAACGGTGACCGTATCATGGGGGGCAGCAGGGACCTCAATATTACCAACATACAAGGGGAGCTGATATTTCTGGCCCTGAAAAGAAAAAGTAAGGCCGGAATCGAGTTTCCTAGTTACATGTTTGGCAAAAATCAACTGCAATTCGGAGAGATCTTTTTTAGGCAAAAAAACCTTTTCGGGGCTGGCGGCCTGGACAGCAAATTTCCGGTTGTAACAGGGGATATAAAGCTTGAGGATTCGTTAGCCTCTTCGACAGAGCAGATACCTTTACGCTGCATATCCTTGGCTAAGCGATCCTGGAGAGTCCCCCAGAGTCTTTCAATTCCCCCTTTAGCCTGAGGAGACGTAGCGATAATCAACAAAATGTTAAGTTGCTGAAGCGCCCTGGCGAATTGAGGCTGTTTCTGAATTTTACCCTCGAGCTCTTCGCCAATATTAAGAGCCGATTTCTTTTTGGTATCATAAACAAAAACGGTTCGCCCATCGGTATAGAATTCCCTGGGCAAATGGCCATCCTGATTCATTTGGAACATCAATTCACAATACCCCTCGAAAGTCTCCTCTTTTGCAAAATGAAGAGCCAGGACACGACCGGTGGCGTCATCAACAGCGCCGTGGAGATGGAGATAAGAGCCATTGTTCAGCCAATCGAACTTGGAAGCATCCATCTGGGCCAGTCCACCCTCGTG
>JAVEYA010000031.1:0-22141 GCA_034003745.1 Clostridia bacterium
ATGCCGAATATCAATATCTTTTCTACCCGGACAAGGTTATTCTGCGTTCCTATGACCGCAGCAAACCGGAGATCCATTTGTTCTTTAATTTTGCCTTCAAATATTCCAAGCTGCTCCCCGGCTTTGCCGAGGCGGCCGACCATGAGCAAACCTTATACTGGCATCAAGACTTATTTAATGATTTAGATTGATTACGCCGCATCTGAATACTTCGGATAAAGGCTGCCGGGATATTTCCCGATTTCTAAGGCCCATTTGTAAAGGGCCTTTTTTGTTTGTATCCGGCCTGCTTATTTATGAGAAAATTGTAATAATATGTTGAAAACTGTCGAATTAATATGATACAGTTGAGCAGACGGCCCCAACCAGGCGGGCGGTCCCTATCTGGGCGTTATCAACGAAGCAGCTGAGCGAAATGGAGGCTGCGGGAAACGAGGTTATAAGATGAAGGCTGACGACAAAAGAGTAATTAAAAAAGAATCCCTGAAGAAATTCCGAAATTTGAATCTCACTTTACTTGATGAATTTCCCGCGCTGATTTGGCGTTCGGGCAAGGATGCCAAATGCGATTACTTTAATAAAACCTGGCTGGAGTTCACCGGCCGGACCTTGGAGCAGGAATGGGGCGACGGCTGGGCGAAGGGCGTCCATCCCGATGATTTTCAGCGCTGTCTTGATATTTATCTGTCCTCTTTCCAAGCCCGTCGGCCTTTTGAAATGGAATACCGTTTGAGAAGACATGATGGCGAGTACCGCTGGATTCTGGATCTGGGCCGACCGATTAAAGACCGGCACGGCAATTTCAGCGGGTTTCTGGGTGCATGTTATGACATTACGGAACGCAAGATTGCTGAAGAAGGTCTCCGGCGTTACCGTATCCTCTCCGAAAGAGCCAGGGATATAATGTTATTTGTCGATACCGAGGGCAATATTATCGAAGCCAATGAGGCGGCGATACGGGCTTATGGTTACACCCGGGAAGAATTACTGGCTTTAAAAATTTATGATTTGCGTAAAGAAGATAAGAAGGCGTTTATCCAAAAGCAAATGGCGCAGGCCGATAAAAAGGGCATTCTTTTTGAAACAGTCCATTACCGGAAAGACGGCAGTCTTTTTCCCGTTGAAGTGAACAGCCAGGGGACTATGATCGACGGTAAAGGCGTGCTCTTAAGCGTAGTAAGGGATATTACCGAAAGGGAAAAAAGCCGGCAGGAGCTCGAGAAAGCCAGGGAAGCAGCGGAAGCCGCCAGCCTGGCCAAAAGCGAGTTTTTGGCCAATATGAGCCATGAAATCCGTACGCCGATGAACGGAATAATCGGGTTAGGCGAGCTGTTAAGCGTGACTCCGCTTAATAAGGAGCAAAGGGAATACCTGGATATGATTACGTTATCGTCAAACACCTTGTTAAAAATCATCAATGATATTCTGGACTTTTCCAAGATAGAAGCGGGGAAACTGGAAATCGAGGAAATCGATTTTGATTTCCGGGATACTTTGGAAAAAACAGTGGACGCCTTTGCCTTGCGCGCCCATGAAAAAGGGCTGGAGCTGAGCTGCTTTATTCATGATGATGTACCGGACTATGTTTGCGGCGACCCGGGACGTTTGCGGCAGGTCTTAGTAAACCTTGTGGGAAACGCGTTGAAATTTACCAATACCGGGGAAGTTACTGTTATCGTTAAAAAAGTTCGGGACGATAGCGCCAGGATACTGGTTAAAATTACTGTTGTAGACACCGGCGTCGGCATTGCCGCTGATAAAATGGAATATATTTTTAAGAGTTTTACCCAGGCGGATGGCTCGTATACGAGGAAATTCGGGGGTACAGGACTCGGTCTGTCCATTTCCAGGAAACTAGTTGAAATGATGGGTGGAAAGATATCCGTAACCAGTAAGGTTGGAACCGGCAGCGCTTTTTCTTTTACATTGCCCTTCCTGGCAGCCAGGGAAGAGAGGGTTTCCCAAACCGCCGATCTTGAATCCCGCCTGGCCAAACTGAAAGGATCACGGGTCCTCGTCGTCGATGATAACGAGACAAACCGGAAGATTCTTTTCCATATGCTCCAGGGCTGCGGAATCGCAGTTGAACTGGCTGCGGGCGGTGAGGAAGGAATAGAACTGATAAAAAGGTTCAATGATAAAGGAACCCCTTTTAATGTAATTCTATTGGATGCGCAAATGCCGGTGATGAACGGATTTACCTTCGCGGAGCGCATCAAAGCTTATATTGATATAAAAACAACGGCAATTATCATGCTCACCTCCGTCGGGATTAAAGGGGACTTGGCCAGATGCCAGAAAATGGGAATCTCCGTTTATCTGGTGAAACCTATTAAAAAGCATGACCTCTTTCAGGCCATAGCCACCGTCAGTATCGGCGCCGAGAAAGAAGCTTTGCTTCAGCCCGGGGTTGATGCTGCCGGAGAAAACCGGGAAAAAACTGCCGGATTTGCGGATAGCCTCAAGAATGTCAAAATTTTATTAGCCGAGGATAATTATATAAACAACAAGCTTACTACCGCTATGTTAAAAAACAAGGGATGGCAGGTTAAAACTGTTCCAAACGGTGTGAAAGCTCTGAAAGCAATAGAAAATCACGCCTTCGATCTCATCCTCATGGATATTCAAATGCCGGAAATGGATGGCCTGGAAGCGACCAGAATTATCAGAGCGAAGGAGAAAGAAACAGGGAACTATGTCCCCATAGTAGCTATGACCGCTTATGCCATGAAAGAGGACTGGGAAAAATTCCTGGAATCCGGAATGGACGACTATATTTCCAAACCCATACACTCCGCGGAGCTCTACCAGATTATTGAGCGCTTGCTGCGCAGGGAAAAGAAAGCCCTCGGCAAGTCCGGACTGCAGGCAGGATTGGCGAGAATGTTGGCTGTTCTAAGCGGGAACAAACAAGAAGTTCGGGAGCTGATAGATGATTTTCTGGAGGACAGCGAGAAACAGACAGAGAGGCTTTATAAAGCCATTTGGGAAGATAATGCCGCCGATGTGGAGAGAATGGCCCATGGATTAAAAGGAGCGATACTTAACTTTAAAACGGGGATAGAATACGATTTGGCCAATGAGCTTGAGCTGATCGGACGATCGGGGTATATTGACCGGGCCAGGGCTTTGGCTATTTTTGAAGACCTGCAGGTAAACCTGGAAATTTTAAAAGTCCAATTAAAGGAATATGCAGCGGAAGATCAGGTTGATTGAATGGAAATAAGGCTCGCGATCGCGGGCCTTTTTTTTATTGCATTTTACCTCTCCCCCGGCTTATCTTCAGGAACCTTTTACGGCTGACCAAAATACTTTAATACGTAAGGGGGGTGGATGGAAATGCAGAAAATACTTGATTGCATTGACGCCGGTTCAGCATACTGTCCCTGTCATTTGGCTGAAACCGGGGAATGCATCATGTGTTCGCAGTTGCAGGGCAGGACATTTTGTGACTGTGCCAACTGGAAGGGCGTTTGCATATACCATGATTTTGTTTCGAACAGGTATCGCAAGCGGGAACAACGCGAAAGCCGGTCATGCCGCATTCTGAAGCGGGATGAAGTCTCCGAGGGGCTTGTCCTCTTTGGGATCGAAGTCGGCAAGGAGATGGCCAGGGAATTGAATGCGCCCGGTACTTACGTGTTCATGCGGGATCAGGCATCTCCGGCATATTACGATACGCCGATGTCCATTATGACGGTGGAAGAGACAGAGGGTACGATTATCGCCGCTGTGCAGGTCCGGGGCGTCAAGACGAAGGCACTGGGAGATCTACAGGAGAAAGTTGAGATCAGGGGTCCTTATTGGAATGGGCTGTTGGGGCTGAAGTATATCAAAGGAATGCGGGACAGCGCAGCGCTGATCATTGCCAGAGGCGTGGGGCAGGCCGCAGTTTTGCCGGCAGCCAGGAAACTTATTGCGGGAGGGAATAAGGTCAAAATAATTTTAGATGCGGGAAGAAACAGTCATAATTTTACCGAAGCCTATTTTCAGGATTTGGGCTGTGAGGTTGCGTTGAAGCCGCTCTTAAGCGGAAAGGCTCTGGAGATGCCTTTCGAGACGGCTTCTTACATCAAGGAGACCATTATCCAAGAGCAGATCGGGCTTGTCGTCAGCGGAGGTTCGGAAAAACTGCACCAGAAAGTGGCCGGCTTATTGCTCACGCTGGAAGATAAGCCCTTTTTGGCTTGCTCCAATGACGCCAAATTCTGCTGCGGCGAGGGTATCTGCGGCAGCTGTCATACCCGCGTTGAAGACGGGAGCAGGATAAAAACATGCAAGACGCAGCTAAACCCATTTTCATTGTACGAACGGAGGGCACAGGTATGAGGAAAGTCGTTATAATCGGCGGGGGCTGGGCGGGCTGCGCGGCTGCAGTTACAGCAAAAAAAGCCGGCGCCGAGGTGATTATCCTGGAGAAGACCGATTTGCTGCTGGGGTTGGGCAATGTGGGCGGTATCATGAGGAATAACGGCCGGTACACAGCAGCAGAAGAAATCATCGCCCTGGGCGCGCCGGAACTGATTGAGATAACAGATGTGGCGGCGCGGCATCAGAATATTGATTTTCCGGGCCATCGGCATGCCAGCCTCTACGATGTCAACCTGGTGGAACCGAGGGTGCGCCGTCTCTTAAATGAGTTGGGTGTGGAGATACGTCTGGAGACCAGGGCGGTTGACGTAAAAATTAAGGACGGGTGCATTGAAAGTATTCTCACCGCCGGTGATGAGTGGATTGGCGGGGATGTTTTCATTGAGACCACAGGGTCCACCGGACCTATGGGTAATTGCCTGAGATACGGGAATGGCTGCTCCATGTGTATTCTACGCTGCCCGACCTTCGGTCCCCGGGTCAGCATCAGCCAGCGGGCCGGCGTTCCGGATATTCTGGGCCGGCGCGCGGATGGCTCTTATGGCGCGATGAGCGGTTCCTGCAAACTAAGCAAAAGCTCTCTGGAGCCGGAGCTGCTGCGGCAGCTGGAGGCAGAAGGCAAGCTGGTTCTGGCGGTCCCGCCGGAAGACGTCAATATGGGGAAATTGAATATTAAGGTTTGCCAGCAGTATGCCTTAAAGGAATTTGCGGAAAACGTAGTGCTTCTGGATACGGGGTATATTAAGCTGATGACCTCCTACTATCCGCTGGAGAAGCTGCGGCGCATCAAAGGATTGGAAAATGCCCGCTATGTGGACCCCTATTCAGGGGGCAAGGGCAATTCCATCCGCTATCTGTCGATGGCGCCCCGCAGCAATACGATGAAAGTAGAGGACGTACCAAACCTGCTTTGCGCCGGGGAAAAATCGGGGCTCTTTGTTGGTCATACCGAGGCCATGGCGACCGGCAGTCTGGCCGGTCACAACAGCGTGCGAATGGCGCTGGGCATGCCCCTATTGGAGTTGCCCAGGCTGCTGGCGCTGGGCCACTTGATTAACTTCGCCAATGAAAAGCTGCAGGATGCGGAGGGGCGAAAAGACCGCTATACTTTTTGCGGCGGAAAATATTTCACGATTATGCAGGAAGAAGGTCTTTACACTACCGATAAAGAGGTTATTGCCAAGCGTGTGCAGGATATTGGCTTAAAAGACATTTACCGGTATAAGCTGATTTGATGTATAGCGGCTGTCTCCTTAGTCCAAGATATTAGCAGTAAAAATATCAAAGGAAGACGAAGATGCCGCAAAATAAGAAGAAGAAAAAAGAGCTGACCGCGCATGATTTACTGAAGTATGAGACTGCCAAGGAATTGGGACTATGGGAGAAAATCAGCACATACGGCTGGGGAGAGTTGACAGCGGAAGAGTCCGGCCGTATCGGCGGGGTCATGACCAGAAAGAAACTGCAGAAGAATAAGTAGGTCAGGGAGCGATCCCTGACCTACTTTTTTGATTACCCCTTAGGACGATATTTCTGCTAAAATAAAAGAAAAGGGAGGTTTGGCTGTGAGCTTTGTTCATCTACATGTACATACCTGTTATAGTCTTTTGGACGGAGCCGCCAAAATCCCGGAGCTTTTAAAAGCGGCCAAGGAGATGGGCATGGAGGCGCTGGCGATTACCGACCACGGCTCCATGTACGGCGTGATCGAGTTCTATAAGCAAGCGAAGAAAATCGGCATCAAGCCGATTATCGGCTGCGAAGTCTATGTGGCGCGGCGCGGGCACAGGGACAAGGCCGCCGGCCTGGACGAAAGTCCGTATCATCTGGTTTTGCTGGCTGAAAACCAGGAAGGGTACAGGAATCTTTTGAAGCTGGTTTCCATTGGCCATTTGGACGGCTTTTATTATAAACCCCGGGTGGACAGGGAATTATTGAAAGAATATGCCTCCGGACTGATCGCTCTGTCGGCTTGCCTGGCCGGGGAAATACCGACTTTGCTCTTGGAGAACAGGGAAGCGGACGCGCTGCAGACGGCCCTCGTCTATCGGGATATTTTCGGAGCGGGGAATTTTTATCTGGAGTTGCAGGACCATGGTCTGGAAGAACAGCGCCGGGTCAATGCCGGCCTGCTGAAGCTTGCCAAAGAGACCGGCATCCCGCTGGCGGCGACGAACGACCTGCACTACCTGAAGAAAGAGGACGCCCATGTCCAGGACGTGCTCTTATGCATTCAGACGGCCAAAACCCTGCAGGATACGGAGCGGATGCACTTTGAGACGGAAGAATTCTATCTCAAATCGCCTGAAGAGATGCGGCTGTTATTCGGGGATTATCCCGAGGCTTTAAAGAATACGGTGGAGATTGCCGCGCGGTGCAATGTGGATTTCGCCTTTGGTGAAAACCGCCTGCCCAATTATGAGGTCCCGGAAGGCTATACCGCCGTTTCGTACCTGGCGGAACTGTGCCGGGAAGGTTTGGGCAAAAGATATAAAAATATCGGCGAAGAGCATCGCGCCCGCCTGGAATTTGAGCTGGCCACCATCGAGAAAATGGGCTATTCCAGTTATTTTTTGATTGTTTGGGATTTTATCCGTTATGCCAAGGAAAAGGATATTTTTGTCGGGCCCGGCCGCGGTTCAGCCGCGGGCAGCCTGGTTTCCTACTGCCTGGAGATTACGGATGTGGATCCGCTGAAATATGATTTGCTCTTCGAGCGCTTTTTGAATCCCGAAAGAATCAGCATGCCGGATATTGATATAGACTTTTGTTTCGAACGCCGTGGCGAAGTGATTGAATACGTTGTGCAGAAATATGGGGCCGACCATGTGGCCCAGATCATCACTTTTGGAACGCTTGCCGCCCGGGCGGCTATCCGTGATACGGGCAGGGCCATGGGTGTACCCCTGCCGCTGGTGGATAAGGTGGCCAAGCTGGTTCCCATGGAACTGGGCATTACTCTTGACCGCGCCTTGGAAGTGTCGCCGGAATTGGCGCAATTGGCTGAACAGGAGCCTACGGTCAAAGAACTGCTGAGAGTGGCCCGGGCGCTGGAAGGGGTTCCGCGGCATGCCGGCACCCATGCCGCCGGCGTAGTCATATCGCCGGCGCCGCTGGATGAGTTTCTGCCGCTGCAGCGTACGTCCGAGGGTCTGGTCTCCACCCAGTTTGACAAGGATACCGTGGAAGAAATCGGTCTTTTGAAGATGGATTTACTGGGTCTGCGCACCTTGACCGTGGTCAATAAAGCGGTGGACCTGGTCAAAAGAAGCCAGGGTCTGGAGCTGAATCTGTCGGAACTCCCCTTGGATGATAAAAAGACGTATCAGCTCTTATCCGCCGGAGATACCATTGGGGTCTTTCAGCTGGAAAGTTCGGGCCTGCGGGCCATTCTGCGGGAGTTGAAGCCGGACAGTTTTGAAGATATTATCGCCCTGGTGGCGTTGTACCGTCCGGGTCCTTTGGGCAGCGGCATGATTGAAGATTTTATCCGGCGTCGCCATGGGGCGGTGGAGGTAAAATATCTGCATCCGTCCCTGGAACCGGTACTGCAAACCACTTATGGCGTCATTGTGTATCAGGAGCAGGTCATGCGAATTGCCAGCGAACTGGCGGGATTTTCGCTGGGCGAAGCCGACCTGTTAAGACGGGCCATGGGCAAGAAAAAGCCGGAAATCATTGCGGGACTGCGCCGTCAGTTTATTGAAGGCGCCGCCGCCCAGGACGTCTTCGCGGATATTGCGGGGAAGGTCTTTGACCTGATGGAATATTTCGCGGGCTATGGCTTCAATAAGAGCCATTCGGCGGCGTACGCCTTTCTCTCCTACCAGACCGCCTACCTGAAGGCCCATTATCCCGTTGAGTTTATGGCGGCCCTCCTGACCAGCGTGATTGAATCCAAAGACCGCGTCCCTTTCTATATCGAGGAATGCAGGCAAATGAGGATAAAAATCCTCCCTCCCGATGTCAATGAAAGCATGGTAGGTTTTCTGGTCAGCGGCAATCAAATCCGTTTCGGGCTGGCCGCCATCAAGCAGGTGGGGTATCAAGCCATCGAGGCCATTATCGCCGAAAGGGAAAAGGGGCCCTATAAGTCCCTGCAGGATTTTTGCGAAAGAGTAGATTTAAGTCACGTCAATAAGCGCGTTATCGAGAACCTTATCAAATCCGGCGCGTTCAGTTCCGTACGGGGTTCCCGTGCCCAGCTTTTAGAGGTTCTGCATATTTGCGTAGAACAGGGGCTGAGCATACAACGGCAAAAGAACTCCAACCAGATGTCTTTGTTTGACTTCGGAGGAAGCACGGCGGTGAATCCCCCTATCAACTTGCCGTCTGCCCGGGATTTTTCTTCCAAGGAAATCCTGCAGATGGAAAAAGAGGTCCTGGGCCTGTACCTGAGCGGCCATCCTTTGTCCGAGTATAAGAGGATTATTGAGAAAACGGCTGCTTTACCGATTGAAGAGCTGCGGGAGGAACATGACGATACCGTCATTACCCTGGCGGGTCTGATTACGGCGGTGCGCCGCTCTGTAACCAAGCGCAATGAGACCATGGCCTACTTCGTTCTGGAGGATCTGACCGGCACCCTGGATGTGCTCGTTTTCCCCAAAAAAATGGCGCAGTACAACGCCCTGCTGAAGAACGATCTGCCGGTCCTGCTCAGGGGACGCTTGAATCTGCAGGAAGATAGGCCGAAACTGTTTGTGGAAAGCATCAAAGCCCTGGAAGATGAAGATAAAGAAGAACTCTACCTGAAAATTTCCACGGATTTTGCGGAAAATTCCCTGGAGTCGCAGTTGTGGCCTCTTATTGCGGAATATCCGGGAGAGGCGCCGTTGTATTTATATTTTCCGGAGGAAAATAAATTACGGTTGTGCGACAAGGAGCGCTGGATAACCCTTGCTCCGGAGCTGCTCGGTAAATTGGAGGATTTACTGGGGAAAGAAGCGGTACGCGTGATGAAGAAGTAAGTGACAAGAGAGGATAAATTTTTTGCCCTGTGGCAGGATAATAGAAAGTCGTCACGAAAATACCATTTATAGTCATGTTTTACGGTGAAATGATGGAAAAACAGATACGGTGACAACGGAGGAAATGGTATTGACAAGAGCAATCTACCCAGGCACGTTTGACCCGGTGACCAACGGACATATTCATATCGCCGCAAGAGCCTGCAAACTTTTTGATGAAGTGATCGTTGCGATCGCGGCGAACAGCTACAAGAAAACGTTGTTCTCAGTTGACGAGCGGGTCGAAATGATGCGGGAGAGTTTAAAGCATCTAAAGAATGCCAAGGTGGACAGCTTTACCATATTGACCGTGGATTATGCCGCTCAGCAGGAAGCCCAGGCCATGATCCGGGGTCTTCGGGCCATTACCGATTTTGAATATGAGATGCAGATGGCGCTAATGAACAAACGCCTGAATCATAATATGGAAACGCTCTTTCTGATGACTTCTGCGGAACACTCCTTTTTAAGCTCCAGCGTCATCAAGCAGGTGGCGATGCTCCACGGTACCGTGAAAGGATTGGTGCCGGAGATTGTCGAAAAACGGCTCCAAGAAAAGTTTAAGGAATCCTCTGTGTAGACTAACCTTATGAAGAACTGCACAGATAGCCTTATAGAGCATAACGATAGACCCGCGTGATAGGAGGGGTAGTGTTGGAGGCGAACGAAAGGGTTTTTATCCAGGATGATTATATCGTAGTCAAAGCGCTGGACAATGGGGTGACCATCAGCGGGCTGACCAGGGGCAGAGATACCAAATTTCATCATTCTGAAAAACTGGACCGGGGAGAAGTGATGGTGGCGCAGTTTACCGAGCAAACTTCGGCGATGAAAATACGCGGTAAAGCCCGGATCATGACCAGATACGGCATCGTTGAATCAGGAGACTTATAAAAGCGGCGGAAAGTATTCATGTGCGCTTGCTGGGAGGGTTATGACATGTGGACAGTAGTATATATTTTTCCTAACAGGATCCTGGCGGAACAATTGAAATCGGTTTTAGCGGAAGAAGGCCTTCTGGTGATGCTGCGTCCGGTGGGGATACCCCATCTGGGGGATTCCGGCCCCGTTGAATTACTGGTACCTGAATCCGAGGCGGAGGAGGCTCATGAAATTATCAACAGCGCAATTACCGTATAACAGTTAAACTACACTCCCAGGGCATAATGCTCCTGGGGGTATTTTTACTTAAACCATCGGCATCATCAGGAGGTGTATTGAATGTTGGAAACGGCTGCTCTGCGCCGCACCAAAATAATCTGTACCATCGGCCCGGCTACCGAAAGCAACCAGGTATTGCAGGAACTGCTGCGCAGCGGAATGAACGTAGCCCGTCTGAATTTTTCCCATGGGACCCATGAGGAACATAAAAAACGTCTGCAGGCTGTCCGGGAAGCTTCGGAAGAGACGGGCATCCCCGTCGCCGTAATGCTGGATACCAAGGGGCCGGAAATCAGAATCGGCCTGCTGGAAAAGGGCAGAGCCGAGTTAATTACAGGCGAGGAGGTTATCCTGACTACCCAGGAAATCCTCGGCAATAAAACACGCATCTTTGTCAACTATGCCGGCTTGCCCCGGGATTTATCCGTCGGAACCGGCATCCTGCTCGATGACGGTCTTCTGGAATTAAAGGTTGAGCGGATTGAAGGCACGGAAATATATTGCCGGGTACTTAATGGCGGCATTTTAAGCGATAGAAAGAAGGTCAATGTGCCGGACGTGCCTATCAAGCTGCCGGGACTGACCCCGCAGGATATCGCCGACATCACTTTCGGCGTAGAGGAAGATTTCGATTATATTGCCGCGTCCTTTATCCGCTCCGCTGAGGACGTGCTGGCTATCCGCAAAGTCTTAGAGGCATTATCCGCGGATATTGCCATCATCTCGAAGATAGAAAATCGTCAGGGCGTGCAGAATATCGAAGAAATCATCCAGGTTTCCGACGGGATCATGGTAGCCCGCGGCGATCTGGGTGTGGAAATACCGGCCGAAGAAGTGCCGATCGTGCAAAAGAAACTCATTGAGAAATGCAATCAGGCCGGCAAACCGGTCATCACAGCTACCCAAATGCTTGATTCGATGATCCGCAATCCCCGCCCCACCCGGGCCGAAGCTTCCGATATCGCCAATGCCATCTATGATGGAACAGACGCTATCATGCTCTCCGGCGAAACCGCGGCCGGAAAATATCCTATAGCCGCTGCTCAGACGATGGCCCGGATTGCCCGGCGCATCGAAGCCTCGCTGGATTGGTCCGATAGGAGCCGGCAAAAAAACGCAGGATATACCGCCGCCACGATCGACGCGATCGGCCATGCTACCTGTGATATGGCGCAAAGTCTGGGGGCCGAAGCCATTATCACGGCTACCAAAACAGGCTCCACTGCGCTGATGATTTCCAAATATCGTCCGCTGAAGCCTATTATCGCCGTTACCCCGTTGCCGCGTATCCTGCGCCGGCTGTTGCTGGTGTGGGGCGTTTATCCACTGATGGCGCCGGAAACTGTTTCCACCGACGCTATGATTGATTCGGCGCTGTCGGCTGCCTTGGAAGCCGGCTATGTCCGGCAGGGCAATCTGGTGGTAATTACAGCGGGAAACCCGGTGGGCATCCCCGGTTCCACCAATTTAATCAAAGTCCATACCATTGGCGAAATCCTGGCCCGGGGCACCGGTATCGGCAAAAACCCTGTCATCGGCCGGGCCGTCGCCGTCAGCACCGCTCAGGAGGCTATTGACAGGATCGCCCCGGGCGATATCTTAATTACTACAGCCATTGACCGCGATTTCATTCCGGCTGTGCAGAAGGCGGGCGCCCTGATTACCGAGGAGGGCGGTCTCACCTCCCACGGCGCCATCGTCGGCATCAACCTGGGAATCCCGGTCATTGTCGGCGTTGAGCAGGCTGTCGGTCTCTTCGCAAAAGCCGAGCTGATTACCGTAGACCCTGTCCGCGGTCTGATCTACCGCGGCAGCACCAAGGTAGTATGATATCCATTCAAAGACCGGACCGAGTTTAAAAGAACTCTGAAAAAAGTTGATCCACCGCATAATCGGGTATGAACAAAAAATAATCTGCTGCATCTTTGTGCAGCGGATTATTTTTTGCGTATTTAATCGTGGATATATTCCATCCTTTATCAAAGGCGACGGCGGAAAATCACCAAAAAGCTAAATTTACTACAAAACATGGTATGAAAAATAATAATTTTATTCCTACAATGGACAATAAGGAAAAAGCTGTTTCAAAAAGCGTACGGACCCTTCCGGACCCCTAACCGGATGTGGTTAAGGGAATAGGAAAGATAACAAGGTTAAGGAGGCAAAGACTATATTATGAAAATGAGCGGTAATAACAGGATTGGAAAGATGGGTCTTAAGGGCAAGATTTTATTACCGGTTATCGGAATATTCGTTTTGAGCATTGGCATGATCTTGATTCTGGTTCTTTCCATCTCTTCAAATAACACAAACATGCTGTCCGACAATTTAATGGATGAAATGAACGGTCATTACGCCAGCGAGATACAGGGCAAGCTTAACGCGGCGTTCGGAAGCGCCCAGGCTTTGAAGCCGGTTTTCGAGCAAGCCGGCGCCGGGTCCAACCGGGACTCTGATGTGGCGCTTCTGACCAGCATCCTGAAGCAGAACCAGGGAGTTTTTGGCGTATATACCCTTTGGGAACCCGACAAGTATGACGGCAGAGACGCTGAGTACGCGGGCAAGCAAGGTCACGACGAAACGGGACGCTTCATCCCGTATGTCTTTCGCGGAGATACGGGTATCGCAATCGAAGCGCTGTCAGGATATGAAGAAGAAGGAGTAGGGGATTACTACCTCGTTCCTAAGAAAACGATGACTGAAAACATCATCGACCCTTTTCTATATCCGGTAAGCGGGATTGATCGGTATATGTCCTCGATGGTGGTGCCATTAATCCAAAATGGTAATTTTGTAGGCATTGTCGGCATGGATATCCTCATCGACAATCTGGTCGAAAGCATCAAAGGCGTATCCCTATTTGAGAGCGGATATATGTTTATGACGGATTCCAACGGCGTCATATTCTATCACCCCGACGGCAAGCTGGTAGGAAAATCTTTATTTAACAGTATCGGTGAAAAAGAAGGCGTTCTGGTGGCTCATGCGTTAAAAACGGGGGAACAAGCTGATTTCGATTTTATTTCAGATGCGGAAAGTATTAAAAACAGGTTTTTGATTAGTCCGGTTTCTATCGGCGGCAAGCATTGGCTGGTTGGTTGCGTTGTTCCCGTATCCGAAATTGAGAAAGCTGCCAATACTACTTTGATTGCAGGACTGGCAACCGGCGTCGTTGCTGTAATTATCACAGTATTTCTGCTGCTGATCCTGGTCTCCAGAATTGTTAAGCCGATTGTTCCGCTGACCAAAGCGGCGCTGGCAATTGAGACCGGCCATATCGACAGCGCTGTATCCCAAAGCCTCAAAGAAATCAGGAGCAACGATGAAATCGGTTTACTGGCGAATTCCATACAAAAAGCAGTAAGCTCGATTGAACGGGTTGCCGCCGACACGAAAAAGCTAAGTGCGGCGGTAGAGCAGTATGACTTAAGCATCGATATCGATACCTCTGTACATAGTGGTATTTACCGGGAGATTATGAATGTAGCTAAACAGATGTTTGGACAACTCAACAGCATCATCACCAACATTAAATTAGCCGCCGAACAGGTCAGTACCGGCGCTTCCCAGGTTGCAGGCGGAGCGCAGGCCCTTGCGGCGGGGTCAACGGAGCAGGCGGCCTCTGTCGAAGAATTGAATGCTTCCATTACCCAAATCGCAGAACAGGCTGCAGAAAATTCGGCCAATGTGATAATCGCAAACCAATATGTTGAGCAAGCAGGCGCCGGTGTAAATGCCGGAAACGAGCATATGCAGCAGCTTACCGAAGCAATGAACGATATCGGCTCCGCTTCCAATCAGATTGCCAATATTACCAAGGTCATTGAAGATATCGCTTTTCAGACCAACATTCTGGCGCTCAACGCCGCCATTGAAGCCGCCCGTGCCGGCAACGCGGGCAGAGGTTTCGCGGTAGTGGCCGATGAAGTCAGAAATCTCGCCGCCAAGTCGGCGGAAGCCGCCCAACAGACCGGTGAGCTGATTCAGAATTCTGTCGCCACCGTATCCAAAGGGACGCAGATAACTGCACAAACAGCGCAGATTTTACAGGATGTATTAGCAAACGCTCTCAAGGTAACGGAAAGCTTCTCAAAGATTGAACAGGCCTCCGCTGAACAGACCAATGCAATTGAACAGATCAAGCAGGGGCTTGCCCAGGTCGCCTCTGTTGTTCAAACCAACGCCGCCACTGCGGAAGAAAGCTCCGCAACAAGCGAAGAAATGTCCGCCCAGGCGTCAACCCTGCGCGATGAAGTTGGCAAGTTCAAACTGGATACAGAAAAGGAGGACGTTTCAATAGCGGTAAACTATAGGCGTCTATACTAAACGAAGGGATGAATATAAGAGGCTTGCGGAAAGATATGCATATTCGGCAACAAAATAATGGGCGAGGATATAATTATGAAGAAGCTTTCCCGTGAATTCTATAACCGGGACACGTTGACAGTGGCCCGGGAGCTATTGGGAAAAGTACTGGTGCACGAAATTGACGGGCAGAGAATTGCGGCCGGAATTGTCGAGACAGAGGCTTATCTGGGCAAAGAAGATAAGGCTGCGCATTCCTATGGCGGCAGAAGAACAGCCCGAGTTGAGGTAATGTACGGCGGGGCGGGTTTTGCTTATGTATTTTTTGTTTACGGTATGCATAATTGCTTTAATATTGTTACCCGGGAAGAGGGCACTCCCCAGGCTGTTTTGATCAGGGCGGCAGAACCCCTGGCAGGTCTGGAGGCTATGGCGCAAAACCGCTTCGGCAAGGGATATGAACAATTAAAGGGGACTCAAATAATCAACCTAACCAATGGACCCGGAAAGCTCTGTCAGGCCTTGGCGATCGACAGAAGCCTGAACGGAGCAGACCTTTGCGGAAACAGGATATATCTAACAGCTGGAGAAAAAGAACAGTTCGAGATCGTTGTAGCGAAACGGATCGGCATAGCTTACGCCGAGGAAGCCCAGGATTATCCCTGGAGATTCTACATCCAAGATAACAAATATGTGTCGGTAAAATAACGATCTTAAGATTATATTGCGGGAAGAAATACCTCTTCTTTTGAGAGAAGGAGGTATTTTTTGTCGTAAATTTAGAAAATTTTAAAAAATATTAACAATATTTTACACAAATGACTTTCATATGGTATAATAATATAAAAATTAACAATATATGCTATAAATAGTAAAATTGCTATAAGGAATGATTAAATTCATGCGACAATACTTTGCGGTTCATGTAAGAAGAGGGTATGAAACCAAAGTGAAAGCAATTTTGTTAAAAAAGCATTCTGCCGTACTGCAAAACGGTGGAGTGAGAATATTTATTGCAGGAAACAAGGGGGACCATCTGCCGGGTTACCTGATTATCGGTTGCAGGAATTGGAGTGACGAACTCTATTACCTCCTTAAACATACGGTGGGCGTAATCCGGGTTATTCGGAACAGTATTCCGAAGCGGGAGGTCTCTATCTTGTTTAAGAAGCTGAGCATCTCCATGGTTCAAGAATATCTGCAGACAGCTAAAGAGTTAGCGAAACAGAAGGGCTATCTGAAAATGATTATTAACAACCTGTATAAATTCAGAAAAGTGATGGCGGTTAAACCCAAAAGGAATCTCGTTTGGAGCGATAAACCACTCTTCCCGCTTTTGGATTGAAAACGGTCTGTTGGATCGCTTAAGCCCCTTCAATGTGTATAAGCCTCTCCTCACTTTTCTTAAATTTCTATAAGCGCCGCCGTCTTAAACCGGCTTCATAATAGATATCTGTTCATTAACAATAAGCGTTAACGTGGGATGGTCTTTTTTCTCAACAAAGACATCCCGAAAAGCAAAAATATTGGGGGGTGGCGAAGCTATGTCCGGGCTGATTAAAATTCATTTGGTCTATCCGGAAATTAAACCGGATATTTTGCAGGAAGTTGCAAAATATTGTCAGATAACGGCACTGCACGCATCCTTGGATGAAGCGTTTATCTGGTCTAAACAGGTCGGCGGGGAAGAACCGGATCTTATCCTGATCAACAGTGCGGAACACTTTAATGCGGAAAAAGAAAAAATTAAAAAGAAGGAGCTCTTATTATTGACTGCCGGCATCAAAGCGAACAGGCCCAGATGCCGGATCGTTTTGCTCATACCGGAAAGATTCTCCCCGGACCTTCAGTTAATCACAGAGATGCTGCGTTTGGAACTCTATAATTTTTGGTTTCTGGATGCCTTCAATGAAACGGATTTACTGGATTTTATCTTTACTGAAAGAACATTATGCGAAGTTGAAACGTATTTAAAAGAAAAAGAAACCGCTCAAGCGGCTCAGGACACCATCCACCAGCACGGGATCATCAGGAATTTGAACAGACTCTATCAGCCGTATCACATTAAATCCAATATCATTGCCTTTTCTTCCGAAGATGATTCCTTGATAAATTATGCCCTGGCGGTCTTAACCGCCCTGGAACTGGCTGAACACGGTTTTAAGGTTTCTTTAATTGAAACGGTAGGGAGCATTCCCCGCCTGGCCGGAATGATGTCCGTTCCCCATCCCTACTTCAATACCAGGCATGCGGTTGCCATGTATGCCCAAAGAAACAACGACTTTTTACACAACTGTTTTTTTAATAAGGAGATCTATCTTGCTGATAAGCATTCCCCTGCCCCGGAGAAATATATCGAGGAATACCCTCCGGAACTGTATTTTTTACCGGACGGTCTGAAGAAAGATAATTTAGATTTGGCTGAAACAGAAAAACACTGGCCGGATTTTATCCATACACTGTCCAGAATAACCATTTTTGAGAAAGGCCATCAATTTCTTATTTTTATTTGTCAGGGTCATAGCAGTTTCAATGAGCTCATCTTACAGCAAATCGCTTATCTGAAATTCATCACGGTCAATATGCTTCCCGGCAGTATTGTGTACGGATTAAATGTAAGAAAAGAGGGCGGGGGCAAGGTGCACCTGATCGGGGTCAAGCACGCGCCCTATATTGACAGGCAGCTGGCGGAACTGGGAGAAGCGCCGTTATTCTATGCGCCGGATTGTTTGTACAATGATTTTCTGGAATATGTCTATTTGAAAAAGAAAAATAGAATCACCCCGGAAAGCCGGGCTTTTATTGCCCGGATTGCCGGAAACCTGGGTGTAAGAATGGAGCAAGTCAAGGATAAAGGAGGTTTAAACGGGCTCAGAAAAATATTAAAAATTTAAAGAGAAGATGGTATACTTAAATTGAACCGTTTGGAGGTGTTGGCAATGAATGAAAACCAATTCGGGGTCATCCTGGAAGACATCAATAAAAAGTTTGATTTTCTGGTTGAAGGACAGAAGTGCCTGGAAGAGAAGTTTGATAAGAGAATGGGTAATCTGGAAACTAAAGTGGATAAGCTGGAAACTAAAGTGGACCAACTCGAAATAAAAGTGGACAAACTGGGCCAGGAAATGATTGTAATCAAAACATTCGTGGGCCGGATTGAAGACGGATTAAACGGACATGAAAAAAGAATCAAGAGATTGGAAGATGCTGTTTTTGTAAGTGAATAAAGCGATTCTATCAACGAAGCCTGGTAAGGGCTTTTTTCTTTTGCCTGAATTCATATTTTGGAGGTATCCATGCCCCTATTTAAAAATACCGAAAAGCGCTGTGAAAGATTATCCCTTCCCCCGCTGGTCCTCAGCGTCTGGTCGCCGCTGGGCCGGAACACCGCCGCCTTCAGCTTGGAGCTATCGGCGGCGCTTTCTGCACAGACGCGAGTCTTTTTGGCGGAAACAGCCTGTCACGGTATCCCCAGATTGGCTTTTGCCGCCGATATTATGGACCGGGAAAAAAATATGGATGCGCTTATCCTGCAGTACGAAAAAACCGGAGAAATAAATTTTGCGCTAACGCACACCAAAAGCAGGACCCTGGCTGTTTCAGCGGCCAGCGCCTATGCTTCCCCGGACTATCCCGTTCCCTCCCGGGTGGAACTTGAAACGCTGGTCAAGCTTCCGGCTCAGCTCATCAATACAGCCCGTCAGAACGGGTATCCGCTGATTGTTTTTGAATGCCAGGGGCAGCTCAGCAATCCCCTGACTTTTTTTGCCGTCAAGCATTCCGATTATGTCTTCCTGCCGGCGGAGGAACGGGCTGAAATAGCCGTTATTTTAATAAATTTAAAAAAATTGATTCAAGCTTTCAAATATACTCCGGAAATGTTTAAAGTGGTTGCGAAAAAACATATCGAAGAAATTCAGGAAATCATGCATATCGCCGAAGAAAATGGGTCAACGCAGCATAGGATTGAGGTATTGCCCCAAAATAGCGGGAGCATCGCAGAACAGCTGGCCCTCTGGAAAAAGGCGGAAGCACAAGAGATATATGGAGAAAAGGGCATTTTGGATACTGAAATCAGAATCAGGCTGTAGGAGGGAGCTATGACCAGAACGTTTAATCCCTACGAATATATCGGCCGGCATGACGCGGAAGTCATCCGGAATATCGACGTTTCCTCCGCCGACCGGGTACATACGGTGGTGGAGAAAGTCAGAGCCTATCTGCGCGACGAACACGCCCAATCCTTTGTCAAATCCATTATGGAGAAAAAGACCAGGGAACAGTTGAAAACCGCCATCGCCGATTACATTACTATCCGCGGGCATTTGCACATACAGGGCGTCGAGCTGGAAAGCCTCATTAAAACCGTGCAGCAGGAAATCCTCTATTACGGCCCTATCCAAAAGGCGCTGGATGACCCCCGGGTCACCAATATCGATATCAATTCACCCCGGGATGTGTACATCGAAAAAGACGGGGAGGAAATCTACGCGCCGGAACTTGGCTTTAAAGACGCGGAGCATCTGGATAATATCATCAACAAAATGCTGATTCCCCTGGGAAAGACGCTGACGGCCAATGACCCCCACATTGACAGCCTATTTGAAAATTTCCGCATCTGCGCTGTGCTGCATGCCCAAAGAGGCGGCATCGCCACCGAGAGCACCACGGTCTCCATCCGCAAATTTGCCGAGGATACGCTCTCGCCGGAGCAACTGGTCGATGGCGGAGCCATCAGTGCGGAAATGGACCAATTCTTCCGTGATGTTGTTCCCCACAGCAATATTATCATTGCCGGGGCGACCAACTCCGGCAAGACGACTACCCTTGTTTCCTTTCCGCTGTATTTTAATGAAAACACCCGCATTATTACTATTGAAGACAGCCCGGAAATGATGCTCCGGAGAAAAAAGGCCTATCGCAATTATCGCAACATTGTTCCGCTGCAGACCAAGCACCATGAGAATCCGGAGAAACGCTACGATATTGCCAAGCTCACCAAAGTATCCCTGCGGATGCGGCCCTGGAAAATCATTGTGGGGGAGGTAAGAGACGGCAGCGCGGCCAGGCAAGCCCATGAGGCTATGAATACCGGCCACAATTGCTATTTAACATTACACGCTTCCTCGGCGCGCAACGCCGCTATCCGTATTGTGCAGCTGGCCGGCGACGGGTACAACGACGAAGCCATTGCAGCGCAACTTGCCGATACGGTGGACCTGATCCTGTTCCAGCAGAAAATCAAAAAGAGCCGCATTATCACCGAAGTCGCGGAGCTGATTGGCTATGAAGGCGCCAAACATCCTCTTTGTAAAATTATCTTTGAATATGTTCAGACCGGCCTGACCGAAGACGGCCGCTCTGAGGGGTATCACCGCCGGATTAACCCCATCTCGGCGGAATTGGCCGCAAAATTGAAAATTGGCTTGGTTAATCTGGAAAATATTAGTAGATGGAGAGGCATTTCTGAAAATGAGGTGACAGCAATACCATGATTTCTCTTGTTAACGCGCTCTTATTCGGCGCAGGATTCCTGTTTGCCTATCTTTTGTTCAGAAACCCTGATGGCCGATCCCTGCACCGGCAAAAAAAGGTCAGCTTCGCTCCTCTGGACACTTTGCAGTTGGAGAGATACCCTGATGAAGCGGCTAAAATTGGCTGGAAAGTAAGCAAAAAAGATGTTCTGGCCATCATCTCCATAGCCATTGCCGCCACCTTGCTGCTGGCTCTTTTGACCAGCAATCCCTTTATCCTTCTGGCTGGAATGGCCGCCAGCTTCTATCTGCCCAAATTCCTGATTGAGCAAAAGCGCCGAAGCGGAAAAATGGCCCTCTTAAGCAAACTGACCGATCCCTTAAGGATGCTTTTGTCTCGCTTGCCGGAGCAGCCCAACATCACCCGGGCTATCGAGGCTACCCGGGATGAGACCGCTGATGAAAGAATCAGGACGCTTTTTACGGACTATATCGCCGATACGAAATCAGGAACCGGCGTCAGAGACGCCCTCCTGAATATGAAAAACAAAGTAGGTTTAAAAAAGTTCGACGTTTTTGTGGATCATTTGATTCAGATGCAGTATGAAGGCTTTACCTCAGATGCTATAAAAGCGCTGGACAAAGCGGTGGAAGCCATTGAATTCGATCTCAGAGCCATTGAGAAAGTGAAAGAAGCAAGCAAAAACAAGAAAAGGCAGCTTTATTCCGCCTTAGGGGTGACTTGGCTCTTTCCGCCCATTTTATCTTTTGTCCATACCGGCAATACAAATATCTATCTCAATACGATAGCCGGACAAATTCTGATGTTCCTGTATTTTCTGGGCTCGCTTTATGTCTTTACCAGAGGCGAGGAATATCTTAGCTTAAATCTGGACGAGCTATAAAGGAGAGGTGAGAATTGCTAAGCAGCGTCTGGTCGTTTTTTATGCCTTTATGCGTGGCTTTCCTGGCTGCGTACACACTTACCGGCGTGTTCTTTCCTGATAAAAGAATCAGGAATGACCTGGAGAAGGCCCGGGAAGTTCTTATGACCGCAGAAGAAGCCGAAGGGGCCAAGGAAAATAAGGCCGGCAGATACATTGTGGTGTTCTTATCCAAAGTACATAAGCTTATTGACCTGGAAAACCTGATTCTGGCCGACCTGCGCAACATGCTCAATCTGATGGGCAGCAGAGGAAAGCCGGAAAAGGAGCTGGCCGGATATATTTTAAAAGCCTTATGGACGGCCCTGCCTCTATTGGCCGTTCCGTTTGTCACCGGTTTTGCCGGATACGTCGCGCTTTATCCTCTCTTTGTGTTGATCCTGACTTATCAGCAAGTCCTGAGCCTGAGAAAAAAATATAAGAAGTGGCAGCTGGAAATCATCAAGGATTTGCCGGAACTGATCGACAAGCTGCGGATCAGTTTTGCATCCGGCAGGGACTATGTCTCCGCTTTTAACCAGGCCGGAGAGAATTCGGGTCCCCGGATGAGGCTCATCATCGGCAAGCTGCTTAATGATTTGCAGTATATGCGTCCCGCCCCGGCTTTGGATTTATTTGCCCAATCCTTTAAGATGCCGGTGGTAACCAAGTTTGCCTCCGCTGTGAAAATTGCCGTGGAATACGGCTATGAAGCCGCGGAAAATTACTTCCGTATCATTGAAACCGATATTACCGAGGTGAGAAGAGTTGCTATTGAAGAATTAACCAGGTCCAAGCCGGAAAAAGTCTATCAGCTCTACCTGGTGCTGTTCAGCCTGGCTGTCGGCTCCCTGGCTCTCAAAGGCTGGGAAATCTTCAGCCGGATCAATCAAATTAT
>JAVEYA010000032.1:0-21817 GCA_034003745.1 Clostridia bacterium
CCCCCTTCCAAAAATTTCTTTTCAGCATTATAGATTGTTGCCATACTGTTGTCAACAATTGCATGGTACAATGAAAAAGCAAACAAATCAATCTACCTATCAGGAGGAGACACTATACAGAAAAAAGCCTTAGTAATAATTGATATTCAAAATGACACAACAAAGAATTACAAGGAGATTATTGACAATATCAATAAAGCTATTGATTTGGCAGTCAATAATAATATTCATGTTGTTTATATAAGGCATGAAAATTTATCAGACGGCACAAGGACATTTAAACCCAATACACGTGGGTCTGAATTAGCTTCGGATTTGAAAATAGTATCAAAAAATGTTTTTACAAAATACAAAGGAAACGCATTAAGCAGTGAAGAATTTACAGACTTTATTAGTAAAAATGAAATATGTGATTTATATATAGCGGGAGCAGATGCTATTGCTTGTGTTAAATCAACCTGTTACAACTTACGCAAAGCAAATTATAGCGTTAATGTATTATCAGATTGCATTACCAGTTATGATAAAAGGAAAATTGACGAAATGCTGCGCTATTATGAAAGTAAAGGCAGTAAAATCATTAGTTTAAATGACTTGTTACCTAATCACATCTTTGAAGCACAGAAACATTACTGAACTCAGTCGATGAAGGAGGCCGACTAACCTTGGATTGAGTGTTGGCATCTATATTTACCTAACTTCTCATGATAAAGTGACAAACCTGTTTTTCAAGAAATGGCTTGAAATACAGGTTTTTTATCTTTTCTGTTACCAGGAACCCAAGATAGAAGGAGAAAAAAGACAAACAGTTGGAGGGATTTGAACCCTCACACCAAATAACGCCATACTTCACACAAATATGTCTATTTTTCAATAGCGGCTTATTATATTATTCGTTTTTGTGATATATAATAAAAACATGTAAATTTTGCTATGGAAGGTTAATCCAAATGGACGGGTGCAGGTTTTATGTGCTCAAGAAAAAGTATTTAGTGCTATTCGTTTTGGTAATACCTGGGCTATACCAAAAGATGCTGTTCAGCCGAGAGATGGAAGATATAAAGATAATATTAAACTTGAGGAGTAAAAACGTAAAATCGGAGTTTAAGGAGATACTATGTCAAACATCATTGAGATAAATAACTTTTCATCGCCCGATTTGGATGTCTTTGCCCGGCTGACGGAAACGCAACTACGAAACCGGATAGAGCCGGAAAAGGGTATCTTTATTGCGGAGAGCCCCAAGGTAATTGGTCTTGCCCTTGATGCCGGATGTGAGCCCGTTTCGCTTCTGGTGGAGCGTAAACATATTGCAGGGCAGGCACATGACATCATCACCCGCTGTGGAAACATCCCTGTTTATACTGCCGATAACAACCTGCTGGCAGGACTGACCGGCTTTCAGCTGAACCGCTGCGGCGTGCTGTGCGCCATGCGCCGCCCCCAGTTACCCGGCGTTGAGGAGTTGTGTGCCGGGGCGCGTCGAGTGGCTATACTGGAAGGTATTGCTGACTCTACCAACGTCGGTGCTATTTTTCGCTCGGCTGCGGCACTAAACATCGATACCGTGCTGGTTACCCCTTCATGCTGTGACCCTCTGTGCCGACGTGCGATTAGGGTCAGCATGGGGACTATCTTCCAGGTGCCATGGACCCGCATTGGCAGCAAGCCCTCAGAGTGGCCGCAACCGGGCATCAAGCGTATGCGGCAGATGGGCTTTAAGACCGTTGCCATGGCTTTAAACGATACCGCTGTCAGCATAGATAATCCGCAGCTCATGGCAGAGGAAAAGCTTGCTATCGTACTGGGTACAGAAGGCAATGGACTGGCGCCCTGCACTATTGCTCACTGTGATTACACCGCGTGCATCCCTATGTCCCACAACGTGGACTCTCTGAACGTTGCTGCAGCCAGCGCTGTAGCCTTCTGGCAACTCAGAGCCCGATAACCTTTCAGACGATAAGTAAGTTCCAATTTATTGGAGTAACACGGGTTACGGGTTCTCATCATAATGCAGTTCCTTTAGGAACTGTTATTCGATCCCCCTTAGCTCCACCATTTGAACGACGGTTGATATTTTGGAACAACTTTATCCGGAACGCTCTGTCGGGTAAAATATTAGATAAGAAATCAAAGAAGTGGATTGAGGCACTTTTGAGTATGAATTCAATTAAATTACGACTTTTTTCTGATGAGGATATTTGCTTGATGGAGCGTTGGTTACAAAAGGAACATGTAAAAAAATGGTACGAAAATCCGGACGACTGGCTCATTGAAATTAAAAGCCGTCAAGCTGAATTTAAGTTTATCAAGCACTTCATCGCATTGCATAATGATGTTCCTATCGGATTCTGCCAATACTATAAATGTGCAGATGCAAATGAGGACTGGTATGGGGACATACCGCTTTCAGGGACTTATAGTATAGATTATCTTATCGGGGAAGAGATGTCGCTCGGAAAGGGATTTGGAAAAAGAATCATTGCTTTGCTTATCAAGGAAATATTCTCCCTGACCGATTCTGAAAGAATCATAGTTCAGCCGGACGATGACAACAAAGCATCATGCAATTCTTTATTAGCGAATGGCTTCATATTTAACAATGACAACAGCCTTTATTTAAAGTCGAAATAGGCGCTTCTCATGCTCAGGCAAACAAAACACACTTTGTGGTGTGTTTTTTGTTTGTCTCGCGATATTAATTTAATAAGTTTTTATGGTAAACTAATTAATAGTTTTTAATAGTTATTGAGGGATATAATGAAAAATAATAAGCATGTAATCGTGGTGGGGGGCGGAGCAGCCGGGATGATGGCTGCTATTTCTGCCAGAAGACTGGGTGCGGAAGTCACAATATTAGAGAGAAATCCCCGAGTGGGTAAAAAAATACTGGCTACCGGAAACGGACGGTGCAACTTCACGAATATAGCTGCTGATATCACCTGTTACAGCGGCAACAATCCTAAATTTGCCTATAGTGCATTAACAAACTTTAGTGTAGCTGACACTATTAACTTCTTTGAGGGATTAGGGATAACCCATAAAGTGGAGGGTTTGGGGAAGGTCTTTCCTATGTCGGACCAAGCCTCCAGTGTTCTTGATGTCCTTTTGTATGAGTTACGTGGATTGGGAGTTAATATTGTTTGTAATGCCTATGTCGGGGAAATTACCAAGAAAAATGAGAAGTTTATAATCAGATTAGATACCGGAGAAGAATATTCGGGGCATAGCGTTATCCTCACAACAGGCGGCAAGGCTATGCCTGCAAGCGGTTCCGACGGAAACGGCTATAATTTGGCAGCTAAGTTGGGACATGCTGTTAGTGATGTTTTCCCTGCTCTTGTGCAATTGATGTTGGAAGGTCCATACTTCAAACGTCTTGACGGCATTAAATTCGTCGGGACTGCTGAAATTATTCATAATAACAAGTCCCTTGCTGCAGACAGAGGGGATATTCTTTTTACTAATTATGGAATATCAGGGCCGCCTATACTGCAGATAAGCAGGAAAGCGGGAGAACTGTTAAACGAAGGAAAAGAGGCTTATTTAAAGATAAATATCATGGACATGATGTCCAAAGAAGAGCTTAGAAAACTTATCGCTAAACGTTTTCAAACAGGGGCAAAGAAGCCGGTTGACTTTAGCCTTGTGGGACTGATAAATAAAGGATTGATACCTGTGGTACTGCTGGAAGCAAGCATTAATGACCGTAATAGTCCGGCAGCCCAATTATCGGCTAAAGAGCAGGAAAGAATTACGGACATACTGACGAATTGGAGATTTAGAATTAAAAGCACAAGAAGCTGGCCCAGCGCGCAAGTAACAGCAGGTGGTGTTGACACCAGAGAAATCAGGCAAAATACGATGGAATCCAAGTTAACTAAGGGCTTATTTTTCGCCGGTGAGATAATTGATATAGATGGCAAGTGTGGCGGCTTTAATCTGCAATGGGCCTGGTCCTCGGGATTTATAGCAGGGCAGAATGCGGCCCTATAGTGTCCCTCGGTAAAAAGGGAGGTTTTTTATGATTAGGATTCCCAACATAAAAATAGGGATTAAGCAAATTGCCGATTCGGAAATAGAAAAACAAGCCCTACAGTGCATAATACTATCTAAGCTAAAAATTAATAAAAAGCAATTGATAGCTTTTAAAATATTTAAGAAGTCCATTGATTCCAGAAAAAAAGATAGAATAGTTTTTATCTATACAGTTGATGTGGAAGTTCATAATGAAGAAGGGTTGCTTAGCAAATACGGCGCGCAAGGAATAACGCCGACCCCTGATTTAGCTTATAAACAGGTTGAATTCGGCACAGAGAACATACCTGGACGTCCTGTAGTAATTGGGATGGGTCCGGCCGGCCTTTTTGCCGGCTTAATGCTGGCCAGAAACGGTTATAATCCCCTTATGCTCGAAAGAGGAGAGGATGTGGAAACAAGGACCGCTAAAATCAACAAATTCTGGAATGAAGGCTGTCTTGATGCTGAAAGCAATGTGCTGTTTGGAGAAGGCGGAGCAGGCACATTTTCTGACGGAAAGCTCACTACACTGATAAATGATCAAAGATGCCGTCTGGTATTAGAGGAATTCATTAAAGCCGGTGCGCCGGAAAACATATTATATGAGAATAAGCCTCATATCGGGACTGACCTGCTTAAAGGTATAGTTAAAAATATCAGGGAAGAAATTATTGCCCAGGGCGGAGAGGTGAGATTTCAGGCAAAAGTAACTGATTTTATCATCGAAGACGGAAATATAAAGGCTTTAATCATCAATGATCATGAGAAGCTTCCGTGCCGGGTTGTATTGCCGGCAATTGGTCATAGCGCGCGAGACACTTTCGAGGTGTTGTACCGCAGGGGTATCGTTTTAAGCCAAAAACCTTTTTCCATAGGTGTTAGAATTGAACATCCCCAGGCTATTATTAATAAAGCACAATACGGTGAGGCTGCTGGACATCCCGGACTGGGGGCCGCTGATTATAAGCTTTCATATCATTCGCAAAAAAGTGGCAGGTCCGCCTACACATTTTGTATGTGTCCCGGAGGATATGTGGTTGCTGCCGCATCAGAGGAAAAAGGCGTTGTCACTAACGGCATGAGTGAACATCAAAGAGATGGTGAAAACGCTAATTCTGCCATACTGGTAGGGGTTACTCCGGCAGATTTCCCGAGCGATCACCCCTTGGCCGGCGTAGAATTTCAAAGAAAGTGGGAACGCCAGGCTTTTAAGATGGGTGGAGGGAATTACCGGGCGCCGGCCCAGCTAACAGGAGACTTTCTTGCCGGTCAGTCCAGCAGCAAATGGGGGAGCGTTAAGCCAACCTATAAACCGGGTGTCACTTTTGCCCAGCTTACAGACTGCTTACCCGATTATGTTATAGAAACGCTTCAAGAGGCTATTTTGCATTTTGAAACAAAAATCAAAGGATTTGCTATGCCGGATAGTATTCTAACGGGTGTTGAGACAAGAAGCTCTTCACCTGTCAGGATTAACAGGAATGAGAATTTTCTGTCCAACATAGGCGGGTTCTACCCGATGGGAGAAGGGGCAGGCTATGCCGGTGGGATAATGTCCTCTGCGGTTGACGGATGCCGGGCAGCAGAAAAAATCATAGGAAAGTATGCCCCTTTAAAACATCATTAAATAGGCTTTTGGCGGGATACGGGAAAAAATTCGCCTGCCCATAACGGGCAGGTGTTTTTATTCGTGCCGGCTATATATTCTTACAAACATACCATCATTCATTCTAGTCCGGCAGGATTATATGGGACAACAGATAATTACTATGATATAATGATATAGCATTTTATTAACAGAGTAAACAACTAAAGGGAGGATGGGTTATAAAATGAAAAAGATTGCCAGTATCGTATTTCTTCTTCTTTTTATTACACTAACATTTGGCGCCTGCGCTTCGGACAATAAGGCGACGACAGCCCCGGGCGGCTCCGCCGGCAATGCGTCGGCTGAAGACGATTTGACGTTTATTAAGAATAAGGGGGAGCTCGTCATTGGCATCACACCCTATGAGCCGATGAACTATGAGGATAAAAACGGTAAGCTGGTGGGATTTGATACGGAATACGCCGAAGCGCTCTGTGCCAAGCTTAGTGTTACGCCCGAATTTATCTTTATCAATTGGGATACGAAAGAAATTGAACTGAAGTCCAAAAATATCGACTGTATTTGGAACGGCCTGACGGTCTCGGAAGAACGCAGGGCCAATATGGCCTTTACCCAATCCTATCTTATAAACGAGCAGGTTGTTGTTGTTCGTTCGTCCGATGCCGACAAGTATAAAGACAAGGCGAGCCTTAAAGGGGTAACTATCGTTGCCGAATCGGGTTCCGCAGGTCAATCCGCAATTGAAGCTGATCTGCCCGATGCCAAATTTACTGCTGTCGACGCACAAACCAAGGCGCTGTTGGAAGTCAAGGCCGGTACCGCACAAGCGGCTGTGGTCGATGCTACGATAGCCAATTCCATGACGGGAGCGGGTACAGATTACGCAAACCTCACAGTCATAACCGGCATGGAGCTGACTTTCGAGGAATATGCGATCGGATTGCGTCTCGATAGCACGGCTGTCGCCGAGTTCAACAAGATCACGGCGGAATTGCTTCAGGACGGCACGCTGGCCAAAATCGCCGAGAAGTACGAACTGACGGAACGCCTAATCAAAAAATAAGCTTATCGGGATTTATTTGCTGATTTTACTTCCCGTAAAGGATTGCCGCTACTATGGACTTTCTCGTTATCACCCAGAAACTGCTGGAAGGTTTTCTGACAACGATTTTGATTTTTGGCATCACGCTGGTGTTTGCGATGCCGCTTGGCTTGTTCATTGCGTTCGGATCAATGAGCCGGATGGCGCCTTTACGCTGGCTGGCTAAGACGTTCGTTTGGGCTATCCGCGGTACCCCTTTGATCCTGCAGGTCATCATTGTTTTCTACGGGCCGGGCCTCGCCTGGGGCTGGACCGCTTTCCCGCGCCTGGAGGCTGTCCTGATTGCCTTTGTAATTAACTACGCGGCTTATTTTTCAGAGATTTACCGAAGCGGCATCGAAAGCGTCCCACACGGCCAGTACGAGGCTGGCCAGGTACTCGGGATGACCAAGACACAGATTTTCTTCAAGGTCATTCTGTTGCTGGTCATTAAGCGTATTGTTCCTCCGATGTCAAATGAGATTATCACGCTCGTCAAAGATACCTCTTTAGCGCGCGTTATTGCCGTCCGGGAAATTATCATGATGGCGGAAGATTATATCAAATCGGCAGCAATTATCTGGCCGTTGTTTTATACGGGCGTCTTTTACCTGTTGTTTTGCGGAATACTTACCCTGCTGTTCAACTATCTCGAACGCAGGCTCAGCTATTTCAGAGTTTAGGAGGAGCCCCTGTGTCTATTCTAGAGGTCAGAAACTTGCGAAAATACTTCGGCTCATCTGCTGTGCTTGAAGATATTAGTTTTTCACTTGAAAAGGGCCAGTCCCTTGCTATTATCGGCTCGTCCGGCAGCGGGAAGACGACGCTGCTCAGATGCCTGAATTTCCTGGAGATACCTGACGGCGGTACGATTACTGTTGGGAGCGAGGTTATCTTTGACGAAAACAATCCCGCATTGCTTTCCGAAAAAGAGATTCGCAAAAGACGGCTTCACTTCGGCTTGGTTTTTCAGTCATTCAACCTGTTCCCGCAGTATACTGCGCTCAAAAATATAACGCTTGCCTGCGAGCTGCTTGCTAAAGAAGAACCGGACTATAAGAAAAACCGCAAAGCGATTATCGCCGATATCGAAAGCAATGCCCGCGCTTTGATGGAGCAGGTAGGGCTATCGAGTAAGCTGGATTATTATCCGCATCAGCTCTCGGGAGGGCAGCAGCAGCGGGTTGCCATTGCCCGGGCGCTTGCTTTGAATCCGGATATTCTCTGCTTTGACGAGCCCACCTCCGCCCTTGATCCGGAGCTCACCGGCGAAGTTTTAAAAGTGATCAGGAGCCTGGCTGAGAAAAAGACGACAATGCTTATCGTAACTCACGAGATGCAATTTGCCCGTGAGGTATCCGACAAGGTTTTATTCGTGGATAACGGGATCATCGTTGAATGCGGGACGCCGGAGGAAATCTTCGGCAACCCGAAAGAGGAGCGCACGAAGAAGTTTTTGGAGCGCTATTCGGGGTAAGTAGTTTGCCATGGTAAAAGCATTATTCTCAGAATTTTTTATGTTGCTTAGGATTATATAAAACGAATAAAGCCGTTCCTGCCAATTTGGAGGAGCGGTTTTTATTATTTTGCGGTATGGGTCGGGTAAGATAAGCGTTAAAAATTAAGTAAGAGTCCAACTGTCAAAACCGGCGTTCGTGCATAGTATTATACGGAAAATACATATTGTGAGGTATCCATATGAAAGAGAATATTATCCGGCACATGTTCCCCGGCAACAACACCAGCCAAGGCTTCTTCTCCTATTTCACGTATATACTGCCACAGCCGCAGGCTAAGCGTATCTACTGTTTAAAGGGCGGTCCCGGCGTGGGAAAGTCCACGTTTTTGAAGCGCATCGGCGAACAGATGGTGCAAGAGGGGTTTGACCTTGAGTACATGCATTGCGCGTCGGACCCGAACTCGCTGGACGGCTTGGTAATTCCGGCGCTGGGCGTGGCGCTCATTGACGGTACAGCCCCGCATGTGGTCGACCCGGTGTATCCCGCCGCAGTGGATGAGATCGTCAATCTGGGTGAATTCTGGGATAAAGAGGCCATCAGCCGCAATCGCGGCGAGATAGTGCGCATTAACGCGGAAATCAAGCGGCAATACCAGCGTGCGTTCAAATATCTCGCGGCAGCCAAGTGCCTGATGGACAGCATCCTGGAGATATTCGAGGCCGCCACAGACAAAACAGGACCGACGCTTCAGGCACAGCATATCATCAACAGGGAGCTGATGCGGGAGCCGGGGAGCGGCCGGCCGGGCAAGATCCGCCGCCTGTTTGCTACTGCCGTCACACCTGACGGTGTTGTACACTATCTGGAGTCACTGTTGGACGATGCTTGCAAGGTGTATCGTATCAAGAACCTATGGGGCGTGGGTGTGCACGAAATGCTGGAAAGGGTGGCCGACGAGGCGGTACGCCGCGGGCTTGATGCCGAGCTGTATTATTGTCCGCTCGCGCCCCAGGCACGTATCGAGCACGTGCTGATTCCGGAACTGAAGTTGGCGTTCTACTCGGAGAACCGCTACTTCGAAGTAAAGAACCATCCCCACGAGATCCTGGATATGACGCAGTATACGGACCCCACACAGGTTTCCGCACAGAAGAACGCGCTGGAATTCGGCGCCGGCACGTTCCATGCGCTGCTGAACGAAGCCATAAACGTGCTGGCCCAGACGAAAAAGCTGCATGACGAACTGGAAGTATACTACATACCGCACATGGACTTTGCGCGTGTACAGCAAAAGAAAGAGACGATCTGCAGACAGATTCTGGCATTGGCGGAGCAGCCACTGAACGAAGGTTAAAGGATCCAGCTGTTCAAGTGATTGACGGTATTTTCAATGAAGACATAGTTTCCGTTAAAGGGGAACTATGTCTTTTTGGTGGAAGAAACGGCCCGGGCTATTTTATAAATCAGGACTTTGATACTTCTTTAATATTTATATAAATTTTTAATATTTGCTCAATTATAGAATATAACGTGCTCCATTAAAGTGGTATAATTTATACGATAATTCGACTGCAATTTCGTACGGATACCATAAGGAGGAAGAAATGTCAAAACAATCAGGGGTTAAAATCAGTATCAAAATGAAAATGCTGGCTGGATTTATACTTATTGCTTTATTGTCTTCGGTTGCTGTAGGAGGCATTACCTTTAAGATTATCTCCAACTACCAGCTTGATCAGGTAAAAGAAAAACTTAAAATGGTGGCGAAGTTAGGCGCTGACAGTATTGAGGCTGAGGCGCACTCCAGCCTTCGGCCTGGAGATGAAGACAGAGAAGAATATATTACCTTGCTGACAAAATTAAGAGAGTTTAAAGAAACGACAGGTTTAACTTATTTATGTACATATGTTCCCGATAACGACGATAGGGTTAAATTTGTGATGGATACGGACGAGACGGAAGAGCAAGGGAAAATAGGAGATTATTTTCCCAGCGAAGGAACGGGAGAAAAAGTGGATCAAGATTTGCTGGAGGCCTTCAAGGGGGAAATGACGGTAAACGCGGCTCCCAAGAAAGATGAATACGGCGTTTTCCTATCGGCGTATGCTCCCTTAAAAAATGCCCGGGGTCAGATCGTCGCTGTTGTAGGAGCAGATCTCTCTATAGAAGACGTGGCAAAGATGGAGCAGAACTTGTTATTATTTATTTGTTTGGGCGTATTGGGAAGCGTTGCTGTTTCCATAATCGCGGCTTTATACGTTTCAAACCGTATCAGCAGACCGGTTGACTTTATGGTTAACGGGCTGGAAGATGTGGTTAAAAACAGTGGTGACCTGACTCAGACGATTAACATAAAAACCGGTGATGAAATTGAGCTGCTGGCCGAAAAGACCAATGAGCTCCTGGCCAATATCAGAAAAATTATTAATATCATTCGGGAAACCGCAGGGAATGTTAAAATAAATACTTTAGAAATAACAGGCGCCATAGAACAAGCCTCCGACGCTTTGGAAACGATAAACCAGGCAATCGGCCAAGTCGCCGCCGGCGCTGGTCAACAGTGCGACATTGTCAATAACAGCGCCCATAAAATGGAGGTCTTATCAGGACAGATCAACGTATTATCGGAGAATTCCAGCGAAATAAGTAAATCAGCCGGGGAAGCCAGGAGCTATACAGAGGAAAGTACAAAGGCCATGGTTGATTTAAAGCGGCAGTTTAAAGTAAGCGAGGAAATCGTTTCCGCAGTATCGGAAACAGTAAGAAAGCTTGAAAGCAAGTCGGAAGAAATTGTTAATATCATCGAAGTCATCACCAACATATCGGAGCAAACCAACTTGCTGGCCCTTAATGCGGCGATTGAGGCCGCCAGGGCGGGAGAACAAGGCAGAGGCTTCGCTGTTGTCGCGGAAGAGATCAGGAAACTGGCTGAAAACACCACGTCTTCCGCCAAAGAAATCTCAGCGCATATTACGGAAGTAAGAATGCAGTCGGTTGGAGCCGCGGAAGCAATGAATAAAATTGTTGAAACTATAGCAACCCAGTCGGTATCCATAGAAAATACCAGTAATAGATTAACGGGTATTGCCGATACGATGGCAGGTATATCAGAAAACATCGGCAATATCGACCAGGCTATCAAGCGCGTTTATGCTGAAAAAGAAGAGGTTTTAACGTTTATATATACGATCAGGGATGGTTCGGAAAAGATGGTGGTGACCACCCAAGAAATCAATGCAGCAGGGGAAGAACAGTATGCCGTTGTGGAAAGTATTTCTGACAGTGTTCGGCAACTTAAGGCTATGGCGGAGGAACTGGAAGACGCTGTTAAGAAGTTTAAAACTTAAAATGTTTAAGAGAATAAAGAAGAATGAAGGAAGCCAATCGCTTGTTGCGGCTGGCTTCTTTTGCTTGTGCAGTGCAGTTTAAATAAGAATATTCAGGTTTTATGGAACTTTTTATTCAACTGTTCGCCTATATTAGTATATTAAACATATCAAGGAGGAAGTCCCATGAAACCAACAGTAAAAAAAGCCATAGCAATTATGGCGGTAACCGTCATGACAATGTCGGCGACCATAACGCTGGCAAACGAAACAGTGGTGGAGCCTATTAATGCCGTAATCGAAGCAGCGCCCATAGTGCCGTTCTTCGGTTCTTATACGGGCATTGTAAAAGAAGTAACCGAAAGAGAGAATGGCAGCCTCTTTGTAGAACTGGAATCAGAAACAGGCGGACCGTCTAATTTTGTGATTACCCAAGATACCTATCGTGTAAATGATCTGGAAATCGAAAAAGGGCAGACGCTCATTGGTTTTTTTGAAAATAACCGGCCTATGATTCTGATTTATCCGCCCCAGTATAACCTTAGCGTAGTAGCTGAGGCAGATGATAAGTTATTCGTGAAGGCGGATAAGTTTAATAAAGATCTGGTAAATATGGATAATACCTTAAAGCTGAACATTTCGGAAAATACGGAAATTGTATGGGAGAACGGTACCCGGATTAATTGGCTCAAAGCGCCTTCCATGGAAGAATTGACGGTAGTTTTGGAGGATAGAAGGTTGGTGGTTTTTTATGATATTACCACCAGAAGTATTCCCGCCCAGACTACGCCCAAGAAAGTGATTGTGCTGTCCAAGAAAGAGGCGGAGCCTGTCAGCGATGTTGCAGGCTTTGATATTGAAGTAAATGGTGCAGGGATTCATGCGGCGAACGCATTTCGAGGGGAAAATGACGCTGTGTTGGTACCTGTTCGTGCAATTGCTGAAGCATTTGGCGTAGAAGTAAGTTGGGATGCTCAGATACAAGCCGTTACTGTGGGCGAGAATGCCTCCTTTATAATCGGAAGCAAGACTTACCGGGCTTATGAATCAGATATGGAACTGGACGCCGCCCCTGTACTTAAAGACGGTTTTTCTTATGTGCCGGTAGAATTTTTTCAAAGAGCGCTGGCTCTTCGCACTGCAAATGTTTATGAAGGCAGAATTGTTTTTGAAGAGTATAAATAAAAGGGCTGTGTAAATCAATTATAAAGATGCGTGAGCCTCTTTCCAAAAATTAAACCTACCAAAAAGGTAGGTTTAATTTTGTGTGGGCTAGGAGCTAATCCAATTCCTCGCCGGGCTCAGGATCGCCGACAGAGCCATCGCCTTTCAGCTTATGGTAGACCTTGAGCTGTGGAGAGGCTGTACCGGCAATGATAGGGCGGGCGTGTTCTTTACCATGTTTGGCCTTGCCCTGAATTTCAGGTACCGGGGGAGCATCGTTGCGTGGCTGCGTATGGGTCCATTCAGGTCGGGCCATACCTTTTTTCGCCATTAGCTCACCTCAGACATCGTTGTTTTCGATGGACTTTTTCTTCCCATTGGAATTTTGATTTTGGTTTTCACGCGTTATCGGAGTCTGCCCGTTACATTTTTTCATCCGCGCGTTTTTATTATCCGGCTGGCTATCCTTTGGCATTATAAATCACCTCATAGATAGTTTGCTTCGCGAAAGTATCTTTTATTACCGAACTTTTTACTAATAAATTGAATACCCGGAATCGAGAAGAAAATCACGGGATGTCTATGATATAATTGCGACAGCAGAGGTGATTTTTTTGTATTTTAAATATGAGAGCAAGGAAATTGAATATTTAAAAGCCCGCGACAGGCTGCTTGGCGCGGCGATTGACCGGATCGGACCTATATACAGGACGGTCGATCGCGATCTTTTTTCCTCCGTCGTCCATCACATTATCGGTCAACAGATTTCTACACGTGCGCAAGCGACAATCTATCAAAGGCTTCTTGACCGAATCGGAAAAGTCAGCGTCGAGGCGGTCTGTTCTCTTGAGCTGAATGAACTTCAAAAACTTGGAATGACCTTCAAAAAAGCTGAATACATCAAAGACTTTGCGCAGAAAGTCAAAAGCAAGGAATTTGATATCGACGGGTTAAGCAACTTGTCCGACGCCGAGGTCGTCACAGCCCTTTCAGCCTTAAAAGGGATTGGCGTATGGACGGCTGAGATGATCATGACTTTTTGTATGCAGCGCCCCGATATCGTGAGCTACGGCGATCTGGCCATTCATCGCGGACTGCGGATGCTCTACCATCATAGAAACATCGATAGAAAAAAGTTTGCGAAATATGCAAAACGATACTCGCCCTATGGAACCGTAGCAAGCCTGTATCTTTGGGCGATTGCCGGCGGGGCAATTCCTGAAATGCGGGACTATGCGCCCAAAAAGAAAAAGAAGGCGGCCAAGAAATGACGCAGGAAGAAATGTGGAAAGCAATATCCGAAAACGATGCGTCCTATGACGGTATGTTTTTCTACGCGGTCAAATCCACCGGAATTTATTGCCGTCCTTCTTGCAAGTCCAAAAGGCCAAAACGTGAGAATGTTTGCTTTTTTGATACCGCGGAACAAGCGAGAGCTGCAGGTTTTCGCCCCTGCAAGCGCTGTAGAAGCGACCTGTTGGAGTACCGGCCCATGAAGGAAATCGCGGAGAAAGTAAAACGTCTGTTGGACGATTCTTTTTGCAGGAGCTGCGAGCTGAATCAGGAACTGCGGCAGTTGGGCGTGTCCCAGCGCCGTATGGTTGAAATCTTTAAGGAGGCGTACGGCGTTACACTGTTTGAATATATGAACAACCTGCGTCTGGAGGAGGCAAAGCGGCTGCTTGCAGATACCGCTGACGAGATTATCGATATTGCCTATTCGATAGGCTTTGGCGGGTTATCCTCCTTTTATCGCTTTTTCAAAAATAGTACGGGATTATCTCCTGCCGCATACAGAAGGGAGCGTCGAAAATGATAAGATATGCGTTTTATGATTTTGAATTTGGCACTCTAAAAATCGGATATACCGATACGGCGGTCGTTTTATTGAAGCGAGTGGAGCAAATCGACGCCGGCAATGAACCTTCGGCGCTTTCCGACCTGGCTTTTGAGCAGATATGCGAATATCTCCAAGGACAGCGTTCTACCTTCGATTTTCCATATGAGCTGATGGGCACGGAATTTCAGAAAAAGGTCTGGAATGCGCTTTGTCAAATTCCCTACGGAGAAACCCGAACATACAAGCAGGTAGCAGCCGGGATTGGCAGTCCGCAAGCCAGCCGCGCGGTGGGCCTGGCAAACAGTAAGAATCCGTTGATGGTGGTGGTTCCATGTCACCGGGTAATCGGAACCGGTGGAAATCTCGTAGGTTATGCAGGGGGTCTTGATATGAAAAAAGCGCTGCTGGAGCTTGAATTATAGTTTGGCTGCTATTAACCGCTTATCCTAATTTTAAATATTGTTCCTGAGAGATATAGAATTGGGTTTCCTTAACCAAATTTTTTTCCTCCCGAAAGCCGATCTTTTTGAATATTCTTTCGGATCTTTCGTTTTCTATGTGAATTTTGGCAATCACTCTTTTATTCCGCAAAGTAAAGAAAGCGTACTCCAAGCCTTGACAGATGGCCTTATGGCCAAAGCCCCGGCCCCAGTTTTTAATATCACCGATTACGACTACAATCTCTGACATATCGCCATTGACCACCAGCCTTAGAAATCCTATGGGCTGACCTTCATTGATAACCATAAAAAAACTGCCGTTCCGGTTGAACAAATGCGTAAGGATGGGCATATTCACTCTATAAATCGATTGTTTAATCGTCTCACTGACTTTCTGTCCTTCATTAAGATAGGCCGTTATTTTATGATTTTCCAGCCACTCGGCAATTTTCCAGGCATCAGATGCAAAAATCTCCTGTCTTAATTGTATAGTAGATGGCAATGCATAATCCTCCCTTATCATACTTCCTCTTCAACATTACATTTAATGGTATTTTATTAACTAAATACGAGAAGACACCTCGCACCAAAATGCGAAATGCCTTCTCCATTAATATATCAGTATTGTTAATGGTTGTCAATTATGGTTCGCGTTTACATTTAATTGCAGATAGGAGATTTCTTGGATAAAACTCAGGATAGACCGAATAGCCATAAAAATTGAAGGATTAAATTATCGTTTTGCCGAAATACTACCAGCGAGGTGAAACGCTATGAAGAAAACCATTCTGGTTCTTTTTGAGGTCAATGAGCAGCATAAAAAGCTGCTGGAATCGAGAGCGCCGGGCGCCGACTTTATCTATGCCGGTTTTAAAACCGTTAAAAAAGAGCAGATTCAAAAAGCGCAGATCATCCTCGGTAATCCGCCCGCTCCTCTGCTGCAGGACGCTCCCAACCTGGAGTGGCTGCAGCTGCGCAGCGCCGGGGTGGGAGCCTACGCGGAAGAGCACATACTCTCACCGAAAGTTATCTTGACAAATATGTCGGGAGCATATGGATTGGCTATATCGGAATATATGCTGGGCGTGCTTCTGGAAATGTATAATAACCTGCATTTCTACAGGGATCAGCAGGCCCAAAGCAAGTGGTCTTATTTAGGGAATGTCAGATCCGTCCATGGTTCTGTCGCCCTGGTGCTGGGCGTCGGGGATATCGGCGGCCAATTTGCCGAAAAGCTTAAATGCCTGGGCGCCTACACCATTGGCGTCAGGCGTAAAGACGCGGATAAACCGGCCTATTTGGATGAATTGCATTTTATGGAGCAGCTGGAAGACTTATTGCCCCGGGCCGACATAGTCTCTCTCAGCCTGCCGGAGACGAAGCTGACGCAGCGGATAATCAACCGCGAGACACTGGCGCTGATGAAAAAGGATGCTGTCCTGATTAATATCGGGCGGGGCAGCGCGGTGGATACGGAGGCTCTGTGCGACGCCCTGGAGGCGGGGCAGCTCTTGGGAGCGGCTTTGGATGTGATCGACCCCGAGCCGCTGCCTGAAGAACACAGGCTCTGGAAGATAAAAAACGCCGTAATCACGCCCCATGCTTCCGGGCGTTTAGGCGCGCAGATAACCCATGACAATACGGTCAACCTCTGCGTACAGAATCTGGAGGCGTATATAAACGGTTTGCCGCTGATAAATGTTGTTGACCGTACCGCCGGCTATTGATTTTTTATTTATGGTACAGCGGGAATAAGTTTTAACCCCGGATCGTAATGCATACCCATAGTATAGGATTATCGATACATGGGGGTATGTATGGCGATATTTAAATTACCCGATGATTTCCTTCTGGGGACGGTAACCTCCAGCGTGCAGATCGAAGGGGGAGACACCGGCAATACTTGGTACCAATGGGCTAAAGACGGACATATTGTCGATAACAGCAGCCCGTTCACCGCGTGTGACCACTGGAATAAGGTGGAAGAGGACACCCGGATTCTGAAGAGTCTGCATGTTCAGACACACCGGATGAGCCTGGAATGGAGCAGGCTGGAGCCTGCTCCGGGTCAGTTTTCCGCTGCGGCGCTGCAGCATTATCGGGAAGAAATACAGCGCTTACTGGATGAGAACATTGAGCCGCTGGTTACCCTGCACCACTTTTCCGAACCCGTCTGGTTTCAGGAAGCGGGCGGCTGGCAGCGGGAGGGCAACGCGCAATACTTTATTGCGTATGTCAGGTATGTAGTGGAGAACCTGGGGGATCTGGTGTGTGAATGGGTTACCTTTAACGAACCCAATGTCTATACCCTGTTCGGCTATGAAATAGGTTCTTTCCCTCCGGGTATCCGGAATCTCCGCATTTCCCGGCAGGTAAAGGCAGAGCTGATCAAAACCCATGTGCATCTTTATACGCTGATTCATCAAATCAGGCGGGACCGGCAATTCCCAGGCCGGACCAGGGTCGGCGCGGCCATGCATCTGCGGGTTTTTGACGGTCTGACGTTTTTCGGGAAAATGGTGGCCCGGTTGGCTGACCATATCTTTAATGAATTATGTTTGGCCGGCATGACCACGGGCAGGCTGAAGTTTCCCCTGCCGGGCTGGCCGTCCTCCCATAAAAAGGGCAGATACGCGGACTTTTTGGGCATCAACTATTATACCCGGAATATCGTCGAGTTTGCTTGGGACCCGCGGCTTTACTTCTACAGGTGGCTGAACGATAAGAGCCTGGATAAGAGTGATCTGGGCTGGGATATCTATCCCCAAGGCATCTACCGGGTCTGCAAAAAGTATTACAGCAGGTACAAATTGCCCATCTATATTACCGAAAACGGTATCAGTGACAAACATGACAATCGTCGGCCGGACTACCTGGTCCGTCATCTGGCCTGGCTGGCCAAAGCCGTCAGCGCAGGGATCAAAGTGGAAAGATACTATCACTGGACCTTAATGGACAATTTTGAATGGCTGGAAGGAGAAACGGCCAAGTTCGGCTTATATCACTGCAATTTCCGCACCCAGGAAAGGACGGCCAGGAAGAGCGCGGAATTGTTCAGGGCAGTCTGTATGACCAAAGAGTTCACCGCAGAAATAGGAGGGTAGCCCCAGTGCTAAGCCTGGGCTACCCTCCTATTTCGGAATCTTAAAGCAATTGTATTTTGCTTCTCTTTTTTATATTTTACTGAGGCTTTGTTCAATATCCTCGATGATGTCCTCGACATTTTCCAGGCCCACCGATAAGCGGATCATGCCGGGATTGATTCCAGCCGCTAAGAGCTGTTCCTCGGTAAGCTGGCGGTGGGTGGCGCTGGCCGGATGAAGTACGCAGGTGCGTATATCTGCAACGTGCACCTCGATGGAGGCCAGTTTCAGCCCGTCCATAAATTTTACGGCGTTTTCCTTACCGCCTTTGATAACGAAGGTAATGACGCCGCTGGCCCCTTTGAGGTATTTCTGGGTGAGCAGATAGTATTTATCGCTTTCCAGACCGGGATAGATCACCTTTTCGATTTTGCCGGAGGCTTCCAGATATTTCGCCACCTCCAGGGCGTTTTTACAATAGCGCTCCATCCGGATGGCCAGGGTTTCCAGGCCGAGATTCAAGAGAAAGGCCGAATTTGCGGCCGGGTAAACACCGTAATCACGCATCAGCTGCATCCTTGCTTTGATGATATAAGCAGCCTTGCCATAATTGCCGACATAGGTAATCCCATGATAAGATTCATCCGGTTCGGTAAAGGCCGGGAATTTGCCGTTCGTCCAGTCAAACTTACCGGAATCTACAATAACCCCTCCCACCTGTACGGCATGTCCATCCATATACTTGGAAGTCGAGTGCACGATGATATCGGCGCCGAATTGGAAAGGCTTGCAGAGAATCGGTGTGGCGAAGGTATTGTCAATAATCAGGGGAAGCCCGTGGCTATGGGCAATTCCGGCGAATTTTTCAATATCCAGCACCGTCAGCGCCGGATTGGCTATGGTTTCACCGAAAATAAGCCGGGTATTGTCCTTAACAGCGGCATGTATGGCTGCTTCATCGGCATCGGCATCGACAAATATGCACTCTATACCGAGATTCTTCAGGGTCACAGCAAAGAGATTTACCGTCCCGCCGTAAATCTGTGAAGTGCTGACAAAGCTGTCCCCGGCCTTGCAGAGGTTAAGGATCGCCAGGAGCGTCGCCGCCTGCCCCGACGCAGTACACATCGCGCCGACTCCGCCTTCGAGATCGGCTATTTTCTGTTCGACTGCCATAACCGTCGGGTTGGCGAAACGCGAATAAATCAGCGCCTTGGTCAGCTCGTCAAAGACATCGCCTACTTCTTGGGTGGAATCAAAGACATAAGTGGTGCTCTGAACAATGGGAACCATTTTTGGCTCCGTATTTTTCGGTTTATATCCTGCGTGTATGCATTTGGTTTCGTCTCTCATTTTTATGTACCCTCCCGATAAATCAATTGTCTTTATTATAGTATATTTTCTTATATTTTTCGCAGATAGAAATTTAAAAAAGCAGGTTCTTGACCTGCTTTTTTAATTCCTCCGACTGATTACTTACCTTGTGGTTTTGGCGCCGCTGACATATTCGAATGTTTTCTTGACCATTTCGCCGCCTACAGAGCCGTTTTGTCTTGAGGATGTATCCGGTCCCAAGTTTACACGAAGCTCACTGGCAGTGCTTTGTTTGTCAACCGGCAGTTTGTATTTCGCCATTATTCATTCCTCCTTTTGTGATGGTAGTTTATGTGCAAAACGACAGAATTAAACAAGTAGTTTTTGGAAAACCCAGCAAGACGTCCTTGACTATTCAGCGCGTATTCTTTACCATAAAACAAGACTATTCTTAAGATTATGCTGCATATTCAGGCGGTGTAATTATCAAAGCTTTGAGGTGGAAAATGGGCGCAAATCATCACAACAAAATGAAAGCATTACGGGCAGCTTTTCCTTATACGCTGCCTATCCTGACAGGGTATCTCTTATTGGGCTCCGCCTATGGCATTTTGATGAGCGCTAAAGGTTTTACTTTGGGCTGGACGGTGCTGATGAGCATACTGGTCTACGCCGGAGCGATGCAGTTTGTGGCGGTCACCTTGCTTACGGCTGCGTTTAACCCCTGGGCTGCTTTGTTTATCGCCTTGATGGTCAATGTGCGCCACTTATTCTATGGTATTTCCTTGCTGGAAAAGTATAAGGATGCCGGCAAATTAAGACCTTTTCTAATCTTCGGCATGACCGATGAGGCTTTTTCCATCATCTGTTCCACGGACCCGCCGCCGGATGTGGATCGCAATTACTTCATGTTTTTTATCACTTTGCTGGCCTATCTTTATTGGATCTCCGGGTCCGCCTTGGGCAGTCTGGTTGGTTCCGCAATCAGCTTCAACGTCAAAGGGCTGGATTTTGTGCTGACGGCGCTGTTTGTGGTTATTTTCATCGGACAATGGAGGGGTCAGAAGAATCATCTGCCGGCCATCATCGGCGTGGCAGCTACGATCTTTTGCCTGGTTCTATTCGGACAAGCGTATTTTATCATCCCGTCGATGTTGGTCATCTTAGCCGCCTTGACAATATTCAGAAAAAGCCTGGAGGATAAAAGGGATGCCTCTTAATACAATACAGATTATAATTATTATGTTAACCATAGCCCTCGGTACGATTGTGACGAGAGCGCTGCCGTTTATTATCTTTCCCGCCCATAAAAAAACGCCGGCTTATCTGCTCTATCTGGGGAAGGTCCTGCCCAGCGCGTCCATTGGCTTTTTGGTTGTTTACTGCCTGCAGGGCGTCAGCGTAACAGCGCCTCCTTATGGTCTGCCCGAAGCGATTGCCGTGCTCTTTACCGTGGCCTTGCATTATTGGAAAAACAATACGCTTTTGAGCATCGGAGCAGGCACCGTACTGTTTATGATAATGGTACAATTTGTCTTTGTCTGAGAAAATTTTTACGGGTATACAGTATACAATCACGGCAATCCTGAAAACCATGTTCTTTGAAAATTATAATAAATCTTGCCGCAGAAGACCTAAAGGGTATTCTTTTGTATCGGCACGGGGAAAAATAGATGATTGACAAGTTGCTACTTTTTCGTTATATTTATAACAGCAAAGGTGCGTTGGGGGTCATTCTAACGCACCTTTATGTGTCCGAAGATTTTTTAAATTTTGTTAAACGTAAAAAGGGAGGAAGATAAAGAAATGAAGAAAGTTTTGGCAATCCTGCTTACCCTCGCGTTGGTCGTTTCCCTCTCCGCTTGCGGCGGCAAGTCTGCTCCGGCGCCCGCTGCTCCTGCGGATAATTCCGGTCCTGTTAAGATCGGCGTAATTTCCCCGAATACCGGAGAAGTTGCCGCGTACGGACAAGCTATCACTTCCGGGATCAAGCTGGCCATCAAAGAGATTAACGCAGCCGGCGGCATACTGGGCGGACGCCCGATCGAAGTTGTCGCCTATATGGATGATAAGGCTGACTCTACCGAGAGCGCCAATGCCTTCAACAAACTGGTTTCCGATGGCGTCTGCGCTATTATGGGCTCGGCCACCTCGGGCGTTACCGCGGGCCTTGGCGTACTGGCCGATGAGCAGGGCATGCTGCTCCTGTCCCCCACCGCTACGGCCGACACGGTTACAGAAGGCCATCCCAATGTTTTCAGAACCTGCTTCCGTGATTCCTATCAGGGTGAAATGGTGGCAAAATTCGCCGCTGAGAAACTCGGCGTGAAAAAGGTAGCTGTGCTCTATGCCTCGGGCGACGCTTATTCCGCCGGCCTGTATGACGCTTTTGTCAAGGCCTGCCCCCAATATAAGCTGGACCTGGTTGCCACCGAAAGCTCCGCCGCCACCAAGGATACCGATTTCAATACCCAGCTCAC
>JAVEYA010000033.1:0-21807 GCA_034003745.1 Clostridia bacterium
TGGTTGTTTTGGCCAATCAGCTGCTTAAAAGGTTTCAAAGCAACTTAAAAATAGTCACCGATAATATATTGAGTGACAGCATGGAATATCATGATTTGCCTGAAACCATGCCTCTTTTGGAAGAACTCAATATGGCCATAAAGGGTGCGAAGATATCCCACAATACCTTAAAGCAAATGGAAGAAATTTTTTATAAAGCTTTCCGTTACAGTCCGATTTTAAAAATTATCTTTTCTTTAAAAGATAAACGCGTATTTGAAGTAAATGAGGAATTGCTCCGGGTGATGGGCTTTAAAAGAGATGAGTTAATCGGACGAACGCCGGAGGAGTTCATGCATAGTTCCGGTAATGAGCCGTTGAGTGAATTTTGTCATAATACTTTTGAAAAGAGGATCATGCGAAAAAATGTGAATATGCCCTTCAGTACCAGATATGGTGAGAGCCGGGAAGGATTTTTCTCAACGGAGATTATCCATATTGGTCATGAACCCTACGTTTTTATGGTTTGCGTTGACATAACAGATATCAATAAAATGGAAAAGGAAATGGCCCAGCTGGAAAAACTGAACCTGCTGGGACAGATGGCCGCCAGCATAGGTCATGAAATCCGCAATCCGATGACGGCAATCAGAGGGTTTTTGCAGCTGCTGCAGAGAAAAGAAAGATATAGTGAAGATGAACAATTTCTGAAGCTGATGATTTCCGAAGTGGATAGGGCGAATGCCATCATTACCGATTTCTTGTCGCTGGCCGGTAAAAAAACGGGTGAAAAGACGCTGCTTGACCTCAATATAATTATTAAGTCTCTTTTTCCTCTGCTGCAGGCACAGGCTATCAAGGAAGACAAGAAAGTTGAATTATGTTTAAAAGATCTTCCGCTATATATGTTTAATGAAAATGAGATGAAACAGGTTATTTTGAATTTAGTTAATAACGCTTTAGATGCGCTTGGACCGGGAGGGCTGGTCAGGATCAGCACCCGGCAGGTGGAACCTGAAGGTACGGTGATTGTCCTGATGGTTGAAGATAATGGCTGCGGTATACCGGAGGAAATTATGTCCAGGCTGGGTACGCCCTTTACTACGACCAAGGAAAAAGGAACCGGCCTGGGGTTGGCCGTCTGCTATGATATTGTGGAAAAACATCATGGACAGATTCAGGTTGAGACCAATTGCCGGGGAACAATATTTACAATTCTCTTTCCGTTAAGTGATGCAGGATAAGAGCGGCAGGGACGGCAATCTTTTAAAAGCTCACGGCGTTTTGCAGCCGTGAGCTTTTTCAATAGATAGCAGCAGATAATATTAATCAGGCAATCTACAAATACTAAGCAGCAAAGCGCTAAAACGGAGTTAACAGACATGAATTTGACAGGCCGGGTAAGAGTAGACCGCAAAACCAAAAATCTGATCAGCCGGATCCAACCTCACGAAATAGCGGTAATTGATCATGAAGATTTGGATGAAGTGGCGGCCCGTTCGCTCGTTAAAGCCAAAGTAAAAGCTGTTTTAAATGCCAAAGCTTCCATCAGCGGCAAATATCCCACCCCCGGACCGCTGATTTTAATACAAAATAATGTCCCGCTCTTAGATAATCTGGGGGAGGATATTTTGCGGCTGCGGGACGGACAGATAGTGGAACTGCAGGGCAACGGAATTTATCTGGAAAATGTGTTGTTTTTGGGCGGCCAACCACAGAGCCTGGAATCTATTACCGAGAAGATGGAACAATGCAAAGCCAACATGCAAGACAGTTTGGAGAAATTTGTAGAAAATACGCTTTTTCACGCCAAGCGGGAACGCTCGTTGATTTTGGGGGAACCGAATTTACCCCCTTTAAAGACACAAATTCACGGCAGGCAAGTCTTAATCGTAGTGCGCGGCAAGAATTACTGTGAAGACTTGAAGACGGTCCGTTCCTATATCCGGGAAATGAGACCCGTACTTATCGGCGTAGACGGGGGCGCTGACGCTTTGTATGAAAACGGCTATAAACCGGATTTGATTTTTGGCGATATGGATAGTGTCAGTGATGAAGCTTTGTCTTCCGGGGCGGAAATCGTGGTGCACGCCTATACGGACGGGCAGGCGCCCGGTCAAAAGAGAGTACAAAAGATGCACTTGGAAGAGAAGATTTTCGCGGTGCCGGGGACCAGTGAGGATGGGGCCATGCTGCTGGCCTACCACAGCGGAGCGGAATTGATTGTGGCCGTAGGAACCCATTCCAATGTGATCGATTTTCTGGAAAAGGGCAGAAGCGGTATGGCCAGTACGCTCCTGACCAGAATTAAAATAGGGAGTATCTTAGTGGACGCTAAAGGAGTCAGTTTATTATACAGCAGCCAAAAGAAAATCAGGCCTGTTCTGCAGGTCGTGCTGGCTTCCGCTTTTCCCTTCCTGATGGTGCTGTATATTTCTTCCGTTGTTTCGCAGCTGGCCAGATTGCTGCTTCTGAAATTTAAATTGTCCCTGGGATTATGAAGGAGAAGGACGATGATTATTGACTACAAATATCATGTTACTTCCCTGGTTGCTGTCTTTATGGCCTTGGGAATCGGTATTGTCATCGGCAGCCTGCTGGTGGGAGAAAGCTTTGTTACCGGCGTAATCGGCGAACAGGAAAACCTCGTCCAGCGTATCGAAGAGGAATACCTAAGCATCAAAAATGAGGCTAGGCTGCAAAAAACGGAGATGGAAAAACTGGCCCAGGAGAATGCGTATTACCGGCAATACGCCGACGCCACCTTAAGTTATTTGATTAAAGGCTGTCTGGAGGGTAAAAGGATTGTGCTGGTGGAAGACGGTGTGCAGACACCGGAGGTAATTATTGAGAATCTGCGCTTAAGCGGAGCAGAAATCATCTATGCAGACCGCTTCCCGGAGGAAGAAGGGCTTACGGCGTCAGGAGCGGCTCAAGGTCCGACCGTGCTGATTCGTGTCAGCGAAAATTACCCGGAGCAAACGACCAGCGCTCCCGATACGCCCTCCGCGGCGCTGCAGGAACTACTCGAAGCAGGAACGCCCATCTATAATCTGGTCCTGGGGGAAAACGAAAAAAAATTTCTGAAAACCCAAGGACTGGGCCGGGTTTACTATATCCCTCTTCTGGACAGTATCCCCGAACAGGTGGCCTTGATTTTGGATATAGCGGAAAGCGGCCTGGAGCCATAATGCGGGGGGTCAGTATTCTGATCCCGGCTTATAATGAAGCTGAGAGAATCGGGGCCTCAGTCCAGGCGCTGCGTCAAGCCGGTTTCGAGGGGGATATTACCGTAGTGGATGACGGCTCCGGGGATGATACCGCTGATATCGCCTCAAAGCAGGGCGCCAGGGTGATACGCCTGACTGAAAACAGGGGCAAAGGCGGCGCGATAATGGCGGGCCAGGCTTATCTCCAAAGTGAAATCGTTTTGCTTTTGGACGCCGATCTGCAAGATTCCGCAGGGCAGGCGCTGCTTCTGGCGGAACCGGTTATGACCGGGCAGGCGGATATGACCATAGCGGTGCTGCCTCAAGGAAACAGCGGACGGGGCTTTGGACTGGTCAAAAGGATGGCGCAGCTGGGCGTCAGAATGATGACGGGAAAAAGGGTGAAGGCGCCGCTGTCCGGGCAAAGGTGTATGAAAAAGTCTGTGCTGGAAAGCCTGCTGCCCCTTGCACCCGGTTTTGGGCTGGAAGTGGGCATGACAGTAGACGCACTGAAACTGGGATACCGCCTCTTTGAAGTGGAAACAGCTTTATGTCATGACCCACCGGGACGCGATTGGCGCGGTTTTGTGCACCGGGGCCGGCAGTTTTGCGATGTTTGCGCTGCACTCTGGCGGCGGGCAGGGGGAAAAGCACACCCATGAATACATACGGCCGATACATCATTTTATTTGCCTTGAGCTGCCTGACAGCCCAAATAGCGTTTCCGCCTTTCTTCCGCATCCTGGCCGTTCGGCAGGGACTGAAGAAGAATTGGCGGGGAGAGGAGATTCCGGCCCTGGCCGGAATCATTTTCCCGCTGTTAATCACTTTGGATACCCTTATATACGGCCTGTCTGAGAACCTTACGGAAAGGATCTACATTCTTATTCTGGCGATAGCCCTGATTGCCGGAGTAGGTCTATACGATGATCTCTATGGCGATAACGGACCCAAGGGGTTAAAAGGGCACTTGCTTTATTTCTGGCGGCGCCGGATCGTCACCACAGGCCTGATCAAACTGATTGGAACAGGCGTCATAGCCGCCTTTACGGTTTTTAGCCTGGGCTATACTTTATTCGACTGGCTGCTTTTAATGCTAACGGTGAACACGGTCAATCTGCTGGATTTGCGACCCGGACGGGCGGTCAAAGGCAGCGCATTGCTGTTAACGGCAGCCTTGCTCCTGGCAAAAGAGGATTACTGGCTGATGGTAACAGCGGGAGGGCTTTTGACGGCTTACGCCCGGTATGATTTGCAGGCCGAGGTAATGCTGGGAGACTGCGGTTCCAATTGCCTGGGCATGATTGCAGGCTTAAGCCTGCTCTCCGCTTCTTTTACCGTAAAAATTTCCCTGATCATTGTTCTGGCTTTTTTTCATGCGCTGGCGGAGAAGTACTCCTTTAGTGCAATTATAACGCGCAGCAGTTTCTTAGACAGGCTGGATAAGTGGGGACAGAGATGAAAGAGGTGCGGCCGTGATTAACAGGGCTACCGGAATTATTACGGGAATCGTATCAGCGGAGGAGCATCTGCTGGAATTGCAGGTAGCGGTGGGGGATAAGACTGCCCGGGCCTACGCTTTTCCACAAATGACCGGGTCGGTTCGTTGCGGCGACAAGGTTTTACTGAATACCACCGCCGTTGACTTAGCGCTGGGCAGCGGCGGGTATCATTTTGTTATGGCGGTACTCCAGGGGGCAGACTGGGGGAAGACCGGAAGCCAAGAGAAAAATAGCGGAACCCCCCCGGAAAAAGGGAAAGGCCCCGGGCATATCATGAAAATGCGCTATACTCCGTATCAGTTCAGGGTTTTGGCGGTGGAAGAAGAGAACAGCCCCTGGCATGCGCAAATGAAAAAGGCGGAGAGTTTAGCAGGTACGCCGGTGGTAGCCGGTTCACTGCATAGTATGCTGGCTCCTTGCGTCTGCGGGATCAAGGGGTATGCCCCTCAGCTTAAGGCGGTATATGTCATGACGGACGGAGGAGCGCTGCCACTGGCCTTCAGCCGCGCCGTCAAAGCATTGCGCAAAGAAGGCTTGCTCTCGGGTGTGGTTACAGCCGGACACGCCTTTGGAGGGGATTATGAAGCGGTCAATCTTTATTCCGGTCTGTTGGCTGCAAAGGAAGTATTCCAGGCCAAGGTTATTGTGGTCATGATGGGGCCGGGTATTGTGGGAACGGGGACGGCCTGGGGGCATACCGGGCTGGAGTTGGGGCAGATCATTAACAGCGTTTTCTCTTTAGGAGGAGAGTGTTTGGTGATACCTCGCCTCAGTTTTGCCGAGCGGCGGGAACGGCATAACGGCGTCAGCCATCATACGCTGAAGGCGCTCAGGAACGTAGCGCTGGCGCCTTCCACGGTGGTGCTGCCGGAAATGCCGGAAGAGCAGAAAAAAAGAATCCTCCGGGCGTTGGGTCCGGAGGATTCGGATCGGCATCAATTAATTTGGGAGAGAGGAGAAGCCGGCATTGCGACGGCTCAGGAACGGGGCCTTTCTTTAAGCTACATGGGCCGCGGGTATCAGGAAGACCCGTATTTTTTTCTGGCCGCCGCCGCCGCAGGCCAAGCCGCCGCCAAGAAAGTCCATTGATAAAAGGATGGCGGCTATATTTTGTGTCTTCCAATAAGCATTTATCAATAGTCTTTTGCGGAGAGGGCGCGCAGATAGTCGGTGACATACAGATATTCGTCCTGCAGGGCCGCCAAATGGTATAATATATCCTGGGGTTTTCCGGTAACCCAGAAGCTGCCGTTTACGCTCATAACGCACCGCCTTTAAAAGTTGTACTGATAAATATGCCGCTTGTACATAAAATATGTCTGGAGGAGAAATCATGGAAGAGAAATTCGTTAAAACACTGAAAGAAGAAAAGGGCAAGTATCTGACTTACCGGATGGATGAAGTAATTATTTCCACCGGCAAAACATCGACCCGGGAAATCCTGCTGCATCCGGGCGCTGTGGTGGTAGCGGCGCTGACCGAAGAACAGGAAATCGTAATGGTCCGGCAATACCGTTACGCGGCAGGACAGATTCTCCTGGAACTGCCTGCAGGCAAACTGGAAGCCGGGGAAGACCCCCTGGAATGCGCCCGGCGCGAACTGAGTGAAGAGACCGGGTTTGAAGCGGAAGAATGGGAAAAGCTGACTGAATTTTATACCGCCCCCGGCTATACCAATGAGATGATGCACTTATACCTGGCGCGGGGGTTACAGGAGAAAAAGGCGCATCCGGATACGGACGAAGTTATAGAATATGAGAAGATACCCTTGGCCAGGCTGCAGGAAGCGTTACTGGAAACGGGTGGAATCAAAGACGCAAAATCCATCATCGGCCTGTTTTGGGTATTCCAGCGAATAGGAGTGGAATAAACTGGCGCGGGAGTATAAAAGTGCGGTCACTGTGGCCTATAATCTCTCCGGAGCGGTCGAAGCGGCCCTGGCAGGCCGCTTTGTCGTCTTGGTCGACGTCATTGATATGTCGACTACGGCGGAAGCGCTCTTAGAGGCGGGTGCGTCTAAAATATGGGGGGCTGCTCCCTGCGGCAAAGGAGAACCCTACGCCAATCCTTATCTGATTGGCCGGGAAGCAGCCCAAGAGGCCCGGAAGAATCAACGCCGGGTTTTTGTCATTGCCGAGCCCCGGGTGGGTCAGCCGGAAGAACGGAACAAACGTGCCGCCCTGGTCTTGGACGGTATCCGGGCCGAAGGGGCGGAACCCGCAGATATCTTTCCTAATCTGGGTGCGGAGACAGCTAAATTCACGGACTGGCGGAATCATTACGCCGTGATTGTAAGCGATGCCGGCGGGACGGTTTTTGACGCGGTCTGGCAGCTGGGCGGAGGAATTACCACCGCAACGGTGGCCAGGACGCTGGGGATGAAAGGACCCGCTTCCGCCCATAAAGGCGTGGAACGGGCGCTTTTGATGGCGCAAGGCGCGCCGGTGACGGTTACGGCGGCTTCCGGCAGCGCGCTGGAGGATGTGTTGGCCGCACAATACATCGCGCAGCTCCTCTTGGCGGCTGTTGCAGATTGATGGACTAGTAGTTATATTTTTACCTTTCCACTCATAGAATCTTCTTGAGGGGAGGGTAACCATGAGAGGCTTCCGGAATAGAATTATCCAACACCTGCAAGGCAGCTGGTGGGTTTATATCATATTGGGGCTTTGCTTCATCGCCGGTATCGTCTTCGGCTCCCTGGGCGTCAATATTTTGGATGAGCAGCAGACGACCGCTCTGCGAGATTTTTTGGATGAAGGCTTTGCGCAATTTGACGGGGATATGAATTTCGTAACGACGACGCAGCAAGCTGTCAGCAAAAATCTTGTAAACTTAAGCAAGATTTTTTTGTTGGGGCTGACGGTAATCGGCTTCCCGTTGATTTTAATGATTATTTTTACACGCGGCTTTGTATTGGGATTTACCGTAGTTTTTTTAATTCAGCAAAAAGGACTTTGGGGCGCCCTGATTGCGCTCTTAGCTATTTTTCCGCCTAATTTGCTTTCCTTGCCGGCCTATATTCTGGCTGCAGCGGCGGCCATCAATTTTTCGCTTTTTTTAATCAGAGCGAAAAATACTTCTTTAGCCAATTATGCTTTGAGCTATTTATTCCTGATGATTATGCTGGGCTTCTTAATGTTGGCAGCTGCGCTGATCGAAGGCTATCTCTCCCCCTTCTTTATCCAGCTTTTGAGTTAATAGTTTTGCCCTCCCGGAAGAATAATATATTTGAGTCAATAAAAAGGGAGGGTAAAATATGGCCAAAGACAAGCAGGAACGGTCGGGAAAAGCTTCCTATAATGCCTTTGTTCCGGAGGGAATGGGCTCGGCCCACGCGATCTCAATAGATAAAAAGAGTTCCGATAAACATGAAGATAAAGGAAAAAAACATGACGCCAAAGGTCCGCCCTGGGGAGCGGAACAAAGCATGCGGAGCGCCTGTGAGGAAGCCGGCGTAAACTATGATCATTTTATTAATGCCATTCATAAAGGCTCCGACTGGGAAATCGCGCAGGAGCTGAAGGTGCAGCCGCTAACGGCTAAGTCCCTGAAGGAACGGTTTTATAAAATGGAGTCGACGAACGGCAATGTCGGACAAGACTAAATTAACGAAAGATGGATACATAGCGTATCCATCTTTTGTATATAAGTAAACTTATTCCTTCTCTTTCGCCTTCCTGTCTACCCTTAATGCCGTATCCGGACATACTTGTTCGCAGATGCCGCAGACGATACAGCCCTCCATACGCACCTGGACCGACGGCGTGCCCATGAAGCCGAGCTGTTCCGACCATTCGATAACTTTCACCGGGCATTTTTCGATACAAAGCCCGCAGCCTTTGCATAAGTCCGGAAAAACCGTCCAATAACCGCGCTTGTTATCCGATGTTTTTCCCTTCCATTCGGGTATGGCCAAATAAACCACCTCATTCCTAATATCCATTTGTTTATAGAATGGCTGAATTTGAAAAAATTAATACAAAACAGCTTGATTGCTAATTCTAAGGATTTTTCATCAAACATATATCTTTAGGAGAGGGAGGGAGAATGATGTATATAATTACGATTACCAAATGGAAGAGAAAACTGGTCGCGCTTATCGTCGCTATCGCTGTGGTGATTACGCTGGGCTGGGGGATCAGTACGTTGGTAGGCTCAGAGGAATCCACTGTCAGCGCGCCGGCGGATTCTGACCTGCAAGAGGATGTCTTAAGCCAGCCGGTTAAGGTACAGGCTCAGCCATAGACATCGCGGATGTCTAAAGCTGAGCCATTAAGACAGCAATGCTGTCCAGGCATCACCTGCGACGGAGGAGCCGGGAAATGTGGAAACTTTACCGGCCGAACCGGATAAGGCAGAGAAAGGCAAATAAACATTCAAAGAGGAAAAGCGGCTCTTTTGTGGAAGATATCAATTGGATTGCTGCTCCACAAAGGAGGGACCCGGCATGGACGAGCTCTTGCAGGGATTTCTGGTTTATCTGCAAGTGGAAAAAGGATATTCCCCCAATACCCTCGCGTCTTACCAAAGCGACCTGCGCGACTTTTTTGGCGTGCTGGAATTAAAAAACAGTGAGGATATTGCCGCCGTGACCCGCGACAAGCTGGCCGCATACCTCTATCATCTGCGCAAAAAGAACAGCACGCCGGCGACGATTGCCCGCCGTATCGCCGCGCTGAAAACTTTCTTCAGATTCTTATGCCTGGAACGTATTCTGCAAAAAGATCCCACGGAAACCCTGGAAACCCCCAAGCAGGTTAAGAAGCTGCCCCAGGTTCTCTCTGTGGAGGAAGTGGACATGCTTTTAAAGGAACCCCTGGTGGCCACGCCTTTTGCCTTGCGGGATAAAGCCATGCTGGAACTGTTATATGCCGCCGGGATGCGGGTTTCCGAGCTGGTCAATCTGGATTTGTCCAAACTGGATTTAAATATGGGCTTTGTCCGTTGTATCGGCAAAGGCAATAAGGAAAGAATAATTCCGCTGGGAACGCATGCCGTTCACTGGACGAAAGCCTATTTAAGCCGAGCCCGGACTGAACTTTGCGGGCCTCAGACGACCAATGCCGTTTTCTTAAATAATCGAGGAACTCGTTTAACGCGTCAGGGCTTTTGGAAGATTATCAAGAAGCACGCCCGGACGCGAGGGATTACCAAAGATATCACCCCGCATACGCTGCGGCATTCTTTTGCCACGCATCTGTTGGCGAACGGAGCGGACCTGCGTTCGGTTCAGGAACTGCTGGGACATGCCGACGTGGCGACAACGCAGATTTATACGCATTTGACGAAAAGCAGGCTGAAGGAAGTGTACGAACATACACATCCCCGGGCCTGATATATATTCCGTACAGCTGATAAGGGGGGGCGAGAATGCAGAAAGTGATGTTGGTGGTTCTGGACAGCGTAGGGGTCGGAGAACTGCAGGACGCCGCGGAATACGGCGATTATCACTGCAATACGCTGGGGCATATCGTAGATGAAGTACCGGAAATACAGCTGCCCAATCTGGCCAGATTAGGCCTGGGCATGATTGTGCTGAAAGAAGAGCTGCAGACGCCGGATGTTCTGACGGGCGCCTTTGGCCGTATGGCGGAGCAATCCAAAGGCAAAGACACAACGATGGGCCATTGGGAAATCGCCGGCTTGATTACGGAAAAGCCCATGCCGACTTTTCCGCAAGGGTTCCCCGCTGAGTTCATTACCGCCTTTGAAGAGCGTATCGGGCGTAAAACTTTAGGCAACAAGGTTGCCTCGGGTACGGTTATTTTGGAGGAATTGGGCGCGGAGCACGTGAAAACAGGGTATCCCATTGTCTATACTTCCGCCGACAGCGTCTTTCAGATAGCGGCGCATGAAGAAATTATTCCGTTAGAGGAGTTATACCGGATCTGCAAAACGGCCCGGGAAATGCTGACCGGGCCCCTGGCGGTGGGGCGCGTTATTGCGCGGCCCTTTATCGGAGAACCCGGCAGTTTCAAAAGGACGGCCAACCGCCACGACTACTCGCTGGAGCCGCCCCAGCCGACCATTCTGGACGCTTTGTCTAAAAACGGCTATGAAGTCATCGGCGTGGGCAAGATCAGCGATATTTTCGCCGGACGCGGCTTGACTGCAAGCCTTCCGACTATAAGCAATGAAGACGGTTTTAAAAAGACGGTGGAAGCTTGGAAAATGCTGAAAAAGGGAGTGGTCTTCGTCAACCTGGTGGAATTCGATTCCGCCTTCGGGCACCGCAATGATCCCCAGGGGTATGCGGCGGCGCTGGAGCAATTCGATGCCTTTCTACCGGAATTATTGAATCTGCTTACGGAGGATAGTCTCCTGATTATCACGGCCGACCATGGCAATGACCCGACCACGGCCTCAACCGACCACAGCAGGGAGTATGTGCCCTTATTGGTATACGGCCATGCTGTCAGGCCGGGAACGGACCTGGGCGAACGCCGGACCTTCGCGGATATTGCGGCAACCTTAAGCGAAATCTTTTCCGTTCCCTTTGCCGGACCGGGAGAGAGTTTTTGGTCTGAAATAAAAAAGGAGTTTAGAAGATGAGAGTTGCCGAGCTGATTGTTAAAAAAAGAGAGGGTCTGGCTTTAAATTCTCAGGAAATTGAATATTTGGTACACGGTTATACCCAAGGGGAGATACCGGATTATCAAATGAGCGCCCTGTTAATGGCGGTTTTCTTCCGCGGCATGACAGAAGAGGAAACAGCGGCGCTGACCTTAAGTATGGCCACATCAGGTGAGACCGCGGATTTATCCGCGCTGCCCGGTCTGGCCGTGGACAAGCACAGCACCGGAGGCGTCGCGGATACTACAACTCTGGCGCTGGCCCCCTGGGCAGCCTCCTGCGGCGTTACAGTCGCCAAGATGTCCGGACGTGGGCTGGGCCATACCGGGGGCACGATCGATAAACTGGAGAGTATACCCGGCTTCAGAACTTCCCTGACGCAAGCCGAATTCATCAAGCAAGTCCGAGAGATAAATATTGCGGTGGCCGGGCAAAGCGGAAGCCTGGCGCCGGCCGATCAAAAACTTTACGCCCTGCGGGACGTCACCGGCACAGTGGAATCGATTCCGCTGATTGCTTCCAGCATCATGAGTAAGAAAATCGCCGCCGGCGCCGGGGCGATCGTGCTGGACGTCAAGACGGGCAGCGGCGCCTTTATGAAGAATCCGGAAGAAGCCCGCAAACTAGCCCGGGCTATGGTGGCGATCGGCAAGAATTCCGGCCGCCGGACCGTGGCGGTAGTCTCGGATATGAATGAGCCGCTGGGTTCAGCCATCGGCAATGCCCTGGAAGTGGAAGAGGCCATTCAGGTCCTGCGCGGGGAAACAAAGGGGCGGCTTTTGCAATTATGTCTGAGCCTGGGCGCGCAGATGCTTATTCTGGCCGGCAAGGCCGCCGATACAGTCCAGGCGGAAGCGCTGCTGCAGGATGCCCTGCATTCCGGCCGGGCGCTGCAAAAAATGGCTGAATTCATCAGCGCCCAGGGCGGTGACCCGGCGGTGCTGGAGAATACGGCCTTACTACCCCGGGCAGCTTTTAACCGGGAGATCACCGCTCCTTTTGACGGTTACTTCTTTATTAAAGACACCCAGGCCTTAGGGTATGCCGCTATGCTCCTGGGGGCGGGCCGGGAGAGGAAGGATTCCGTAATTGACCTGGCTGTCGGGCTGAAACTGGGAAAAAGAAACGGCGCCGCCGTTAAATCCGGCGAACCTCTCCTCACCGTCTATTATAACCGGGAGGAAAGGCTGCCGGAGGCCGTAAAGATACTGGAGCAGGCCATAGCCGTTGTACCGGTAAAGCCGGCGGATCATCCCCTGGTTTATGAAATTATTGCTTAATGTTTTCTTTTCAGGCGTCTGCTGTCCACAAGCATTTTGATGACGGGCACCAGAACAAAGCCCAGGACCAAATAAGCGGTACCGATAGCGACTAAAATAAATAAAATGTACGCAAACATTCTTTCCATAAAAACACCTCCTGATGTTAGTTTTTCCCTGATGGCGCTTCCTATGTAAAGTTATTACATAGTTGAGTGAATAGTGGGGGAAAAATAAAGACAACATGTTTGGGAGGTGTTTTTGTTTTGTCAAAGAAACGTTGTTTTTATATTTTCACGTTCGTAATTCTGGCGCTGCTGCTGCCCGGGTTGGTTCTCGCGGCGGAGTTGCCGCTGAAAGCGGAGTCAGTCATCCTCGTCGATGCCGAATCGGGAAAAATCCTTTATGAAAAGGAACCTCATCTGCAAGCTTTTCCGGCCAGTATGACCAAGATCATGACCTTGGTGCTGGCGGCCGAAGCCATCGAGGACGGCAAAGTAAGCCTGGAGGATGTGGTCACTGCCTCGGAAAGAGCGGCGGGATACGGAGGCTCACAGATTTATCTGTCCGCCGGAGAAAAGCTCACTTTAAAGGAGCTCCTGCTGGGGATAGCCCTGGCCTCGGGCAATGACGCTTCCGTCGCCGTAGCCGAGTATATCGCCGGAAGCCATGAAGACTTTGTGGAACTAATGAACGCCAAGGCTGCGGAGATAGGCATGAAAAATACGCATTTTGTTAACTGCAACGGTCTGCATGACCCCGAGCATTACACTACGGCCTATGATTTTGCCCAATTGGGTCTGTATGCTCTGAAATATCCCCTTATCCGCGAGATGTCCACGGTGAAGCATTACCGTATCCGTGAGGAAACGAAGAATCCGTTCCAGTATGACAATACCAATAAGCTTCTGTGGCAGTATGAAGGGACTGACGGCTTCAAGACCGGCTGGACGGTGGACGCCAAATACTGCCTGACCGCTACCTGCGAGAGAAACGGACTCAGATTTGTCTCGGTGGTCATGGGCGTACCGGAGAAAAGCGGCCATTTTGTCGACACGAAGGTTCTCTTTGACTGGGGCTATGCACAGTATACCTTCAAGCAGTTTTACGGAACAGAAGAAGTACTGGGCAATGTTACGGTGGGCAAAGGCGCTGTGGATACCGTTCCGGCCGTCCCGGAGAAAAAGGTCGGACTGACGGTGGCGAAAGGCGGGGATAAGGAGCTGCGGACGGAAATAATCTTGAATGAACTGCTGGATTCTCCCGTGCAAAAAGGCCAGATCGTCGGCTATGCCTCCATCCTCAAAGGGGAGGAAGTCCTGACCCGCATTAATCTGATCGCCGCGGAGAGCGTGGATAAAGGTTCCTGGTGGCGGGAGTTCAAGAAGGTGCTGAAGAAGTCTATCGCAGGGTAACCAATATATGAGGATTGTATGCCGTTTCACAGGGGCTTGCACATGTACTCTCACGACTTAGATCGTACTGCCCAGACCGTTAGGTCTGGGTTCTTCATTTTATGTTGTGTTAAAGCTATTTATATAATTAATTACCAAATTTTAGCAGGAATTAATCTTTCCTTCGCGAATAATATAGTAAAATGCCTGCGAGGGGGAAAGAGTACAGATGAGTTATGTGCTCCGAAAGAAAAACAGGACTTTAATCATCCAGGTCACGGGGGAACTGGACCTGGTGACAGCCAATAATTTTCGGGAAACCGTTGACGCTACGATGCAGGAAATGATGGCGAAGAATTTGATTATTGATTTGGCAAGAGTGAATTTTATTGATTCTTCCGGTTTGGGCGTAATATTGGGAAGGTTTCGCAAAATCTCCGCTCAGGGCGGCAAGCTGGTCTTAATCGGGCTTACGCCGAATGTCCAGAGGATATTAGAGCTCTCCGGAATTCTGTCTTTTATCCCTTATTGTGACGATGAACTGAAAGCTTGGCAATTATTAGAAAAAAAAGTTATTTAGGGGAGGATAAAATGGAAAGAATACCTATTAATAGAATTGAGTTACAAATACAAAGCAAAGGTGAAAATGTAGCCTTATCCAGGATATGCATCGCGGCGCTGGCCTCCCAGCTGGAGATTACCTTAAACGACCTGGAGGAGATTAAGGTCGCTGTTTCTGAGGCCGTTTCCAACGCCATTATTCATGGGTATGAAAATAACCCGGAGCATATGGTCACCATAACGAGCCTATTGTATGAAGATGAGCTGGTCATTGAGGTTATTGACGCCGGCATCGGGATAGCCGATATTCAGCAGGCGCTGCAGCCAGCCTATTCGACCGATCCGGAGCGCATGGGCCTAGGTTTCGTCTTTATGCAGTCCTTCATGGATCAGGTGGAAGTGGAGTCTGAACTGAACCACGGCACCAAAGTTACGCTGAAGAAAATGATTGGCAGTGCGGGAGCAGAAAAGAAAGCTGTTTCTTAAGAGGAATGATGATATGAATGTAAGATTATCCGAAATGAATCTGCCGCGTTTCCCTTTATTGGGCGACGAAGAAATGATGAATCTGTTGAGCAGGGCGCAAACCGGCGATATAGCGGCACGGGAAAAATTAATCAACTGCAATCTGCGGTTGGTTTTTAACCTGGTACAGCGGTTCGGCAACAGGGGCTATGAACTGGAAGATCTTTTCCAGATCGGGACCATCGGCTTAATTAAGGCCATCGACAAATTCAATATGTCTTATAACGTAAAGTTCTCTACCTATGCGGTACCGATGATTATTGGGGAAATCAGGCGCTTCCTCCGGGACGACAACCCGGTTAAAATCAGCCGTTCCCTGAAAGAGAACGCCTATAAAATCAATAAAGTACGTGAACAGTTGACCCGGGAATGGGGACGCGAACCTACTTTGCAGGAAATTGCCCAGGAAGCAGGCATTTCGCAGGAAGAGATTGTCTCCAGTCTGGAAGCGGTACAAGCGCCGACTTCTATCCATGAAACGCTGTATCAGGACGATGGCGACCCGATTTATGTGATCGATCAGCTAAGCAACGAGAACGAGGAAGTCAATTGGTTTGACCGCATTGCCTTAAAAGAGGTGCTGAACAAATTGACGGAAAAAGAACGAGAGATTATTCTGATGCGCTTTTTCCAGGATAAGACGCAAACAGAAGTAGCCGCTTCGGTGGGACTCTCCCAGGTGCAGGTTTCACGCATAGAAAGGCAGGCGCTGAAGCGCTTTAAGTCGCTCCTGCAGGAAGGCAACCTCAGGATTTAGATAGCTTAAATACAGTTAAACTAAACAGTCTGCTCTAAGGCAGGCTTTTTATTTGTCCATGTATAACAAAATATTGAAATGAGCAATAATAAAGTAAATCTCAATTGACATGGTGAATGAGGGTGTGGTGATGATATGGAAAAAGAGGAAATAATTCGACAAAAGTATGAGGCAAGGCAGCAATTACTTAAAACCTGGCCGGGTATGAATGAAGACGCCAAAAATAATATTTATAAAGAAATACAGACCGACCACCAAAAGCTTATTGTTCTGGAACCGCAAGCCGAGCAAGGGCGGCGGCAAACGCTGCTGAAGCTCAGAGCGGACCTGGAAAAGCAGCAAAAGGATTTACAGGATATCGATGCGCTGCTCTATCGGCAAATGACCACTCCGCTGGCCCCCAAGCCAAATTTTCTGAAAAACTTAATCCTGGCCTTTGTGGTGGGCGGACTGATTTGTACTGTGGGGCAATTGATTATGAATCTTTTTATGGCTAACGGTGTTGTGGAAAAAGACGCCGGTACCGCAACTTCAACGCTTTTGATTTTTGCCGGCGCTTTTTTTACGGGACTGGGCGTCTATGACGAATTGGGCAAGCGCGCCGGCGCCGGTTCCATCGTTCCCATTACCGGCTTTGCTAATTCGGTAGCAGCCGCAGCCCTGGAATTCAAGCGCGAGGGTTTTATCTACGGCGTGGGCGCGCGGATTTTTACAGTAGCAGGTCCGGTGATCGTCTATGGTACCTTAATTTCTATCCTGATTGGTTTAGTTCATTACTTTTAAAAGTTGGTGACAAATATGGCAACAAACAAAGCGGGTAAACAAACGCTGATTTTTCCGTATGCCCCGGTAATATTCTCCTGGGGCACGGTGGTAGGACCGATGGAAGGACAAGGTCCGTTAAGCGGATATTTTGACAAAATTATGGAGAATGATTTAGAAGACGGTGATAAGTCCTGGGAGAAGTCGGAACAGGGCATGATGCAGCATAGTATGGAGTTTGCCCTGGAGAAAGTGGGCCTCACCGGTGAAAATTTGGATTTCTATCTGGCCGGTGATTTATTGAATCAGATCATTTCGGCTAATTTTACCGCTCGTTTTTTTGATGTCCCTTTCCTTGGCATCTACGGCGCCTGCTCCACCCTTGCCGAAGGGATGACCCTGGGGGCAGCGCTGTTGTGCGCCGGATATGCCGATAAAGTCGGCGTCTCGGTATCCAGCCATCATGAAACTGCGGAACGTCAATTAAGAATGCCCACCGAACAGGGGGTACAGCGTCCCCTGACGGCGCAGTGGACGGTGACCGGGGCAGGTACGTATCTGTTATCCGCAGCAGGCGGCGGTATTAGAATAACCTCTGCTACGGTAGGGAAAATCAAAGATTTAGGCGTTGGCGACGCCAATGATATGGGAACGGCGATGGCGCCGGCGGCCATGGATACCTTAAAGACGCATCTGCAGGATATGAACCGTAAACCGGAGGATTATGATTTGATTATTACCGGAGACCTCGGGGTCTTAGGTTTGAACATTCTGAAGGAATTGATGCGCCAGGAAGGATATTCGGTCGATAACGTCTCGGACTGCGGCGTCTTAATCTACAAACCGGAGCAGGATACGCACTCCGGGGGCAGCGGCTGCGGTTGTTCCGGGGTGGTCCTCAGCTATATCCTGCAGAAAATGCTCGAGGGAAGATACAAGCGGGTTATCCTGCTGGGGACGGGCGCTCTCTTGAGCCCTACCAGTTCATTTCAGGGTGAGAGTATTCCCGGAATCGCCCACGGTGTTGTATTTGAATATAGCTGATTTCTAAAAAGGGGGACAAGAGATGGAATTACTCCTGAAAGCTTTTATCCTGGGCGGCGTCATTTGCGCTCTGGGACAGATATTGATGGATTTTACGCCGTTTAATGTTACGCCCGGACACATTCTGGTGGGCTATGTCACAGTAGGGGCGGTCATCAGCGCCCTGGGCTGGTATCAGCCTTTGATTGACTGGGGAGGCGCCGGGGCCAGCGTACCTTTGTCGGGATTTGGGCATCTTTTGGCCCAGGGAGCGATTGAAGGAGTCAAGAAGAATGGTCTCTTGGGGGCCATTGGTGGAGGCATTGAAGCCTCCGCTGTCGGCATCGCGGCAGCGGTCATCTTTGGTCTCTTGACGGCGACATTTTTTAAACCAAGGGGATGACAGCTTGACCAAGCAAGGCGTTAAAAGAAAAGTAATCCTGGTAACCGACGGCGATGAGGTGGCCCTAAAATCTGTCGAAGCGGCAGCCCAAAATATCGGCGGCCGCTGTATTTCGGCAACCGCAGGAAATCCCACGCCTCTAAAGGGCCCGGCGATTGTGGAACTAATCAAACAGGCTCCACACGACCCGGTGGTGATTATGTTTGACGATAATGGCAAAACCAGTTTGGGCAAAGGAGAAAAAGCGCTTTATTATGTGGCGGAGCATCCCGATATCGAAGTGATGGGAATTCTGGCGGTGGCCTCCAATTCGGGGGGAATAGAATATACCAATGTGGACTGCGCCGTAAATAAACACCGGGAGATTGTAGAGGGGCAAATTGATAAGGAAGGCAACCTCGTCGCGGAGTCCAAAGTGGTTCTGGGAGATACGGTCAGCGCAGTCAATTATTTAAGGGATACGGAAGGAATCTTTACCGTAGGCATCGGTGACCTGGGAAAAATGGAAGGAATGGATAATCCCGCTTCCGGCGCGGCGGTGACGACAAAAGCAATGCAGTACATTATCGGGCAGTGGGAATTAAAAGCGAAGAAAAGTCAAACCTGCGATAGGGGTTAAGGATTTTGCGGGCCTTGCTGCAATAGCGGCAAGGCTCATCTGATGATATAATAGGAACAAATCCTTGGAAGGGGGCGGGGTATGAAGATGATCTTTCCCCAGACGAATATCGGAAAATTTCTTCGGAAAGTTAAAGCGATCAGCGGCCCTGTTTCCTGGTGGAAAAAGTGGCAAGGCTGGAGAATAGCTTGCTGCAAAGCCTGGGCTCTGGATGAATTGAAAAAAGTGCTGCAGTGTGTGCGTACCCGCGAAACCGTTCAAGGCACAGCGGATAAAATTTTTGCCCTCGCGGTAATTAACATCGACAAGGCGGCCAAAATCGAAGAGATCGAGGAAGCTTTTGGTCTGTCCAAACAAAAGTTGCTGCATGTGCCGCAAGAGGATATTTATTGACCCTTAAAGTACTTGTGTGGTAAAATAAACAACTAAAACCAGACTTCATAAATAAGGGGAGAAGCGGATGAAACTGCACGGGACCATGAAAATCAATGAAAAGGGCCATCTGGAAATCGGCGGATGTGATACGGTGGAACTGGCCCAGGAGTTCGGCACTCCTTTATATGTAATGGATGAAGCGCATATCCGTGAAATTTGCCGTGACTATTATCAGTCTTTCAGCAAATTTCCCAATACTGAGGTAATTTACGCCAGTAAGGCTTTTATGAATATTGCGATGGCCAAGATTGTAAAACAGGAAAAACTGGGCCTGGACGTGGTCTCGGGCGGAGAGCTTTACACAGCGGTCCAAGCCGGCTTTCCCACGGAGAAGATTTATTTCCACGGCAACAATAAGTCTCCTGCTGAAATTGCCTATGCCCTGGAGTGCCGGGTAGGCCATTTTGTTGTCGATAATCCGTGCGAACTTAATTTACTGAACGATCTTGCAGGAATAAAGGGCGTTACGGCGCCAATCTCGTTGCGGATCCAGCCCGGTATTGAGGCGCATACCCATGAGTATATCAAGACCGGCCAGATCGACTCCAAGTTCGGTGTGGCTATTGCCACCGGTCAGGCTCTGGAGTTCGTCAAAACCGCACTGCGTTGTGAAAACGTGCAGTTAAAAGGTCTCCATTGCCATATCGGCTCCCAGATCTTCGAGATAGAATCCTTCCGTCATACCGCGGAAGTGATGATGGGCTTCATGAAAAAAATTAAAGATGAAACCGGCGCGGAATTGACGGAGCTAAATCTGGGCGGCGGCTTCGGCATTTACTATAAGGAAGGGGACCAGCCCGCTCCCTTAAGTAAATTTGCCGATATCATCATGACCACTGTGCAGTCGAGAGCCAAAGAATATGGTCTGCAGGTTCCGAGAATAACCGTCGAACCGGGACGCTCTATCGTCGGCACTGCCGGAACCACCCTCTATACGGTCGGTTCGATTAAACATATTCCCAACATCAGGACATATGTAGCCGTGGACGGCGGCATGGGCGATAATCCCCGGCATGCACTGTATCAGGCCGTCTATGAAGCGATGCTGGCGAATAAGGGGGCTGTTTTGCCCAAACATAAAGTCTCCATTACCGGAAAGTGCTGTGAATCGGGCGATATGCTGATCTGGGATATCCTGTTGCCGGAAGTGCAAAGCGGCGACATTCTGGCCGTCTCCAGCACCGGCGCTTATAATTATTCGATGGCCAGCAATTACAACCGCCTGCCCAAACCGGCCTGCGTGCTGGTCTTAGACGGCAAAGCGGACGTGATTGTGAAGCGGGAAACCTATGAGGATATTGTCAGAAATGACGTTGTCCCGTCCAGATTAGCCTAGATAACCTACAAGAAACGAAATTGCGCTGAATAAAACGTATTTTAGGAAATAGAAGCAGGAACTGCTGCTTCTATTTCTTTATATGTTATAATAGAAAAAATTACTGAAGGGGACAAATATGTTTGATCTGACTCAACTCTTAATCAGTGTGCCGGCAATCCTGATTGCCATCACTTTTCATGAATTTTCCCACGGTTTGGCCGCGCATCTGCTGGGCGACCCTACGCCCCAGCGGCAGGGGCGCCTGACCTTGAACCCCCTCCCGCATCTGGACCCGGTGGGAGCCCTGATGCTCCTGGTAGCGCATTTCGGCTGGGCCAAGCCGGTTGAGGTCAATCCCTTCTATTTTAAGGGCGACCGCCGGCGCGGCATGCTTCTGGTGAGTCTGGCCGGGCCGCTGTCCAATATCATTCTTGCCCTGATTGGCGCGATATTGTACAATCTACTTGGTGTTTCCGGTTATCTGGGATATTTTCTTATCCTGCTGATCACCATTAACGTTTATCTGGCCATCTTCAACCTCCTGCCGGTTCCGCCGCTGGACGGCGGAAAAATTCTGGCAGGTCTTTTGCCGCGGCGCTTTCTACCCTACCTGGACCAGGTGGAGGCTTACGGCCCGCTGATCCTTATTTTGCTGATTGTGACCAGAATATCCGGTCGGATTCTTTTGCCGATAGCGCAAGCCGTTATTACCGGGCTGTTTTTTATCGCAAGTTTTGTCACAGGCTAATAGAAAGTTTAACAACATAACAGGGGGTTCATCATGAAAAAGGGCGTCGTATTCAGCGGCATGCGTCCCACGGGACGGCTGCATATCGGGCATTGGAGCGTATTGGAGAACTGGGTGAAGCTGCAGGAAGAATACCGGTGCTATTTCGGCATTGTAGATTGGCATGCCCTGACCACCTCGTTTGAAAATACATCCGAACTGCAGGACAATATCCGGATGATGCTCTTAGATTGGCTCGCCGTAGGCTTGGACCCGGAAAAGAGCCGTATTTTTGTCCAATCCATGGTCAAGGAACACGCCGAGCTGCATCTTTTGTTTTCGATGATTATCCCCGTCTCCTGGCTGGAGAGGGTGCCCACCTATAAGGATCAGATCCAGCAGTTGGGCCTGCAAGGCAAAGATATCGCCACCTATGGCTTCCTGGGTTATCCTGTGCTGATGGCCGCCGATATCCTGGTCTACCGCGGCGATACCGTTCCGGTAGGCGAGGACCAATTGGTCCATCTGGAGCTCTCCCGGGAACTGGCGCGCCGTTTCAATCATCTGTATCAGACGGATCTCTTCCCGGAACCCCAGGCTATGCTGGCCAAGGTTGCGCTCCTGCCCGGCGTGGACGGACGCAAGATGAGCAAGAGTTACAATAACGATATCCCTATTGGCGCAACAACTCAGGAAATCACCGAGAAGGTACAGATGATGGTCACCGACCCGGCCCGGATTATGAAGTCGGACCCCGG
>JAVEYA010000034.1:0-21127 GCA_034003745.1 Clostridia bacterium
CAGCCATTTTGGAGCCGGGTTCGCCGGCCAGCTCTTCTATCTCGGCGGTAATCTGTCCCACTACCGGAATAAGCTGCGCCGTGGCGTCTTTCCTGGGATCCGCGGTATATAGGCCGTCTATATCGGAGAGGAGGATTAATAAGTCGGCGTCCACCAGACCTGCCACCAGTGCGGAAAGGGTGTCATTCTCCCCGATTTTTATTTCTTCGACCACGACGGTATCATTTTCATTGATGATGGGGATTGCTTTCATCTTCAGTAAGGCCAGCAGGGTATTACGGGCATTCAAATATCTTTCGCGGTGCGCAATATCATCTTTGGTCAGGAGTACCTGGGCCACAGTTTCTCCCTGTTCACTGAAGTATTGTTCATAGGTTTGCATCAGGATCCCCTGACCGATAGCCGCTAAAGCCTGTTTTTCCGGCATGGTCTTTGGTCTTTCCGGCAAACCCATTCTGCCCATACCGGCGGCAATGGCTCCGGAGCTAACCAGAATCACTTCAAGATTCTTCTTTTTCAACTGGGTAATCTCGGCAGCCAGCCGCTCTAATTGAAACAAATTAAGCTTACCGGTCGTGTGGGTTAAAGTACTTGTTCCTACTTTAATCACCAACCGGTGAGCTTTGGTCAAAAGGTCGTTCACTTTGCTTGTCATAGTTACCACCTTGATTCAGTTTGCCGCCTGATTTATACAGATCTTCAGATGGGAAGTTCGAGAACGGGTTTCGTGGCGGAGCGGCGATAAAACAGGAGATTGCGGCCGATAATCTGTACCAGCTCCGCCTGCGCGCTTTGCGCCAATTGTAAGCCGATATCCTTTGATTCGACCGGAGCATTGGCAATCACACGAACTTTTACCAACTCCCGGGCTTCCAGGGCTTCATCCAGCTGTTGCGTCACCGCGTCAATCAAACCGGCTTTGCCGATGTGGATGATGGGGTCAAGGCCGGTGCCCATCGCCCGCAGGAATCTCCGCTGTTTACCAGTAAGCATACTACCTTCACCGGTATCCTTGTCGATAATGTCGGCAAAAATACCGGTTACACCTCCTTAAAGCTGTTAGGCAGGCTCAAACGCCTTACCTTAGCGTTATTATATCAGTAATTTGCAGTTATTGCCACCTGTTCGGTAATTATCAAATCAGGAAGAAAACATGTCAAATGAATAGCTATTATTGTATTTTTATAAATTTTTAGTCATAATAGCGCTTTTTTTGCTCAAATAGAGAATAAAATAACTTTTTCTTTTGTCCTGCCTTTGTGCTATAATTCTCACGGCATAATCGAAAAGGAACTTAACACTGCGCACGAACGTCCGAATATAAAAATAACCATAATATCATACCTCCGGAGGTAAGGACTTGAACTTCTTTGAAACGCTGTCTCAACCCCTTGACGTCATCATGATGCCGGTACAGTTCCTGTTGTCATTTGCTGCGTTGTACTTCTTTATTCTGGGTATGGCGGGGCTGGTGCATTTTCGCTCGTCCGGAAGCCATCAGCCCCAGAAAAGATTCGCCGTCATTGTTCCGGCGCATAATGAGGAAGTGGTTATCGGTCCTCTGATTGAAAATCTGCTGGCGCTCGATTATCCCCGGGAACTCTACAATGTTTTCGTTATCGCCGATAATTCCACGGATTCCACGGCCCAAACGGCCCGGGAACATGGCGCCATAGTGTATGAAAGATTTGACGATCACCAAAAGGGTAAAGGCTATGCCCTGGAGTGGATGTTTCATAAGCTCTATAACCTGCCTGAGGAATACGACGCGGTGGTCATCTTCGACGCCGATAATCTGGTGGACGCCCAGTTTTTGACGCATATGAACAATCGTTTGTGTGACGGGGCTACCATCGTACAGGGTTATATCGACGCCAAAAATCCCGCGGATACCTGGGTAACGGCTTCTTTCGCCATGGCTTTCTGGGTGGCGAACCGGATGCTGCAATTGGCCCGTTATAATCTGGGATTATCCAATTATCTGGGCGGTACGGGGATGGCTATTTCAGTGGATGTCCTGAAAAAAATCGGCTGGGGCGCTACCTCGCTGACCGAAGATTTGGAATTCAGCATCAAAGCGCTGCTGCGCGGCTATAAAACGACTTGGGCGCATGAAGCTGTCGTCTATGATGAAAAGCCGCTGACCTTTCAACAAGCCTGGCACCAGAGAAAAAGATGGGCGCTGGGACATGTGGAGGTCTTTAAGACTTATTCTTTAGAATATATCAAACAAGCCATTTTGAAAAAAGATATCGTTTTGTTCGATGGCATCATCATGACGATTCAGCCCTTGCTGGCTGTGCTGATGGGACTGTGCACAGTTTTGGGGCTGCTCAATACACAGCTGCCTCTGTACACTCCCCTCTTCCACCTGATATGGCCGCCGCTCCTATGGGAATTGGTCAGCACGCTGCAGCTTCTCTACCCTTTCCTGGTTATCTGGATCGATCATTTGCCCAAGCAGGTGGTTAAGTGGACCTTCTTGCATTATCCTTTATTCGTCTACAGCTGGATTCCCATTATCACCCTCAGCCTCTTTGCCAAAACCAGGGTCTCCTGGTCGCATACCGTCCATACCAGGAGTATTAAGTATGCCGATATCGTACGGCAAAGATAGATAAGGCTGCTGAATTAAACAAAACGGCTCCATCCTTTTGGATGAAGCCGTTTTTTATATAGCAGATATGAACATACTTGAGCATTCGCGTTTTTAGCCACAACACAGAGATTCAGGAATTTTCAGCGGCCTCCCTTTACAGTAAGAAGAGCATTTCAGCATACGTCGGCAGCGGCCATAGCGCATCATCAACGAGTTCTTCCAGGCCATCGGCGGACTTGCGCAGCGCCGCCATGGCAGGGCCGACCTGATCGCGGAAGGCCTGGGAACGATAATGGATATCCTCAATGCCGTTCGCTGCGGCATTCGCCTTCTCGAGAGCGATGATTTCCTTCTTGAGAGAACCCAGCAAAGAGGAGACATCCAGCAGGGTTTTTTCCTGGGCGGAGATATCGGCTTTAGCCACAGCTGCTTTAACTGCGGAAATGGAACCGGCCAGATCAGCTGCGTATTTAACGGCGGCCGGAAGAATCTGCCGTTTGGCCATGTTCAGGCTGGTCAGGGCCTCAATGTTGATCGTCTTGCAATATTGCTCCACAAAGATTTCGTATCTGGAGTGGAGTTCGGTCTTACTGAAGATGCCATGTTTGATGAGAACTTTCTCGGCAGCTTCACTGATGAGTTCCGGGAAGGCCTCCACTGCGGAAGTAATGTTGGGCAAACCTCTCTTGGCGGCTTCTGTAATCCAGGCCGGATCATAGTTGTTGCCATTGAAGACGACCCGCTGATGCTCCGTGGCAATTTCTTTTAAGATCTTCTGCAATTCCTTAGTGAAATCGGTGGCTTTTTCCAGCCTGTCGGCAATCCGGGAAACAATTTCAGCCACTACGGTATTCAGCACAATGCAGGGACCGGAGATGGAGAAGGAGGAGCCGACCATTCTGAATTCAAACTTGTTGCCGGTGAAAGCGAACGGCGAGGTCCGGTTGCGGTCGGTGGCGTCTTTGGGGAACGGCGGCAAAGTGGACACCCCGATTTGCATCTCGCCCCCTTCTTTGGAAGACTTAGCCCCACCTTGGGCCAGCTGTTCAAAAATATCGGTCAGCTGTTCGCCCAGGAATACGGAGATAATTGCCGGAGGCGCTTCGTTGGCTCCCAGACGGTGATCGTTGCCGGCATTGGCGCAGGATACTCTCAGGAGATTGGCGTATTCGTCCACGGCTTTGATGACTGCGCACAGGAAGGTCAGGAACTGGGCGTTCTGGTGCGGCGTCGTGCCGGGTTCCAGGAGGTTCTGTCCGTCATTGGAGGCCAAAGACCAGTTTAAGTGTTTGCCCGAACCGTTCACCCCGGCAAACGGCTTCTCATGCAGCAGGCAGACGAGACCGTGACGGTTGGCTACCCGCTTTAAAGTATCCATTAATAACTGGTTATGGTCGGTCCCGATATTGGTAGTGGTAAAAATCGGGGCAATTTCGAACTGAGCGGGAGAAACTTCGTTATGCTGCGTCCGGGCGGAGATGCCCAGCTTCCACAGCTCCGTGTTTAAATCGTGCATGAAGGCAGCGATACGGTCCTTCATGCTGCCGAAATAATGGTCTTCCAGTTCCTGTCCTTTGGGCGACGGCGCCCCGAACAGCGTACGGCCCGCTAAAAGAAGGTCCATTCTCTTTTCGCAGAAATTCTTATCAATCAGGAAATATTCCTGCTCGGGTCCGATAGTACTGATCACTCTGGTGGCGGTTTTGTTCCCAAAAAGTTTCAGGATGCGCAGGGATTGTTTGGAGATCGCTTCGATGGATTTTAAGAGAGGCGTCTTCTTATCCAGGACTTCCCCGGTATAGGAGCAGAACACAGTCGGAATGCACAAGGCTCTCTCTCTGATGAAAGCAGGCGAGGTGCAATCCCACGCCGTATAACCTCTGGCTTCAAAAGTGGCGCGTAAGCCGCCGCTTGGGAAGGAGGAAGCATCCGGCTCGCCTTTGATCAGTTCCTTGCCGGAAAACTCATATAAAGCTTTGCCGTTATCCAGCGGAGCAATTAAAGCCTCCTGCTTTTCCGCTGTAATGTTGGTCATCGGTTGGAACCAATGGGTAAAGTGAGTGGCCCCTTTTTCCACTGCCCAATCTTTCATGGCATTGGCCACCACGTCCGCAATGGCGGGGTCCAGCGCCTGCCCCTCATCAATAGTCTTTTTCAGTTGCTTGTAAACAGCTTTAGGCAGCTTTTCTTTCATTACGGCATCATTAAAAACATTCATTCCGTAAATTTCCATACTGATTTCCCCTTCTTTCTATATAACTTTTTTTGAGATATAACTCTTTTCGGCAAAAAAATATAGACGTCCCCAAAAAATTAAACTAATTTTTTTGAGAACGCCTTTGCCCTCTTCAATATGCATTTATTATTAATACAATATCATAAATACCTTTTGCCAACAAGAGGATTTTGCTTTGTATACAATATTAATACGTCTGTTTTTTACCCTAAAACTACTCCAGGGCTTCTATAATACCGTCGATTTGTTTCTGCAACCGTCCGTAACTTTCCAGATCGCCTGCGCGCAGTTTTGTCTGGGCTTCGTTATGCAGGGAAACCAGTTCCCGGATTAAATCCTGCAAGGCTGCATCCGGTCGCAGAGAGGGCGCTGTTCCGTCATCAGGCGCAGACGGTTGTTCTTCCTCTCCGATTTGCGGGGCAGCGGCGCCAAACAGGGTAATCAGGGCGTCCTGCAGCGTATTTTCCATGACCACGCGGTCATTGTAGAAGACGAAGATTTTCCGCAACTGCGGGAACTTATTTTGCTCGGATTCAATGTAGAGAGGTTCGACGTATAAAAGAGAGCCGCCCAACGGGTAGATCAGGAGGTTACCCCGAATAATCTCGCTGCCCCCTTGACTCCATAGGGTCAGCTGACTGGAGATATTCGGATCCTGGTCGATAATCGATTCGACCTGCATCGTGCCGGGGACCTGGATTCCTTTGGGGAACAGATATAACAACAGCTTGCCGTAATTCTCCGCATCGGAGCGCGCGGCCAGCCAAGCGATCTGGTTTTGTTTGCCGGTGGGGGTATAGGCTCTCATCTGAATGAATTCCGGCTCATCCTCTCCCGGCAGACGAATGATGGAGTAATAGGATTCCTGGGGACGGCGTACTCCGTTATAGGTTTCCAGCGCAAACTCCCATCTATCCTCGCGATTATAGAAGACGGTGGTGTTGCCCATGTGATAATCACGCAAAATCAGCGACTGCACGTCGAAAATATATTCGGGGTAACGGACATGCTGCTTCAAGTCCTCCGGCATGACTTCGAACTCCTGGAAAAGGCCGGGAAAAATTTTCTGATAAACCCGGATAATCGGGTCTTCCCCATCCGCGATATAGAAATTGATTTCACCGGAATAGGCGTCGACAACAATCTTGACGCTGTTTCTAATATAATTGACGCGTTGGGTCTCATCCACAGCTACGGAGTAAGGATACTGGTTGGAGACGGTATAGGCGTCGAGTATATAGTAGAGTTTTCCGTCCTCCCCCAAAACAAGATAGGGGTCGCCGTCATACTGCAAAAAAGGCGCAATGCGGTAAGCCCGGTCCAGAATGCGGCGCGACTCCAGATACTGGCTCTCCGGTGTGATATAGTTTGTTAACAGGTATTTTATCTGCACATCGCGCAGGGCCAACGATACTTTATTCAAAAAGGTCATAGGAATACCCAGTTTTCCCTGGTAAAGATATTCGGCGTTGTTGTTGCCCAGAGGATAGTCAAATTCTTTCAGTTTCGTATTGACAATAACGTTCGTATCCGTAACTTCACCGAAATAAATTCGCGGTTCCTTGACTTCAAAATGTTTGGAGACCGGCGGAATATCCTGAATCAAATAAGAAGGCAGCCCCTGCGAGTCCACGGCATTGGCGGGGCTCATCACCAAGCCGAAACCGTGCGTATAGATAAACATTAAGTTATTGAAGTTCTGGGCCTGAGTGGGCAGGGAGGCCTGGTTCAACTCCCGGGCGGATAAAAAGACCTGGGTGAGTTTTCCGTCAATCATATAGCGGTCGACGTCCACGTCGGAGAAATCGTAATAAAGCCTGATTTCCTGCTGTTGCCCGTAAGACCTTTGCGCGGCGCTGAGGTCTAATATCCGGATATTATCGATGATATCCTGGTTCGCCGCCAAATCCTGGGCGGTCAATTCCCCCACCGGATACTCCACTTCTGTCAAATTATCCAGATTATAGGCCAGGCGGGTATATTTAATATTTCTCTCCAGATAGGGAGTTTCCCGAACCAGTTCCTCCGGGTCAATGATGAACTTCTGGTACAGACCGGGCAGGAATCCCGTCAGCACCGCGGCGACAAGAAAATAGCCCACCAGAGCAAACACCGCCGGCTTCAGACGCTTCTTAAACAGGAAGATAATCAGGACGCCCAAAATGGCCGAAATAACCATCATAATCGAATAGACCGGCAGTTTGGCCCCGATATCCGCAGCGCCGGCTCCGATGACGGATCCGGTCTGTGAAGAGAGAAGCTCATAGGCGGACAGCTTGTATTGCACAGCCTGCCAGGCAATGGATAAGCCCAGGAAAACGCCGATATGCGTAAGGCCCCGTCTTTCGGCGCCGCTAAAAATACGCGTGCTCCTCAGGCCTTCCGTAATAATTTCAATGCCGCGCGGGAAGTAGATAACGTAGTGCGCAGCGGTAACAATCAAATTAATAATCAGCCAGGTGCTCACTACCCGGTAGACCAGCCAGTAAAACGGCATGTTAAAAATATAAAAACCGATATCCAGGTTATACTGCGGGTCGGTAAGGCCAAAGGGCAGGCTGTTTAAGAACTGCAATACCGTCATCCAGGAGGCGCCGGCAGTTAAGGCGGCCGGCATGGACACCGCTGCGGCCAGAATCAGGGACATAAGCAGACGGAAGGGTCTTTTGGCCAGGCGATGGATAAGGTATATGTTTAAAAAGCTGAGGATAAAGGCAGGCACAAAAACTATCCCGCCAATAATAAATCTGGATAAAAGCATGCGCCACCAGACCGCGTCATACTCCAGCACCTTAAACCAGATCCAGTCCAGCCTTAAGGCGATCCCGGCTCTGGCCAGAAAAATGACGGCAAACACCGCGACAACAATTATAGTTAATGGGCTGACTTTTATCGGCCACTGATAAGTTCTTTCACTGCTGCTACTGTTATCATTGGTATCTTCGAACACCTCACCACTCCTTACATTGACTATTTTCCCGAGACTAACCGCCACTAGTACTCCTGCTTCTATAAGTGGAGGGATAGAGTGGCGCTAAGTCCCCGGATAACGATTTCTAATCTTCAGCGGGGTAAAAACTCCCTCTGAAACTAAGAATTCTGTTGATTCCCAAGCATTTACCATTTTAGTATATCATAAGGCGCAGGTATCTCCAAATATCACAGGTATAAAAGAGACACACTCGCAAGTGCGAGTGTGTCATCCGCATCGATTCCGAATAGGGTGGATTAATTACTCTTTCGTAAATTCACCCTTGCCTGCGCCGCAGATGGGGCAGGTCCAGTCGTCCGGCAAATCCTCAAAGGCCGTCCCCGGCTTGATGCCGCCGGCTTCGTCGCCTTGGGCGGGGTCATAAACATAACCGCAGACATTGCAGGTATATTTGGCGGCGGCAGGCTGGTCCGCTTCCTTATTGTAAGTGGGCGCGGTTTTCGGCGTCCGGCCGTTCTTGACCTGATGATAATAGGCATAAGTCATGGGCTCTTCGGAACTGAATACTTCAGCGTCAATGAGTTTGGCAATAAAGATGGTGTGCGTGCCCATGTCAAACTCTTTGATCACCTCTCCTTCCAGGAAACCGACGGTGGATTCCGTAACAATGGGCAAACCGTTGGCGGAGAGCTTATATTGAGTTTTCGCCAGTTTGTCGACCTCCCGGCCGCTCTTGAAGCCGAATCTGCCGACAATCTCCAGCTCGGCGGATTTAGCCAGGATGGAGACCGTGAGTTTTTTGCTGGCGCTGACAAATTCATTGGTGAGGTTTTGCTTGTTCAGGCTGACTGCGATAGTAGCCGGATCGGAGGTTATCTGAAATACTGTATTGGCTGTCTGACCGTTGTACTTCCCGTCTTTGGCCGAACAAACGATAAATAATCCATACGAAAGTTTAAATAAAGCCTTACTGTCCATATCAAGTCATCTCCTTTTCCATATTTTATTTAATCATAGCATAATTCGTTTAAATTCTACTAAGATTTTCTAAAAAGCTTCTTAAAATATCGTTTTACTTTATGCGCGTTTTCGTGCGCCTTATAAAAAATGTGCGGATATCTGCATCTCAGTTTCTCCAGGAGACGACGCGCCCAGCGGTATCGCTTGGCCAGCAAAAACAAACCCAGGAGCAATAAAAGAATGCCCTGCACAATAGGCAAGAATAATCCCGCTATTCCCCCGATGATGCACAGCCACCCCAGTATGACAATGCAGATATCTTTGATTTTTTTCCCCAGCCTTCTGTTATCCATTGCTTTTTTTATACTCCACCAAAAAGACCCGGTCCTCCTTATCCAGTCCGATTTGCGTGAATTCCACCTTCAAATAACGTGTGTATTTGCCGATAATGAATTTTTGCTTTTCTTCCAGAAACGTCACTGCGGCGCCCTCCCGCCCGGCCCGCCCGGTCCGGCCCACGCGGTGCAGGTAAAACTCCTCGTCTGCCGGCAGGTCATAATTGAAGACAAAATCGATCTCTTCCACGTCAATACCCCGGGCCAGCAAATCCGTCGTCACCAGTACCGCGGCATGCCCCCGGCGAAATTTCTGCAGTACATCCCGGCGATACTGCTGTGACAAATCGGCGTGCAGAGCGGCGGCGGCAAATCCCGTTTCCTGCAGTCTGCCGGCCAGAGGCCCTACGCCTTCGTTCCGCTGGATGAAAACCATGGCCCGCTTCGGCTGATAAAAGTTAAACAGCTTTTCCAGAACCTGGGTTCTTTTGACCGGATCGCACAGAATATAAAAATGCCGGATGGTCGCCGGGACGCGGCTTTTTTCACCGATCAGCACAAATTCCGTTTCACCCTCAAGACCGGGGATTTCCTCCCGCAACGCTTGGGGAATAGTGGCCGAGTAAAACAGCAGCTGCCGGGACTTCAGCGTGGCTTTAAAGATCGCCCGCACATCGTTCATAAAGCCGCCGGAAAACATTTTGTCCGCTTCGTCTATGACGATCGTCCGGATAGCCTGACCGTTGATTTTACGCATTTTCAAGAGTTCCAGCACCCGGCCCGGCGTTCCTACAGCGATTTTGGGCTTTTCTTTTAAAGCGTCCACTTGTCTTTCCGAACTGGCCCCGCCGATGAGAGATACTGCCTTAAAGCGCTCGCCGGCCAGCGTGCGGACTACCTGGAGCACCTGCGTGGCCAATTCCCGCGAGGGCGCCAGCACCAGTATCTCCAAATGCTTTGTTTCCAAATCAAGTTTTTGCACCAAGGGGAGCAGGTAAGCCAGCGTCTTCCCCGATCCCGTAGGCGACTGCACCACCAAATTCCGTCCGGACAATACGGCCGGGATCGTTCGTTCTTGCACTTCGGTGGGCGCGGTGATAGCCATTATTTGCAGTTTTTCCGCTAGCTCCCGGCTGAGGCCCAGGGAAATAAAATCTCTTTCCTCAATCATCTTTGTATACTCCCTTATCTTCTTTGACCGTATCTATCTGGAAAGGATTCCGGCCAGCTGATAATCTTCGTAATTAATTTCTTTCTTCTGCCGGAGGGTCTCGGCAATGTCTACGCCAAGAATGGCATCACCTGCGGAAGCGGTCATTTTAGCGCGCTCCCCGGCCAGAAGCATCTTCACGGCAAGAGCTCCCATGCGGCTGGCCAGGTTCCGGTCCTCCCCCGTCGGCGTGCCCCCGCGCTGCAAGTAGCCCAGAATCGTCAGGCGTGTCTCCAGTTGGGTCATTTCCTCAATTTTTTGGGTGATTTCCAGAGAACCGCCCACACCCTCCGCAAGCAGAATAATGCTGTGGCGTTTACCCCGGGACACCCCTCTTTTGATATTTGCTACCACCTGCTCCAAGTCAAGGGGGATCTCCGGAATCAGAATCGACTCGGCCCCGCCGGCCAATCCGGCAGTCAAAGCCAGCACCCCGGAATGCCGCCCCATCACTTCAATCACAAAAATCCGCCCGTGGGAAGTAGCCGTATCCCTGATTTTATTGATGGCATCCAGAATGGTATCCACCGCCGTATCGAAGCCGATGGTCCTATCCGTACAGGCAATATCGTTGTCGATAGTGCCGGGCACGGCAATTACCGGGATCCCCAAAGCATCCAGTTTAAGTGCGCCGGCAAAGGTACCGTCGCCGCCGATGGCGACCAAGCCCTCAATCTCATATTTGCGCATCGTTTCATAAGCCTGCCGGCGGCCTTCTTCCTGATAAAACTCCTTGCAGCGGGCTGTGCCTAAAATCGTCCCGCCGCGATGAATAATATCCGAAACAGACCCCAGGTTCATTTCGCTCAAATCTTCCTCAATTAACCCGCAATAGCCCCGCTTTACGCCGATGATTTTTACGCCGTTATAAATGGCCGTCCGCACAACGGAGCGAATGGCCGCGTTCATCCCCGGCGCGTCTCCGCCGCTGGTCAGAACCGCAATTTTTTTCATAATTATGTCTGAGCCTCCCCGTTACCAATGATGCAGCCCATCATTATCTATTTCCCCGAACACGGATTTTTAACGCTTTTCTTTCCTAGTGTATGATTTCTTGTGCCTTGACTTTTTTCCTCTTTTTGCATAATATAATTCTAAATATTTAATCATACTGCCTTCAAAAGTTTTGACGGAGAAAAAGTATACCTGTTTTGCTTACAGAGAGCCGGCGGGAGCTGAGAGCCGGCAGCCGGAGGGTATATGATCAATCACTCCCGAACTGCTCTGCTGAACCTTTTTTGTAAGCAGCAGCCGGCGTCCGCTTCAGCGGGCAAGGCCGCCGTTACCCGGCCGGGGTTACCGGAGTCTGCTCCGCTGACCTTATTGAAGTCTGCCGGTATTCCCGGCGGAGAATTAGGGTGGTACCGCGAAGGACCTCTCGTCCCTAAGTGTATATCTTAGGACGGGAGGTTTTTTATATTTCATAAATTATATAAAGGAGCTGAGTCCGATGAACAAAATATCCATCGAAGAAATTTTAAAAGCCCACCAGGCCTTAAAGGGGATTATCTCCCCAACCCCGTTGCAGCGGAATGACCTTCTCTCGGAACGGTACAACTGCAATATCTTCTTAAAACGAGAAGACCTGCAAATCATCCGTTCCTTTAAAATCCGTGGCGCTTACCATCTGATTCAGAGCACGCCCCGGGAGAAGCTACAAAAGGGCGTGGTCTGCGCCAGCGCCGGCAACCACGCCCAGGGTGTGGCCTATTCCTGCAAAGCTTTAAAGATACCGGGCAAAATCTACATGCCGGTCCCCACCCCCCGGCAGAAGATTTCCCAGGTGCAGCGCCACGGCGGAGAATATACGGAAATCATCCTGACCGGCGATACCTTTGACGATGCCTATACCCAGGCTAAAGAATACTGCGATGCCGAAAAAATGGTCTTCGTACATCCCTTCGATGACCCTTTGGTCATTGCCGGTCAGGGAACAATCGGGATCGAAATAATGAACCAGATGCAGGATGAACTGCATTTCGTCTTTGGCGCTATCGGCGGCGGCGGACTAATGTCCGGCGTGGGCGCCTACATCAAAAACATCAGCCCCCGCACCAAACTTATTGGCGTAGAGCCCTGCGGAGCCGCTTCCATGAAGAAGTCCTTTGAGGAAAAAAAGGTAACGGCGCTGGAGACCATCGATAAATTTGTGGACGGCGCCGCGGTGCAGAGGGTCGGCGATTTGACCTTCCAGATCTGCCAAAAAGTCCTGGACGATATTGTACCGGTGCCGGAAGGCCGGGTCTGCACCCGGATTCTGGAACTCTATAACGAAAGCGCCATTGTCGCGGAGCCGGCCGGCGCGCTGCCCATTGCCGCACTGGACCCGTACAGGGAGCAAATCGCCGGTAAGAATGTCGTCTGCATCATCAGCGGGGGCAACAATGATATTGAGCGGACGCCGGAAATTAAGGAACGCTCCCTTTTGAGCGAAGGGCTGAAGCACTATTTTATCGTTCGTTTCCCTCAGCGGCCGGGCGCTTTAAAGGAATTTGCGGCGGAAGTCCTCGGGCCCTATGATGATATCACCCGGTTCGAGTACACCAAGTCCAACAACAAAGAAAAAGGCCCCACCCTCATTGGAATAGAGCTCCGTAATAAAGAGGATTATGGGCCGCTGATTGAACGGATGGAAATGAAGGGTTTCCAGTATACCGTGATTAATGATAATCCGGAATTGTTCGAGCTGTTAATATAAACAGCCAAACTACTTGTCCTTCAGTAAATCACGGATTTCTTCCAATAAAACAGCTTCTCTGCTGGGGACCGGAGGTGCAGGCGGCGCCGCAACCTCTTTTTTCTTCCTCATGGTTATCAGTTTGATAAACAGGAAAATGGAAGCGGCAATAATCAGAAAGTCTACCACAGATTGTAGAAAAGCGCCGTAACGCAGGGCAGCTTCCGGAATATCCCCTGCAGCCGGAGCAATCACATATTTTAATTCCGTCAGATTAATGCCGCCGATAAGAATGCCCAACAGAGGCATTAATAGGTCACTGACCAGCGAACTCACAATTTTCCCAAAGGCGCCGCCAATGATAACGCCGACAGCCAGGTCGATGACATTGCCTTTGAAGGCAAATTCCTTAAACTCCTTAAGCATGCTTATCTCCTCTTTCTTCACGATGCCGAGTCATCCTCTATATTTCATAATTTAGATTTTATCATAATTATTTACAAACTTCAGCCACTGTCTTAAAACAACCGGCTTTCATGTGTTCAGCAACCGCTTGAACTCTGCGGGGTCTGTCACCGGAGGCCGGCAGGCCCGGTTTTGACAGATATAGGCCGCGGTTGTCCCCTCCGCTGCCGTGTAGCCCTGTAAAAAGGGCGCTATCTTTTTGATCTCCGCATGCTCCGGAGAAATATGCAAACTTACCGTATGCGGCAGGAATTCCTGTTGCAGGGCTTTTAGCATGGCTCCAGCCTCCCCCCCTTTTTCCTCGACGATGACCGCCTCCTGCCGGGGCCCTTTTGCATAAAGAAACGCCAATAACATAAAAGTATATCCTGCCGGGTATTGGACGACCTCGCCGGAAAAAGCGATAAAAATCTGCTGTGCCTTCTCTTCCAATGCATACTTACCGGTAAGCGCACTTAAGCGCAGGAGGTTATAGGCGGCCACGGAATTACCGGACGGCATCGCTCCGTCATGGCTGTCCTTCGGACGCAGGGGTAATTTCTCAGCATCTGCACCCGTTAAATACAGTCCGCCCCGCTCCTCATCCCAGAACAACTGCAGCATTTGTTCGTTCAATTCCATCGCTTTCCGTAGATAATCCGGCTGGTAGGTAGTCTGATATAACTCGATGAGCGCCCAGACCAGAAAGGCATAATCATCCAGATAGGCCGGATAGGCCGCTTCCCCTTCGCGGTAACGCGCCAAAAGCCGTCCATCTGAACGCATCAGATGATCCCAGATAAAGTCCAGGGCGTTTTGCGCCGCTGCAAGATACTCTTCCCGCTCCAGAATACGCGCCCCCATAGCTAAGGCAGAAATCATCAGCGCATTCCAGGACGTGAGGATTTTGTCATCCTTATGCGGGTGAATACGTTTCTCCCGGGCGGCAAAAAGCTTGGTACGACACGCCTCCAACTTCTGCTTATTCTCTATAAAGCTGGAGTCTGCCAGATCCCGCGCAATCAGGTTCGGGATGCTTTTTCCCTCAAAATTACCCTGTTCCGTAATATCGTATGTCTCACAGTAAAGCTGGCCCTGCTCCTCTCCCAGCACTTCCCTGACTTCAGCCGGAGTCCACAGATAGAATTTGCCCTCCACCCCTTCGGAGTCGGCGTCTTCCGCCGAATAGAACCCGCCTGCGGGCGCGGTCATATCCCGCAGGACATAGGCAAAAACCTTTTCCGCCGCTTCCTGAAAGAGCGGCTGTTTAGTGACTTGATACGCTTCCAGATAAGCCATACTTAAGAGGGCATTGTCATAGAGCATTTTCTCAAAATGCGGTACAAGCCATTTTTCATCTGTGGAATAGCGGGAAAAGCCAAAGCCGATATGGTCGAAGATACCGCCTTTAACCATCTGTTCCAGAGTCTTCTCCACAATGGCAGTTGCTTCAATCTCCAGTCCAGTCTCCTCTTTAGCCTTTGCTTTGCCATAGCGCAACAGGAAGAAAAGATTATGCGGGGATGGAAATTTCGGCGCTTTGCCGAAGCCTCCGTACTTCTTATCAAAGCTTTTCGTTAAAAGACTGTAGGCAGTCTCCGGAGCCTGCATATCCATCTCCCCTGAACCTGCATTTCGGGTAGATGCCTTAATAGTCTCTACAGCCCTGCGCCCGGCTTCCGTCAGGCGGCCCGCGTCTTCTTTCCACAGGGTGCTGACTTGCTGCAGGATATCGATGAGCCCCGGCCTGCCCCACAGGGAGTGTTTCGGAAAATAGGTCCCGGCAAAGAACGGTAGTCTCTCCGGTGACATAATCACCGTCAGCGGCCAGCCACCCTGCCCGGTCATAGCGTGACAGACATTCATATAGAGACTGTCGATATCCGGCCGCTCCTCCCGGTCCACCTTTATAGAGACATAGTTCTTATTGAGTAACGCCGCCACTTCTTCATCCTCGAAGGATTCGCGTTCCATCACGTGGCACCAGTGGCAGGTGCTATAGCCGACGGAGAGAAAGATTGGCTTGTCTTCCGCCTTGGCTTTGGCAAAAGCCTCCTCGCCCCAAGGGTACCAGTCCACGGGGTTATAGGCGTGCTGGAGGAGGTAGGGGGATTTTTCGTTTATCAGGCGATTGGGAGCTTTGGTGGTGGTTGTCATAAGTATACTCCTTAGAAAAAGATGTATAGGAATATTTTAGCCGATATAGAAGAAAAAATCCCTAAGGAGTTAGGGATTAGCTCATGGCTCTATTCTAACAATATTTTCAATCTTATCAAAATGCCTATCAAACGAATATATCTCGGTTATCTCACGCTGCAGCATTTGACTAGCCGTAAACGCATCCGACCAGTCTGTTTTTTTATCCACGTAAATATCTAAAGCGTTTAATGCCGTATCTTTATCAGAGAACGTCAACCCCTGTAAACTTAATATTGCTGTAATCCATTCCCGAATATCTTCTCTTGTTTGTTTGTAATACCCTTCAAGAATCCATATGATATCCGCCAGAATAATATCAGGCAAAAATACCCTTTCGTTTCCTTCTTCAACCCTTTTGAGTAATTCCTCGGCCTGTTTTGCCTGGTCCGGAACATCGTTGGTCAAATATCTCAGGATAACATCGACGTCAACGGTCCTCACGATGGCGATCCTCCATAACCTGATGGCGTATAGCTTTAAAGTCTTGTTTCTCATCAACCTTCACAATACCCCGCAAAGAGGATATTCCCCCCTGGTTAGTGGGAACTAGTTTAACGCCGTCTTCCAGCGCAATAATACGTACATAGCTCGCTTTGTTCATGTTATATTTCTGCCTGATCTCTCTAGGCAGGGTAAGCTGACCCTTTTCCGATATTTTAGCAAGTGACATCGGGACCACCTCCTAAGGAATTCTTTCTTTACTTTTATATTGTGTCATACCAAATAAAAAGTAAAGCAAAAACGAAATATATTCCTTGTGGATTTTTCTCAACATATCTATAATAATGAAACACCATTTTATCCATAAAAATCTTGGTTATAGTAACCGACCTGCCACCAATGACAGGTCGAAAAGCCGGTGGAGAGGAAGATCGGCTTGTCCTCTGCTTTACCTCATCCCCCCAACCTCCTCCAGTCTGCGAGGTTATGCGCGTGCTGGGGGAGGTCGGGGGATTTGTATACACAAAGCTTGCTGATCTGAGCAGTACCTTCAAATCATCTTATTAAAATACGCTTCATCTACCTGCAATTGTTTTTTTAAAATATTCCGTCATAAGTGAAATTTTATTTCACCCGACCCCTTAGAGATCCTGGTGTGTTTTATGCTCCCGCTTGCCATATGTTTTCGATAATAATAGTGGTCTGTATCTTTATATAATTCCCATCCATCCCGTTCGCAGAATCTCTTCAACTCTCTCCAACTAGGCATCAAGCAGCCCTCGTACTGCCGCTTCGTTTTTCTGGATTAATACTCGCATAATGTAAGGGAAATGTGGCTTTCTATTAGGTGCGCCATAATATAAATCAAACTCATTCATATAATCCTGGGCATATTCAATTAAGTCTTTCGTAAGTTCTGTTTTCAGTGCTTCCAGACTTGCAGCATTAGCAACGATATCAATCTCTTTAAATGAACCGCTAAAACTTCCGTCTTCTTCCTGATCATATTCAAGTGTTAACTTATATGGCGCTAATAGAGCTTCCAAATGTTCCAAAGATATGGCTGCAAGGTAGTCTCTGTTTCGTTTAACCAGAGAAGGCTTGAACCGTACTACATGATCAATAAAATTGCCCCAGTCTTTCCTGACATCTGTTGCATTTATAATTCCTTGCATTATTAAGCCCTCCTTTTTACTAGCCATACATTCACCTCCTATTCTATATTATGTACATAGCGTACGCAATATGCATTTTGGAGAAAATATAAGAACGACTCTAATTCAACGTTCTCTTTTGTTAACAATAATATTAAGGGACATCATTGTGGCAACCCCTCTACGAAAACAGAGAACGTTTCACACGCTTTCTGGAAACGTGTGAAACGCTCTGATCATCTTGTAATATGGGAATATCGCAATGCTGTCCATCCGGATATTATGGATTGTTGTCTTAATAGTTCCCGCCAAATACTCCCCCGCCCTTATGCGGAAGATAATCGCCGAAATACTTGCTGAAATCCATCTTCAAGTAATTGCACATATCCTGTATTTCCACCATGGTATTCTCGTTGACCGGCAAACCGTTTTTCATATTCTCCGCCACCGCGGCGACCTCTTTTTCGCCGTGGGTATAGATACGCGGCTGTCCCTCGGCACGGGGTGATTCGCGCAGCTCCTGCAAAAAGGTTGACAGGTGCGCCTTAATTGCGGAGGGATCGCCGAATATCGCGGGGTCGATGGCTATGAAGCCGTGGCAGATGCCTCCCTTTGTGCCCTGCATCGTATGGTTGGATGTCATGCCCAGCGAGAGTATAGAGGTGAATATCTCGCACAGCATAGCGTAGCCGTAGCCCTTATGGCCGCCCAGCAGTTCGGTGTTCCCGCCGAGCGGCATGATGCCGCCGCCATTCTTGGCGATAATGTTTTTCAGAACATCCGGAGCGTCGGTGCTGGCATGACCGTTACGGTCAAGCGCCCAGCCTTCGGGCAATGGTTTTTTCATTTTATTGTACATTTCCAGCTTACCCCTCGTCACTACGGTGGTGGAGGCGTCGAAAAAGAAATCATATGGCTCGGCAGGCATGGCGCAGGCGATTGGGTTAGTACCAAGCATGGCCAGCCGGCCATACGTGGGCACCATTATAGCCTCTGAATTGGTGAACGAAAAGCCGATAAACCCAGCGTCACACGCACGCTTGGCATAATATCCGGCTATGCCGTAATGGTTGGAATTGCGTGCGGAAACAATGCCGATTCCGTTGTTTTTTGCTTTTTGTATAGCGATATCCATCGAGAATTGGCCGATGAGCTGGCCCATACCATCGTGCCCGTCAACCACAGCGGAAACCGGCGTCTCAAATACCACCTCGGGCTTTGCATGCACGTCGATCATGCCTTTTTCTATGCCTTTGTGATAGCGCACCAAGCGCTGCATCCCATGGCTTTCGATACCGTAAAGATCCGACATGAGCAGGACATCAGTGATAATTCCGCTTTCCTCTTCAGTAAAACCAAATTCTCTGAACGCATCACGACAGAGGGCGTTGAGTGTTTCATACGGCCATGTTACATTGCTCATTTTTTCACCTCATCATTTTTTTTAATATACTGGTATGCCTACCATCTTGCCAAGGTTTTGTTTTTACTTTCTACGCCTTTCCGTTTAAGACCTTTATTGACTAAAAATTTATTTTTTATCTCGGAGAAGAAGCCTCTTCTGTTATCTTAGTTTGGATGCGAACAATTATTATTAAGGCTATAAAGATACTTTTTTTTATTTCCGCTATAGCCTTGTTCATACTTGCCACCAGTGACAGGTGGAATAGCCGATGGAACAGTTAGGCCGCGAGTTTTTTTGACTCGCGGCCTACTTTGACTGAAGTTAGGCGGGTGTGACCGCTCTATGGTTTAATCAGCACTAACCGTATAGGTCTTGGTTGTACCGTTTTCGGCGGTGACGAGTATTACCAAGGCGGATGCTAAATCAACCGGGACTGGCGTTCCGTCCCAATCCACACCATCGATTGATATTGTAGCCAGAGGATGGGCGGTCAATTCTATAATAGTCGTTACCATCGGATCACCAGGACTGATGCAATAGATGAACCATTGGGGATCAAACCCGGTCTCTCCCGTAGGAATCAAACTATCGGGATCGTCAGGATCCGGCCCCTTGCGTTCCAAGGTAACCCCTGCCAGTACCAGGGAGTGGAGAGTTGCATCCGCAGAAATCCCGCCGCCCCTGTTTCTTACCGTCACCCGCTGGCCGGCCTGGCCAATGCCGCCGTCATCGTCCGTGACGGTCACGGTGATGGTGTAATACCCTGACGAGTTGTAGGTGTGGCTTGCGCTGAAGGTCTTATCACTACCCAACTTCAGTTCCCGGTTGCCGCCGCCGTCGCCAAAATCGATTGCAGCCGTCCAGGTATCCGCCCCGGGGTCGGCTATGCTGCCGCTTAGAGTGAAGCTTTCACCCCGAATCAGATCCTTGACGGGATCAACTTGTACCGTGGGCGCCACGTTGACCGCTTCCGCCGTGAAACTGTCTTCATAAACATCCCCGTCTATATCGGTCAGCTTCACGGTTACAGTATACTCCCCATTATCCGCATAGGTATGGTTGAGGTTGAGACCGCCGATAACAGATAAGTATCCGATCGCAATCTCCCGAGCCGAAGCCTCGCCGCCGCTGGGCGGCCCAGCCTGATGCACAGGCCCCAGGGTCAGCGTCTCCATAGCGGACCCGTCACCATAGTCTACGGTAATACGCTGTATCTTAGTTTCCTGAACTATGCCCTCCGGAACTCTGCCCCTTAGATCCGCTAGCGGACCCCGGACAGGGACGCCACGGATTAGGGTCTCCCCTTCGTTTAGGGACGTATCCGCCCCCGCTTCCAGGCTAAAGAGGTAGTCTTTCACTTTCACCGAGAAGGAGGCTGTGCCCACGCCGCCGTCAGAGTCTTCCACCCGCACGGTGACGGTGAAAGATCCTGTTGTCATGTAGACATGGTTTAGTTCAAAGGTCTTATCCTCTTTTAAAACCAGGGGCTGGGGCCCGCTGCCGTCCCCGTAGTTCACGGCGCCCTGCCAGCTGTCCCGGCCGGGGTCGGCAAAAGACCCCGCCCCTCTGAAGAGGCTCCCCGCTTGGGCCAGCGCTGGGAGCTGAGCCTCAACGACGGGCGCCACATTATGCACAGCGACGCTGATCCCGCGCATATCCTCCAGGCCTGTATCGTCCTCCACCTTGACCATTATGTAATTGACAGGCTCCCGATAAAATCTGTGACTGATGGTAAAGGTTTTGTCTGACCGCAGTTCCACCGCTAACGGGCCCATGGAATCGTAGTAATCCACAGTCAAGTTCCAACGGTTGTCGCCGGGGTCTTCCACCCAGCCCTCCAGGACCAGGAGTTCCCCTTCGTTTATTTCTTTGTCAGGTCGCGGGGACAACCACGAGAAAATGCCCCCGCCCTCGTAAGATGTAGGCGGGCCCACCATACCCATCAGTCTGGGCGCTACATAGTTGACCTTCACCTTCTGGACGCCGCTCACTAGGCCCATATCTTCGTAAGTGAGGGTTATCTTTACGGGATAGTCCCCGCCAACCCCGTAGCGGTGCTCCAGGTTAAAGGAACCGTCCTCCCGCAGGGCGATGACTTGGAGACCCGACCCGTCGCCATAGTCTACCGTACCCCGCCAGATCCCCGGCCAGATGTCCGCCAGGCTGAGCGGAGTATTTCCGCCCGAGTCCGGAGCAGGAGCAGGGACGACGCTGTCTGCAGTCGTCCTGTCTATCGCTATACGCTGAATCGGCATGCTTGTTACAAGCTCCGGCAGTTCCAGGGTATAGTGGGCCCGGAAAGTACTCCCTTCGTCCAGGGGCTGATTGGATTCCCGCAAAGCCAGGAGGGGGAGATTTTTCATGTTGGGCCGGTTGACTTTGATAAAGTGCTCTTTCTTCAGAGTAATAGCTCCATCGGCCCACTCCCCGGCGGGGAGCGCCACCGTAACCAGGATATTGTTTTCGCCGATTTGCAGGGGGACTTCGGCTGCCTCTCCCGCTTGCACCTCGCTGCCGTTGACCTGAATGACGGTA
>JAVEYA010000035.1:0-20843 GCA_034003745.1 Clostridia bacterium
AGATGAGAGCTGCATCGTCAAAATGTCCTTCCGCGTATCCATCAAGGACCTGGTGGACAGTGAAATGATGCAGTTGATCCCGCTTTCTTTTGCCAAAAACATGGTGGCGGACCTGATGGCGGCCAATGGGATGAATGCTGCGCCTCCGCCGAAACCCAAAGCGGCGAAGAAAGAAAAAGCGGCTGATCCGCCGAAAATAGCCGCCGAACAGCCCAGGCCGCCGGAACCGCAGCGGGAGTATGTTATGCCCTCTCCGCTTGAGCCGCAGCCCCCCAGGGAGCAGGTCGTGGTTTCTCCGGTTGAGTATGCAAGATTTTCGCCGGAACCTTTGCTTGTGACGGCTCAGCCCAATCTTGACCTGATTATGGACGTGGGCTTGCAGCTTTCGGTAGAGTTGGGACGGACCCATAAAAAAATCAAAGAAATTCTGGAACTGGCCCAGGGCTCCATTCTGGAACTCGACAAATTGGCCGGGGAACCGGTGGACATCCTGATAAACGGCAAACTCCTGGCTAAGGGTGAGGTCGTGGTTATAGATGAGAAGTTTGGGGTGAGGGTAACAGAGATTATTTCACCGCTGGAGCGGGTCAGGAAGTTAGGCTAAACCTCTGATAGGACCAAGGTGGAATTGCCATCTGATAAGACTCAATGGAATACCTGTTAGCATTTAGAGATAAATCTTGTAAGACTACACGAATCGACCCCAAATATAATGGATCCCTGTAAGCATTTTAGATTGATCCAAGATTCAAGACTATGGAGGAGGAGAAAGAATGGCGTCTGTATTAATAGTGGATGATGCTGCGTTTATGAGAATGATGTTGAAAGATATTCTTGGAAAGAATGGATTTGAAGTCGTAGGAGAAGCGGAAAACGGAGCGGTCGCAGTAGAGAAATATAAAGACCTGCGTCCGGATTTGGTTACGATGGACATTACGATGCCGGAAATGGACGGCATATCGGCGGTTAAAAAAATTAAGGAAGTAAATGCCAACGCCCGGGTGGTGATGTGCAGCGCGATGGGTCAGCAAGCGATGGTCATCGATGCAATCCAGGCCGGGGCCAGAGATTTCATCGTCAAACCTTTCCAGCCGGAGAGAGTATTGGAAGCGATTCAAAAAGCGTTGACTTAAAGGTGGAAAGATATGTTTGATTTAAAAACGCTGGTAACCTTAGGGGATATCCCCCCGGAAGTTCCGGTTACTCCACAGCTCGAGCCCAGTATGGCAGGTTTGTTCCTGCGGGTTGTGCTGACGCTGGCGGTTATTATTTTCTTAACCTATATCGTGTTGCGCATGGTCAAAAGGCAGCAGTCTATTCAGCAAAAAATCAGCAATGAGCGAAAAGGCTGGGTGCGCGTTTATGATTACCAGGGATTGGGAACCAACAGAGGCCTATACCTGGTTGAGCTCTTTTCCGGCGTTTGTGTGTTGGGCGCATCGGAAAACGGGATTACTTTACTGAAAGAAATCCCTGAAGACAGTGAAGAGTGGCTGGCCCTTAAAGATAATCTGGACTTGCCCGAGGAAGTGATTCCGCCGGGTTTGAGTGATTTTCTCAAGAATACGGCGGGATTATTCCATAAAAACAGGAATACGCCTAAATCCTTTGCACAGGAACTAAAAGAAAACCTCACCGATCAGGTGAATGGCCAGTTGGACAGGACGCGCCGTTTATCCCAACGGATTAACGGGAGGAAAGACGATGGGGAATAAGCGGTTCATCTTATTATTGCTTGTCTTCGTACTCTTATTCTGGGCGGTCGATGTTTCCGCCGCGCCCCTTGCTCTCCCCAGAATCGGCCTGGATGTCTCTTCTTCCGAAAATCCCGAAGATGTGGCTTTGAGTTTACAGATCATCGCGCTGTTAACGGTTTTAAGTTTAGCTCCGGCGATGTTGATCTTAATGACTTGTTTTACCCGAATCATTGTCGTTTTATCGTTTTTACGCAGTGCACTGGCTACGCAGCAAATGCCTCCCAACCAGGTCCTGATTGGTTTAAGCCTGTTTCTAACCTTTTTTATCATGGCGCCCATCTGGTCTGAAGTAAATCAGAACGCCCTCCAGCCCTATCTGAACAGTGAAATCACCCAGGAAGAGGCCCTGGAGAAAGGGCTGGCGCCGTTGCGGGAATTCATGTTTAACCAGACCCGGGAAAAGGATCTGGCGCTGTTTGTGAATTTGTCGGATTTGCCGCGGCCCGATACAACAGAGGATATTCCCACTTCCACGCTTATACCGGCCTTTGCTATCAGCGAGCTAACGACAGCCTTTCAAATCGGCTTTATCATATACATACCCTTTATCGTCATTGACATGGTTGTGGCCAGTACCCTGATGTCCATGGGGATGCTGATGCTGCCGCCGATGATGATTTCGATGCCCTTTAAGCTCCTTTTGTTTATTCTGGTGGATGGCTGGAATCTTCTGGTGCAGACGCTGGTAGCCAGCTTCCGATAACCAAAGGATAGCGCCGCTCTCTTAGGAAGGTTGTGCTGAAATGACCCAGAATTTTATTATTTATCTGGCCCGCGAAGCGGTTTACCTGATTCTGCTTCTGGCCGGGCCGCTTTTAGGGGTAAGCCTGCTGGCCGGGCTCTTAGTCAGTATTTTTCAGGCGACCACACAGATTCAGGAACAAACGCTGACTTTCGTCCCCAAGATTGCCTTTATCTTTATCGTCTTGATTATCTTTGGACCCTGGATGCTGAACCTCCTGATTGTCTTTACCAATAATCTGTTTTCACTGATACCCACATTAATGCGATAGAAGAAAGAGGCCTATGGAGTTTTTGGGAACGCTGCTGAATGAAAGCGATAAATTTATGCTTGTGTTGTCCAGATTCGCGGGTCTGTTGCTGGCCCCTATTTACAGCACCCGCAATTTGCCGGCAATATGGAAGGCTGCCCTGGCTCTGTTTCTGGCCTTCCTGGGCTGGCAGGCCGGACTGCCGGGCTCCTATCAGGTCCCTGCAGGCGTTGGCGCCTATGTGCTCGTTATTTTCAGTGAAGTCCTGGTGGGATTCTCTATCGCCCTGACCGCGCAATTTTTCTTTGCGGCCATTCAGTTAGCCGGACAAGTTCTGGATACCCAAATGGGTTTCGGTATCACCAACGTGATCGATCCGTTAAGCGGAACCCAGGCGCCCCTCTTGGGCAATTTCAAATATATTATCGCTATCTTGGTTTTCCTGCAGGTGGACGGACACCATTATCTCCTGAAAGCGTTTTTTGACAGTTATGATGCCGTCCCTATCGGACAAGCCGCCGTAACCGCCGGTCTCATGGAATATCTCTTTCATTACTTCGGCAATATCTTTGTCATCGGCATGAAATTAGCGATCCCCATCCTTGGCACTGTGCTGATTACCGATATTATTCTGGGCGTCATGTCGCGGGTTGTTCCGCAGATGAATATTTTTATGGTGGGAATGCCGGCGAAGATCCTGGTGGGTTTCGGGGTAATGCTGGTAATTATGCCGCTGTATATCTATCTTTTGAATGCTTTGATTGCCGGGATGATTCAGGAAATATACCAAATTATTGATGTGTTGGTATAAACTATGATTGAGTTCAGACTGAACCTGCAGCTCTTTGCCGGAGAGAAAACTGAAAAGGCCACGCCCAAAAGGCGCCAGGAGGCCCGCAGAAAAGGACAGGTCGTAAAAAGCATGGAGATCAATACCGTCTTCGTGCTGACGGTTGTTTTCCTGCTGCTGCAGGTGTGGATTCCGGTTATTTACCAGGATTTCCTGAATTTTTATCCCCAAGTCTTCAGCTATGCGTCCACAGATTTTACGCTGGAAAGAAGCATTAAGCTGTTTTATGAAACAGTCTATATTCTGGCCCGAATGGCCGGGCCTTTGCTCCTGGCCGCCGCAGCCGCAGGATTTGCCGGCAATGTAGCGCAGGTGGGTTTTCTGTTCACCACCGAATCCTTCAAGCTGGATTTTAACCGGCTCAATCCTGTGAAAGGATTTCAGCGTATTTTCTCCAAACGGGCAATCGCAGAATTAATCAAATCAGTCTGTAAAACAGTGCTGGTCGGCTATGTGGCCTTCTCTTACTTAAAAGGCCGTCTGCCCGGCTTATCCGTACTGATGGATTCCACAATAGAGGCCTCCTTTATTTATATCGGCGATATTACTTTCACCGTAAGCTGGAGAGTTATTCTGATTCTCTTTATCCTAGCCGTTGCGGATTATGCTTTTCAGGTCTATGAATATGAACAGTCCCTGAAAATGACCAAACAAGAAATTAAAGAGGAGTATAAGACCACGGAAGGCGACCCACAGCTGAAGGCGCGGATGAGAGAGCGTCAGCGGCAGATGGCTATGCAGCGCATGATGCAGGAAGTACCCAAGGCCACGGTGGTTATCACCAACCCCACACATGTAGCGGTGGCCCTGAAGTATGAAGAGGAAAAAGGCGTTCCGGAAGTGGTTGCCAAAGGCCAGGATCTGATGGCCCAAAGAATTAAAGAAATCGCTGCGGATAACAGCGTAGCCGTGGTGGAGAACAAACCCCTGGCCTGGTTGTTATATAAGAGGGTGGATCTGGGAATGGCAATTCCCGTCGATTTATATCAGGCGGTAGCTGAAATAATTGCCTATGTCTACAGATTAAAAAAATTGGCTTAAAATTAGCCTGGGAGAGAAGAGATGGCTATTCCGTCCTTGACCAATAGAATCGGCAGACATATCGATATCCTTGTTTCGTTGGGCATTCTCTCCATCGTCCTCTTAATGATTATCCCGTTGCATCCCACTTTGCTGGATATATTGATCGTCCTGAATATCACCTGTGCGGTCATTGTCCTTTTAGTCTCCATGTACAACAAGGAGCCTTTGAATTTTTCGATTTTTCCCGCCATGCTGCTGGTGATGACTTTGTACCGCCTGGCGCTGAACGTTTCTTCCACCCGCCTGATTCTGCTGCATGCCCACGCGGGCGAAGTTATTCAGCAATTCGGCGCTTTCGTGGTTGGCGGCAATCCTTTTGTCGGCTTCGTTATTTTCTTAATCCTGGTGGTCATTCAGTTTATTGTAATCACCCGGGGCGCGGAGCGTGTGGCGGAGGTAGCAGCCCGTTTTACCCTGGACGCCATGCCGGGCAAGCAGATGAGTATTGACGCCGATCTGAACGCCGGTTTGATTTCCGATGAGGAAGCCCGGGGACGCAGGTTGAAGATTCAGCGGGAGGCCGACTTTTACGGGGCGATGGATGGCGCCAGCAAATTCGTCAAGGGAGACGCCATCGCCAGCATTATTATTACCATCATCAATATTCTCGGCGGTATGGCCGTGGGGCTTTTACAGATGGAAATGAGCGGCGTGGCGGAAGTCGCGCAGACCTATACGCTCTTGACGGTCGGAGACGGACTGGTCACTCAGATCCCTGCGCTCTTGTTATCTACGGCTACCGGTATCATCGTTACCCGGGCCGCTTCGGATTATAGTCTGAGCGAGGACTTGAGGCGGCAGATTTTCTCGGAGCCCAAGCTGTTATTTATCACCTCCGCAGTATTGTTCTTCCTGGGGCTGGTCCCCGGACTGCCCAAACTTCCTTTCTTTGTTCTGTCCTTAGGGCTGGGCTTTTTAGCCTATACGCTGGCAAAGAGTCAAAAAGCCGGTAAGAAAGAGGAAGAGCTGGCGCATGCCAAGGCGGAAGTAGAAGAAAGCCATAAGATAGATAACGTCTTTTCGCTTTTGCATGTAGATCCGTTGGAGCTGGAATTGGGCTATGGGCTGATTCCGCTGGTGGATGAAAAGCAAGGCGGGGATTTATTGGACAGGGTAATCCTGATCAGAAGGCAGTGCGCTCTGGAACTGGGCGTAATTATACCGCCGGTGCGTATCCGCGATAACATGCAGCTTGCGCCGAACAGCTATGTGCTGAAATTAAAAGGCTCTCCGCTCTCCAAGGGTGAGATTATGATGGGAAATTATCTGGCTATGGGCGGACAGGGGGAGCTCGCCGGCATACCGACCAAAGATCCGGCTTTTGGACTGCCTGCCGTATGGATCAGCGAAGCCCTAAGGGAAGCGGCGGAAAGCGCCAATTACACGGTGGTTGACGCCCCGGCCGTCTTGGCTACCCATATTACGGAGTTTATCAAGAACAATGTGGCGGAAATTATCAGCCGCCAGGATATCAAGGGACTTTTGGATAACCTGAAAAAAGAGTATCCCGCCGTGGTGGATGAGGTTGTGCCTTCGCTCTTATCCTTGGCCGATGTGCATAAAATTCTGGCCAATCTGCTGAAGGAAAGAATCCCCATTCGCGACCTCGTCTCTATTATGGAAGCGCTGGGAGATTGGGCCTCCCTGACCAAAGATCCGGAACTCTTAACGGAATATGTCCGGCGTAAATTAGCCCATCAAATTGGCCAGATGTATGCCGACGGCGCCGGCAAAATCTATTGTATTACGTTGGAGCCTCAGGTGGAGCAGAAGGTGCGCGACAGTGTGCAAAGCGGCGATTACGGCGGCTATCTCGCGCTGGAGCCTGCCGTCGCACAGGATATCGTCAAAAAGATCTATGCTTTAATCGAAAAAAGCGGTTTGATGGGTAAACAGATTGTGGTGCTGGTCTCGCCGGTGATCCGGCCGTACCTGCACAAGCTCCTGGAGAGAGTAACTCCGGCCATACCGGTTATTTCCTATAATGAAGTACCTTCAAACATAGACGTAGAATCTGTGGGGATGGTGAGAGTTTAAATGCGGGTTAAACGATATGTAGCCACGGATATTCAGGAGGCAATGGCGAAAATCAAAAGTGAAATGGGCAATGAGGCTGTCATTTTACATACCCGGTATTTTAAGGAAGGCGGTATCCTGGGTTTGTTCAGAAAAAGCTTTGTGGAAGTGACGGCTGCGCTGGAAACAAGACAGCCGGATATCCTGTCCAAAACGCAGTTCCCCCCGAAAATACCGGAATCGCCGAACTTTCCCGGCCAAAGGCTTTATCCGCCCGCACAGCCTCTGCCCGCCCAGCCTGTACAGGCACAAGCGGCCTACCGGATACATCCCGCTTTTCCCCCGCCGCCGCAGCCGGCGCCGGCTGAAACAGAGAAGGAATCGCTGCCCCGGGTGGCCCAGCAGATGCTGGAACGGTTAAGACATCAGGGTTTGGAAGAAAAACTTGCTCTAAAAATAATCAAGGCAAGTTTACAGATCAGCAATACGGAGCAAGGGGTCTCCAAGGAGCAATTGGCGGAAGCCGTCTTTAACAACTTGCATAATGCCATCCGAAACCGGTGCAAGCCCCTTACCTTTTCGAAAAACCGCCGTACTGCGCCGAAGGTTTTCGCCATGGTAGGCCCCACCGGCGTGGGGAAGACTACAACCATTGCCAAGCTGGCCGCCCTGTATGGTTTGCTGGAAAAGAAGAAAGTCGCTTTTGTCACCGTGGACACATACAGAATCGCGGCTGTGGAACAACTAAAGACCATTGCCGATATCATGAATTTTCCGGTTACCGTAGTCTATTCCTTGAACGAACTGGAGCAATATCTGATGGACCTGGGAGATACGGATATTGTCTTTATTGATACTGCCGGCAGAAGCCACAAGAATGACCTGCAAATCGAGGAATTAAGAAATTATTTGGAAATCGCCCGCCCGGACGAGATTTTTCTGGCTTTGTCCAGTGCCGGCAAGTATGAAGATTCGCTGGAAATTATGAATGTTTATAAAGAACTGAATATTACCCGTTTGATTTTTACGAAGCTGGATGAGACGTCGTATTATGGTTCGATTTTTAATATCATTTATAAATCTAAGTTTCCGCTCACCTATGTCACTACCGGGCAATGCATCCCTGACGATATTGAACCGGCCAATCCCGTTAAGCTTGTGCAGATGCTGATGAAGGAGTAGTCACATGAAGAACCAGGCTGAAAATCTTAAACTGCTTGTTCAGCGCATGAAACTTGATTTGGAAGAGCAAATTCAGGGCAAAGGCAGAAAGACCCGGCTGATTACCATTGCCAGCGGCAAAGGCGGCGTCGGGAAAAGCAATTTTGCCGTGAACCTGGCTATTGCGTTGGCTGATTACAGGCAAAAAGTTATTCTCTTGGATGCTGATATGGGGATGGCCAATATCGACGTGATCCTGGGCCTGTCGCCGCAGTATAATTTGGCTCATGTCATCGCCGGCGAGAAGTCGATTTCGGAAGTTGTCTATGACGGTCCCAAAGGCCTGAAGGTGATTCCCGGGGGTACCGGCATGTATGAGCTGGCCAATTTACAGGACTGGCAGATCGACAGTTTTCTGAACAAGCTCAGTCATCTGGACGGCACCGCTGATTTTTTCCTGGTGGATGCTTCCGCGGGAATTACCCGGTCTGTGCTGAGCTTTGCCTTATCCGCCGATGAGATCGTCATTATCACAACCCCGGAAATTACTGCGCTCACCGATGCTTATGGGATTATTAAGACTATCCGGCAGCAGAATTTCAAAGGATATATCAAAATCGTGGTCAACAGGGTTACTTCCGGCGCCGAAGCTGCCGCAGTCTATAATAAACTCAAAATAGCCGCAAATCGCTTTCTGAAGTCCTCCATCGAGTATTTGGGTTTCATCCGGGAAGATACGGCAGTGCCGCAGGCGCTCAAAGAGCAGAATCCGTTCGTTCTGTCCTATCCCCATTCCCACGCGGCCAGGGATGTTTATGCCATCGCCGCGGCGATAACCAAACAGGAAACCTTTACGCAGCCACGGCGAGACCTTAAAGATTTTTTTAAAAAAGTATCAGAGCATTTTAGGTGGGTATGAACATGGACATACAAAAGATATTGAAAGTCGGACAGCTTGTTACAATTGAGTTCTATCGGGAGAGACAGGAGAAGACGGAACGTTACCCTACGAATGTGCAGGATATTACAGACCAGGGGATTTATCTGACCAGCCCGGCCAAAGGCGGCTTCATTTTCAGGCTGCCGGAGGGCATGACGGTTAAAGTATTTTTTTCGAATCAGCTGGCCGGTTATTCTTTTAACGCTCAGGTCCGGCGCAATGAAAACGGTACAATTCCCATGCTGGTCTTAAATCACCCGGAAAAGGTTGTCAAGATACAAAAAAGAGAATATGTACGGGTACCCTATGCGCTGGATGTACAGCTTTCCTGGACGGACAGCGAACAAAAGGAATACGCGCTGACTTGTAAAAGCCGGGATATTTCCGCCGGCGGGATATTGCTGGTTGTAAAAAAGCGGCTGCCCCTGGCGAAGGATAATGTGGTCCAGCTGAAATTCACGGTGAGCGGCAAAGAGTATCAAGCCACCGGCCAAATTGTCAAGAACGAAATTGAGCGGGGCAGCGGCGGAGCGTTTTATACACTGGGGATTAAATTCACTTCTCTTCAGGAAAATGAGAAGAATTCTCTGGTACAAAGCGTTTTCCAAAGACAGATTGAGCTGAAGAAAAAGGGGTTGCTCTGACTTGAAGAAAATAAAGGTATTGATCGCGGATGATTCCGCTTTTATGCGTAAATTGCTGGCGGATATTATCGCTTCCGATGATGAACTGGAAGTTGTGGCTTTGGCCAGAAACGGCGAGGATGCGCTCCGCCAGATTGCCTCCCATAAACCCGATGTAGTTACGCTGGATGTGGAGATGCCGGTAATGGACGGTCTGACGGCGCTGGAAAAAATTATGGCCGAACATCCTTTGCCGGTAGTGATGCTCTCCGCTTTTACGGATAAAGGTACGGCCTCCACGCTGAAAGCCTTGGAAAAAGGCGCGGTGGATTTTGTCACCAAGCCGGGCGGCACGATCTCGCCGGGAACAGCGGCCATGAGCAGTGAAATCATCAGCAAACTCAAAATGGCTGCCCGGATTTCGCGCAAGAATATCAGGATTACTTCCGCGCCGCTTGATTTGGCCGCACCGCCGGTAAAGAAAATAGCCCTGCCGGAGAAGACAGAACGGGTCCGCTCGCTGGTGGCCATCGGGACTTCCACCGGAGGGCCGAAGGCCTTGCATGAGGTCATGCGCCGGTTTTCTCATCACCATAATGCAGCGCTCTTAATCGTTCAGCATATGCCGCCGGGCTTTACGAAGTCTTTGGCGCAGCGTCTGGATACCGCCTCCGTTTACACGGTCAAGGAAGCGGAAGACGGCGATGAGGTTAAGGGAGGATGCGCTTATCTCGCGCCGGGGGATTATCATATGGAAATTAATGAGGAGAAGGGACAACTGACGATTAAACTGAATCAGTCGTCCCAGGTCAATGGACACCGGCCGTCGGTGGACGTGCTGTTGAAGTCGGCGGCCCGGACTACGGCGCCTAAAGTGGGCGTAATCATGACCGGCATGGGTTCGGACGGCGCTATAGGGATGAAGATGATGAAAGACGCCGGCGCGATCAATATCGGCGAAAGTGAAGAAACCTGCGTCATTTACAGCATGCCGAAAGCAGCCAAGCAGCTGGGCGCGCTGGACTATGAAACGCCTTTATATAGAATCGCGGAAGTGATCGAGAAGGTTGTGAGTAAATAATCGGGGGAGGCGACTACTATGAATATGGAACAATATCAGGATTTATTTATTGAAGAATCGGAAGAGCATCTGCAGGCTTTGAATCAGAATTTACTAGCGCTGGAAAGCGATCCGGACAGATTGGAACTCTTGGACAGCATTTTTCGGGCGGCTCACACGTTGAAAGGCATGTCGGCGACGATGGGCTATGACGCAATCGCCAAGCTGACCCATGAAATGGAGAATCTTTTGGACCAATTGCGGGAAAGAGAAGTGTTTTTATCCAAGGAAATCATCAACAGCCTGTTTAAAGCGGCTGATTTACTGGAAAATATGCTGCTGGCCATCCGTGGCGGACAGGAGATCCCGATAGATGCCGCCGAGGTAGCGGCGACGCTGTTCAGATTCGATCAAACGGCAATTTATGAACCGGCCGGCGGCGTTGTTTTATCAGGGGAGGGCGTACAGATCTATCAGGGCGGCGATATCTTGCAGGAATTTAATGAATATGAATTGAATCTATTTAGAAGGGCCGCCGAAGAAGGGGCCGCTGTCTGGAAAACGGTGGTCCGGGTGGAAGATTCCTGTGTCATGAAGGCGGTCCGGGCTTTCATGGTCTTTAAAAACCTGGAAACGCTGGGAGAAATCATTAAATCAGTCCCCAGCGTGCAGGATATTGAAGACGAGAAATTTCAGAGTGAATTTACCGTGTATCTGGTGACTGCCAAAAGCGACGAAGATATCAGGGCAAAGATGTCGGTGATCAGTGAAATCTCCTTGGCTGAACTGACCAGAATTATCTTGGATGAAGACAATTCTGCCGGGACGCAGGCCCTGGCCGAAACGACCGAAAATACAGCCGGCGATAAACAAGCGGCTTCTCCTGATGTGCGTAAACAGCCTTCTCCGGCGTCGCAGGAAAAGAAACAGAAAATTCATCAGACGGTCAGAGTGGATATTAACCGCCTGGATAAGCTGATGAGTCTGGTGGGCGAGCTGGTTATCAATAAAACCAGGCTGGAACAAATCAATGTGGACAATAAATTGAATTCTTTGAACGAAACCATCGAACAGATCAACCGCATCACCGACGACCTGCAAACCGTCGTACAGAATGTGCGGATGGTGGCTATTGAACAGGTGTTTAACCGTTTCCCGCGCATGGTCAGGGATCTGGCCAATGAGCTGGGCAAAGAAGTGAATCTCTTGCTGGAAGGGAAAGAAACGGAACTGGACCGCACGGTCATTGATGAAATCAGCGATCCCCTGGTTCATTTAATCAGAAACTCCCTGGACCACGGCTTGGAATTACCGGAAGAAAGGCTGGCTTTAAAGAAGAACCCGGTGGGGCTTTTAAAACTGCAGGCCAAGCAAGAAGGGAACAGAGTCGTTATTATCGTCGAGGATGACGGCAGAGGGATTGACTTCGAAGCCATCAAAAAGAAGGCGATTGAGAATAATGTCATTTCTCAGCATGAGGCCGATACGCTGGAGGAACAGCAGATTCTGAATCTGATTTTTGAGCCGGGTTTCTCCACGGCGGAAAAGGTGACAGACCTTTCCGGACGCGGCGTGGGTCTGGATGTGGTCAAGAGTAAGATACTGTCCTTAAACGGCCAGGTCTATGTGGAAACCAGAAAAGGACAGGGTACCAAGTTTATTATCAAACTGCCGCTTACTTTAGCCATTATTCAGGCTTTGATGGTCAAGGTGCAGCAGGAGCTTTACGCCATACCGCTGGCGAATATTGACGAGACGACCTCTTTGGAATTATCCCAGGTCAAGGATGTGCAGGGACAGCAGGTTGTGGTATTGCGGGGCAAGGTTTTACCGCTGTATTTTCTGCGCAGTATTCTGGCCGTTCCCGGCAACAGGACTCCGGAGGAATTGTACGTGGTCGTGGTCAGAAAAGGGGACACGCAAATAGGTGTTGTCGTGGATGAATTGGTTGGCCAGCAGGAAACGGTGATTAATTCCCTGGGTAAAACCCTTTCCGGTATCCCCGGAATTGCGGGCGCCACGATTTTGGGCGATGGCAGCGTCTCGCTGATTATTGATATCGGGACATTGTTTTAAACTTGTAAATAGTAAGAGGAGGCGAAAATATGAGTGACCAGTATGTGGCTTTTAAACTGGATAGCAACGAATATGCGGTAGAAATACTGGCGGTGCAGGAGATTATCAGATGGAGCAATATCACCAGGGTGCCCCGGGCCCCGGAGTATATCAAGGGGGTAATCAACCTGCGGGGCGCTATCATTCCGATTGTGGACTCCCATCTGCGCTTTGAACTGGCCGGTCAGGAGGTCACGGATGATACCCGAATTATTGTTTTTCGGTATGACGATACGATAATCGGGCTGACCGTAGATTTGGTGACGGAGGTATTGAGCTTGCCCCAGCAGAGCATTGAAAAGCATCAAAGTATCCATGGCGCGGAAAACCAATTTATCAGCGGCATCGGCAAACTGGAAGAGCGTCTCTTGATCATTCTGGATTTGGCTAAGGTGCTGGAACTGGGCGTTCAGCACTAAATATTCAGCCTGTTCAGATGCGTATCAACAAGCTATTAAGGCAGGTGGTTAAAGATGAAAGACTATACCGATTTAAACAACATGCAGATTGACGCCTTAAAAGAAATCAGCAATATCGGGGCGGGCAATGCCGCTACTTCCCTTTCAATTATGCTGAACCGTAAAATAGATATGTCGGTGCCCCACGCCAAGGTGGCCCCTTTTGCCCAGATCGTGGAAATTGTCGGCGGGGCCGACAAAGAAGTTGTCGGCGGATATATGCAAGTGGATGGCGATATGCCTATGGGTATTCTCTTCCTTTTACCTTTTGATCAGGTCATGTTTTTTATGGATATACTTTTTACGGGAATACAACAGGAGTCGCATGAATGGACCGATATGCACGCTTCCGCCTTTAATGAAATCGTCAATATTCTGGCGGGCTCCTATTTAAACGTACTTTCCATGTTTACCCAAACCAAGCTGGAGCCGTCGGTGCCGCAGATGGCTATAGATATGGCCGGCGCCATTTTAGGAGAAGTCTTGCAGCAAATAGGGAATGTCAGCGATTACGCGCTCGTCATCGAAAATATATTTATTGAGCAAGAAAAAGAAATTACCGGACATTTTTTCTTTTTGCCGGAGCCTGAAACATTGGAAGCATTAATGAAAGCGCTGGGAGTGTCTTGATGCAAATAGAACCTGTTAAAGTGGGAATGGCGGAACTGCGGACAGCCCTGTATCCGCAAAATTTAACGACAATCGGATTGGGCTCTTGTGTCGGAGTCTGCCTGTTGGACCCTGTCGCCAAGGTCGGCGGTATGGTACACGTGATGCTGCCGGACAGCACGCAAAGCAGACAATCTTCCAACAAAGCCAAATACGCGGACACAGGAATCCCGCAGCTGATAGAAGAAATGCAAAAGCAGGGCGCCAGGAAATCCCGCCTGATTGCCAAGATTGCCGGGGGCGCTCAGATGTTCAGTTATTCGCAAAAGAATGAGATATTAAGAATCGGGGACAGGAATATTGAAGCAGTCAAAAGGATTCTGAATAATGAGGGAATCCGGATCAGCGCAGAGGATGTTGGAGGCACTTACGGCCGTACGATTGTTTTTTCTACCGAGGACGCCAAGCTCACCGTAAAAACGGTCAACAGGAGCCCGGTTATCATTTAAATACGGGGGATCAGTGCATGGAGCCAGATGTGAAGAAACTATGGAAAGACTATATCGAACAGCGCAGTGCGGAGACAAAAGAAGAGCTGATTGTGCACTATATTTCCCTGGTTCAGAAAATAGCAAATAAAGTTTCTTATCAGCTTCCCGACAATTTTTATAAGGACGACCTGTTCAGTTACGGTATTTTTGGTTTGATCGAAGCCATTGAGCGGTTTAATCCGGATTTGGGCATCCCCTTTGCCGGTTATGCTTCCAAACGCATCAAAGGGGCGATGCTGGACGGGATCCGCAAGGAAGATTGGGTGCCGGTCACAACCAGGAAGAAAGCCAAAATGGTTGAACAGGCTTTTCATAAGCTGGAGACCGCCGGGGAGAAATCCTGCAGCGATGAGGATGTGGCTGCGGAATTGAATATCTCTGTGGAAGAGTACCGCAGCTGGCTGAGTAATATTCAGTATATTACCCTGATCTCTTTAGACGATCCGGTTATCGACGACGATGCCGCTTCCATTAAAGAAGTGGTCAGGGATGACGCCAGCCCCAATCCCCTTGCCGCCGCGGAGGATAAGGAAATCAAGAATATGCTGGCGAAGGCGATCGGTGAGTTGCCTGAAAAGGAGAGAACCGTCGTCAGCCTGTTTTATTATAATGATTTAAGCAATAAGGAAATTGCCCAGGTCCTGGACCTGTCCGATTCGCGTGTTTCACAATTGCACACAAAAGCTATCTTTCGCCTGCGCGGAAAGTTGGCCAGGTTTCATCAGCTGCAGGACTGCACCTGAGAGATATACTGCCCGGGGCCTGTATCGTCTCGGTTGTGCCCCCCGAGTTGTCAATGAAAGGGTGTGTGTTTATGGAGACCAGCTTGGAAAATAAAGAGCCCGCCAGGGGCATGAGGCTGACCTTGACCAAACGCGATGACGGAATTTATCTGAGCGTCAGAGAGGAAAAATTGCTGGTTTATATTAAGCCGGAGCAATTAAGCGCGGAGTTGTTAAGAAGAAAAATTCCTCATGATGCCACAGCGGTGAAAGAAATCTATGCAGACAACCTGGGCCTGGAAAGGAAAATTGCGGAACTTCATGCGCAGATGGAGGATAAGCCGCTTTTATTGGTGAGAATGAGCCAGGACCAGATGAAAGCGTATTTGATTCTGATTCCTTTTCTTAATGGAACAAAGATTACCGCGCAGGATATTGAACGGGTTTTACAGGACCAAAAAATTATCTACGGAATAAAAAAAGAGATAATCCCGTTAATTCCCGGTGAGCAGGACCGCTATAACGAATGGCTGATCGCAGAAGGGCTGCCGGTTATACCTGGAATCAACGCCGCTTTGATTTATTATTTTAATACGCAGAATATTGAAATCAAACCCCAGGAATTATCCGACGGCAGTGTGGATTTTCATGACTTAAATCTGATTCAGACAGTAGAAGAAGATGCGTTGCTGGTGGAAAAAACGCCTCCTCAGCCCGGTAAAAGCGGAATGACTGTTTTGGGCGAAGAAAGAAAAGCGCTGCAAGGCAAGGATATCAGGTTGCCCGGAGGACAGAACACCAAGGCGGCAGAAAACGGCGGCAAGCTTTTGGCGGCCAAGGCCGGACATATCGTATACGCCAATAAGAAAGTCAATATTTATTCTTCTTACGAAGTGAAAGGCGATGTTGACTTTAATATCGGCAATATCCATTTTCCCGGAACCGTGATGGTTTACGGCAATGTTAAGACCAGTTTCAAAGTGGAGGCTACCGGCGATGTGGTTATCTACGGGAATCTGGAGGGGATGGTCAAAACCGACGGCAACCTGCAGGTTAAAAAGGGTATTGTACGCGGGCAGGCCGCTGTTCTGGGGAATATCTATGCCCGCTATATTGAAAACAGCAGCGTGGAAAGCAAAGAGAACATTATCGTGACCGAGGCGATTATGCACAGCACTACCACCGCGGCCCGCAAGGTCATCGTCGGCGGAAGAAAAGGCCTCTTGGTGGGCGGTAAATGTTGTGCCGGCGAGGAAATCCAGGCCCGGAACATCGGTTCGGCTCTGGGCACCGTCACCACGCTGGAAGTGGGCATCTCCCCGGAAATACGCGAAGAATTTAAGAGCCTTAACAAAAAACTGCTGGAATTGCGCGATAGTTACAATAAAAATGATAAAATATTAAAAACTTTACAGGAAATAAAACAGAAATATGGTGAGCTGGATAACAATAAGAAAGATATTTTGCTCAAATCCTCGCGTTCGCAATATCATATGAGCCAGGAGATGGCGGAATTGGACGAGCGTAGAAGCGAACTTGAGGCGCTGTTTGCCAACATGGAAAAAGCCAAAGTATCGGTACAGGAGACGGTTTATTCCGGCGTGACCATTTTTATGGGTAAAGCGACGCATACGGTGCCGGATGAAATGAAAACCGTTATTTTCATATTGGAAGATCACGAGATCAAATATGTCACGATGTAAAGGCAGGTGGCTGACCCGTGACGGTAAATCCAATCGATATGCAGGTAATCCTGCCCCAGGCCGGTCAGGTGAACCGTGTGCAGCGCGTCCAGCAAAGGCTGCAGCAGACGGAAGAACAGATTTTGGGACAAATGCTGCGCCAGGATATTAAGGACAAGGAAGATACGGTCAAAAAAACAGAACAAACCGCCCAGAAAAAGATACAGGATGAACAAGAGAAGAATCGGGAGGACCGCGGCAAAAAGCGTCAAACAGCGGAGCCAAAAGACAGGTCGCCAAGCGAAGAAGGCGCTGATAGTGCAGAGCAAGGCGCTAAGACGACAACGGAAAAAATGCTGGGAAGTCTGTTGGATGTAAAAATATGATGCGCGAAAACCTCTGGAAGAGGGGGTAGATTCTGGTTGGAACTATTGGGAATACTGATCTTGATTATAAATATTTTTCTTCTGCTGGCTGTCCTGAAGAAGTTGGTCCAATACAGGGAAATGAAAGAGGAATACCGCAGGATTGAGCTGCACATAGCGGAAATGGTGCAGGAGAATTCGCGTATTGTGGATATGCTCCTGCAGGGAGTGGAAGACCGGGGCGGAGCTATTCCACCTCCGCCGGTAATGACCGCGCCTGTGCCCATAATGCCGGCGCCGGTTTTTCAAGAGGCCGGAGAAGAAATTCAATTTCGGGAGAAAAAAACAATTCCCCGAAAGAAAGCTTCGGCGCAGGCGTTGAGCGACATAGAACCAATACCGGTGAATACCAAAGACACAGATATTAGTGTTTTACATCAACAAGGTCTATCGGTTCTGGAGATTGCCGCCAAGCTCGGCGTATCTCAAGACGAGATCAGACTGAAACTCAGATTAATGGAAGAATTACACAACGCCCGGTAGAAGGATAAATTTATTGAAAAATATTTGTCATTTTTAATATAGGTATGCTATACTGTCTATTGGTGTTATTACACACGCTGGCGGATTCCTTTTACGGTGCCTGTTTTCAGGTCGAAAAGGGAGATGAAGCGGCGGAGGAAAAAACCGTTTAGGAAAGGAGGTGTACACATGTCTGTCATCTCTATGAAACAATTGCTGGAAGCAGGGGTGCATTTCGGTCATCAGACCCGCCGTTGGAACCCTAAAATGGCGGTGTATATTTTTACGGAACGCAACGGTATCTATATTATCGATTTGCAGAAAACCGTGAAAAAAGTGGAAGAGGCTTATGAATTTATCCGCAGCACCGTTGCGGACGGAAAGCATATCCTGTTTGTCGGTACCAAGAAGCAGGCGCAGGAAACGATCAGGGACGAGGCCAGGCGCTGCGGCATGTTTTATGTGCATGAACGCTGGCTGGGCGGTACGCTGACGAACTACAATACGATTCAAAAGCGTATCCGGAGACTAAAAGATTTGGAAAATATGCAAGAAGACGGCACTTTCGACGTTTTACCCAAGAAAGAAGTCGCCAAACTGATGGCGGAAGCGGAAAAGCTGGAGAGATTCCTGGGCGGCATCAAAGATATGCCCGGTTTGCCCGGCGCGGTATTCATCATTGACCCGCGCAAGGAACACATTGCCATTGCCGAGGCAAGGCGTCTGGGTATTCCGATCGTCGCTGTCGTCGATACAAACTGCGACCCCGATGAAGTTGATTATGTTATCCCGGGCAATGACGACGCAATCCGTGCTGTTAAATTGCTGGCGTCGAAAATGGCCGATGCTGTCATGGAAGCCAACCAGGGCGTTGACGCTGCCGATATGGCGGCTGAAGCCAGGGTTGTTCCGGCAGTTCAAGCTGCAGAACCGGTTGCGGAAGAAAACGTTGCAACAAGCGATGCGGCGAATGAATCTGCGGCGGAAGAAGCAACGGAAGGTTAAGGCATATTCAGGTCTGCAACAATGCGGGGGCCTTGGGGGATAACGCTCCCGCCCCCGCCTTTATTTTGGGTATAATAAATTTGGAGGTGAGTCCATGGTCACAACGGAAATGGTGAAAGAACTCAGGGAAAGAACAGGCGCCGGCATGCTGGACTGTAAAAAAGCCCTGATTGAAAACGAAGCCAATATGGAGAAAGCGATTGAGTATCTTAGGGAGAAAGGTTTGGCAGCCGCGGCTAAAAAATCCGGCCGCATTGCTGCCGAAGGGATCGTTGAAGCCTATATTCACGGTCAGGGACGGATCGGGGTACTGGTGGAAGTAAACTGCGAGACGGATTTTGTCGCCAAAACGCCGGAGTTCCGGGAGCTGGCAAAAGAAATCGCTATGCAGATTGCTGCGGCTAAACCCGAGTATGTTACCAAAGAACAGGTTCCCGCTGAGGTTATCAACAAGGAAAAAGAGATTCTCAAACAGCAGGCTTTAAATGAAGGCAAGCCGGAAAAAATCGTCGATAAAATGGTGGAAGGCCGGATTGAAAAGTATTATAAAGAGGTCTGCCTGCTGGAACAGCCCTATATCCGCGACCAGGATATGACGGTCAATCAGCTGATTATTGAGAAGATCACCAAAATCGGGGAGAATATCCAAGTCAGACGTTTTGTGCGCTTTGAAATGGGCGAAGGACTGGAAAAGAAACAGGAAAACTTTGCCGCGGAAGTCATGGCTCAGATCAAAGGCTAACTAAATTTAGCAAAGAGAGAACATTCGTGTTCTCTTTTTGCTAATGGAAATGTCCTGAAGCGGAAAAAAGGGTTTTCCCTATTCATGTAGAAAAACAGATTGGAGGAACTCTTCTTTATGACCAGCAAATTTAAGAGAGTTGTAATAAAACTGAGCGGGGAAGCCCTGGCAGGGGAACTGGGTTACGGCCTGGAACACAAGATACTGGATTCCATTGCCAGACAAATCAAAGAAATTGTGGAGATGGGCGTCGAAACCGCCGTTGTGGTAGGCGGAGGCAATATCTGGCGCGGTGTTTCCGGTTCTGAAAGAGGCATGGACAGGGCCACAGCCGACTATATGGGGATGCTGGCTACCGTCATTAACGCATTGGCGCTGCAAGACGCCCTGGAAAGCCGCGGCGTCGCCACAAGGGTGCTTTCGGCCATTGAAATGCGGCAGGTAGCAGAGCCGTATATTCGCCGCAGAGCGATCCGGCATTTGGAAAAGGGCCGGGTGGTGATTTTTGCCGCCGGTACAGGGAATCCGTATTTTTCTACGGATACCACTGCGGCGTTAAGAGCGGCGGAAATTGAAGCGGAAGTCATTCTCATGGCTAAGACAGTGGAAGGCGTTTATGATTCCGACCCGAAGAAGAATCCCCAGGCTAAGAAATTTACGGAACTGTCTTATATCGACGTTTTGAATAAAGGGCTTAAAGTGATTGATTCCACTGCAGCTTCGTTGTGCATGGACAATAAAATCGCACTGATAATTTTCAGTATACTGCAGGAAGGGAATATTAAAAAAGCCATCATAGGGGAAAAAATCGGAACTTATGTTGGGAGGGAAGATGCAACATGCTGAAAGAGGTAATTAATGAGTCTGAAGACAAGATGAAGAAAACGGTGGAAATTCTCAGGAAGGATCTTTCAACCTTGAGAGCCGGACGGGCCAACCCTGCAATTCTGGATAAGCTGTCTGTGGACTATTACGGAGCGACTACGCCGGTGAATCAGCTGGCCAATATTTCGGCGCCGGAACCGCGGCTTTTAACGATTCAGCCCTGGGATAAAACACTGACGCCGCTGATTGAAAAAGCGATTTTGAAATCGGATTTAGGCTTAAATCCTTCCAGCGACGGCGCTCTGATCAGAATTATCATTCCGCAGCTGACTCAGGAAAGAAGATTGGAACTGGTGAAAGCGATTAAGAAGAAAGCGGAAGAGGGCCGCGTCAGTATCAGAAATATCCGCCGGGACAGCAATGAGAAGTTAAAAGCGATGGAAAAAGGCAAACAAATCACGGAGGATGAAACCAAGAAGGGCCAGGAGGATATCCAGAAGCTGACAGATAAATATATCAAGGAAGTCGACCATGTTTTAGAAGCCAAAGAAAAGGAAATAATGGAAATATAATGGCGGCAGCAATCAGTGAGGCCCAAAGCTTACTGTTATGCGGCAAAACACTGGACGAAGCGCTGCGGTTTCTAAATGAACGAGCTGTAAATTATCAACTGGTCTTTACGCGCGATGAGAGAACCCAGGAAGAAGTTGAAGAAAGAGTGATCAGAATCCTCCCTAAGGAGGAGCACTTGGAAATTCTTGTCGG